>NZ_LOSX01000014.1:0-4331 GCF_001521985.1 Burkholderia sp. RF4-BP95 | reverse complement strand
AAGGAAGGGCAACGGCCTACCATTCCATCCCCAGGAACACGCAGGGCATCATCAGCCGAACGAATCGGCGGTTCACGAAGGCATGCCATTGCCGCCGATACGGCGTCCTCGCGGCCTGGTGCTGTCAACTCGCCAAGGCTTCGATGCGATGGGCGGAGTTCGGGTATGTCCATGCGTAGGCCTATTCACGTAACGCTGACTGGATGAAGCGTTCGGCCTTGCCGTTAGTCTGCGGACGATACGGCCGCGTAAATTTGTGCCGGATACCCAATTCCTGGCAGGCCCGCGCAAACTCGTGCGAGCGAAATGCCGAACCGTTGTCGGTTAGCAATCGACGCACACGCACGCCGAGTCCGGCGTACCAAGCCACGGCATCGTGCAGGCATTTCACGGCACTGCCTTTCGTCTCGTCGGGATGCATCGCTGTGTAGGTAATCCGGGCATGATCGTCCACGGCGATGAACAGATACTCCCAGCCAACGCCATCGACCGTATCGCGCCGATTGCCGGTCACACGATGGCCAGAACGCGCGATACGGCCGAGCTTCTTGATGTCGATGTGCAGCAAGTTGCCCGGTGCCTCGTGTTCGTAACGCTGAACCGGTTCACGTGGTTGCAGGTCGCTCAACCGGGACAGTCCAGCACGCGCCAGCACCCGGCTGACGGTCGAGGCCGACACGCCCACCTGTCGGGCGATCTGAAGTACGAACTGGTCTATCATCAACGCTTCGCCACGCACGAGCAGACGTGGCACTCGATCAGCGAATACATCGAAATCTTCTACAGCCGGCAACGCACGCAGACACGCCTGAACTACCAAGCGCCTGTCGCGTTCACGCAGCATTTCTATCTGAATCAGATCGCTGCTTGACCCGTTGGCCTCCACGAATTCCGCCCGACCTCATGGTCGGTCATCGTGGTGGTATCGCTCGAACAAATCAGGACGGCTGCGAAAGCGGCACCGAAGGAAGAGTGTGTCGCGTCGGGGCATTGAAGACATAACTATTCTTAAACATATTTGGGATTGGTCCGAGATCAACTCATATTTTGGCTGATTCCTTGTGGCTGGGATTTTGTGGAAAATCAAACCTGCATCTATTTTCAAGTTCGATGCATTGAATTGGGCGGGGAGTTACGATGGGGCGGTTTCATTTCTAAAATTTTCTTATATAAAACTTACTCACCAAGGATGGTGTCATTTTGTCTTTGGATGTCAGTGTAATTGAGGGCTCTGAATGTTAAAAACAACACTTCACCTTATAATTTTAATGCTGTGTGGGATCTTTGTATCGCTTGGTTGCGTCGGTAATGCCTATGCTGACGATTACAATATCTCCTTGCCGGGAAAATTAACGATTAAGAGCCGGGGGGCGCAGGGGGAAATATTTGCAGCCGGAAAAGGCAATATCAATTATTTGTACTCTCCCAAAAACAACGTGAGTTTGATTGGGGATTTGCACTATTCTGGAGAGAATATAAACTATCAAGGCGCGCCCCTTGGGGTGTGGGATACCAATATTCGGGGGGTTGGGGTGGCGTACGCAGTAGTGGGGGTTCACTCTACTTGTGGTTTTGCGGGTAGCAGTCAATGTCGGTTCGTAGAATATGATCCGGATGATATTGAAGTGCTTATTTTATTAGTGAGAACTGGGGATGTTGGTTTTGGCTCCGCAAATCCTGGAGGAATTGAGTTGGTGGGTGATAATAGTTACCGTCAATACAATTTTCGCGCCAATGATGTGGAGATCGTTCCACCGACCTGTCAAATACAAACAAAAAATATCTCGGTTCAGATGGGTACGAATATCTCGACGTCGACCTTCAATGGTGTGGGGTCGGCATCGACACCGCAAGAATTTTGGGCGAAAATGACGTGCCCAGCGGGAATTCCTAATTTGTCTTATCAAATTGATCCAGCCGGTGGTTCGAGCGTCGTTGGAGACCCGAAGAACGGGATACTCTCACTGTCGAACGCAGGCGGCGCGTCGGGTGTAGGTGTCCAAATCACTAATTTCGACGATGGTAGCACTCCTGTCGGGTTGCAGGAGAGGCGATCCTTCGGTTCATTATATAACCCTGACCAAGGTGGCGATGTTTCCATCGGTTGGAAAGCCAGGTATATTCAAACCGATTCTAACGTAAAAGGTGGCGAGGCAGACGCGCAAGCAACCATTACGTTGTCGTACCAATAATCGAGAAATGTGAAAATAATTCAGCCAAAATAATAATTTGGCACGATGGGTAATCGTCTTTTTGTGAAAAAATCTGGTGGTTCGCCGCAAAGCCTTCTGTAGCAAGGCTTTGCAGTCGATTCTGACTATCGTCGACAGTCGTGACCGGGATATCCAGTAAGCTACCTACCCGCAATTTTCAATTGCGACCGTGACGGGAGACAGTAGATGCCAAGCTTGGAATTTCGGTATGTGGGGCAGGATCGCTTGCCCCCGCGACTGTCGGAGTTCAACGTCGAGCGTTACTTTGCGTTGGGCGACAGCGACTTGGCCGCGATCAGTGAACGTTTCTGGCGCGATCGCCGCTCAGGTGCCGCCATCCAACTGGTCTTTCTGCGGGCCAGCGGCCACACGCTGGATCATGTCGGGACCTTGCCACGGCAACTGCTACGCTATGTCGACGAGCGACTCGGCCTGCCGGTACCGTTGATCGCGTCGCTGCGCACGACCTACCAACGCTATAAGACTCGATACGAGCATCAGGTGTCGGCGTGCGTGCGAATACCTCGGCCTGACATCGATGGGCGCTGACCAATGGCCCGGCCTCTAAGCGTGGATGCGGCAAGATGCTGCCGAATCGCTGGCGCTCGACGAACTGGTGCAGCATGCGTACCACTGGCTGTACGAGAGGCGGCTCTTGATTCCCGCCGAGCGAATGTTACTGGACCTCGGGCGAGCGATCTGGGCGGAGGCAGAGCGTGGCCTGCTTGCGACGCTCCAGGCGACCGTCTGCGACACCCAACTGGTGCGCGCCGACCCGGTCTTGTCCACTGATATGACTTTCCGTGTCAAGTACGATCGGTTTTCAATCTCTTTCCATAGGTGTTCGAATTTCCTGAGGGCGACGTAGCAGTAATGCTCGACGGTGGATCACACTGACATACGCGGGTTGGTTACCGCATTACAGAGTTCCGTCTCATGAGCCTGCCGCTTTCTTAAAACGCAAGTCGGGGACTGCCCGTTGCGAAGTGGAGACGCGGATTGCTCGAATACCGGGCTACGCCGCCTTCAGGAAACTCCCTCCATGATCAGTTCATCGTTCATCCATATCGACCTGTCGCCGGTCTCATGCGGACTGCATGCCGCGCGGCAATGCAAGCGCCATCGCGAGTCGGGCGATGTCCCAGATGAAGCCGGCCAACTCGCGCGCAACGGCGACGACCGCGATGTTGGCATTCTTGCCGCGGGCCACGAGCTTGTGATATCGCCGGCACAGTCGCAACTGCGCATCCCATGCACGATCGATAATCGCTTTGGGGAGCCCTTCGTGTCGCTGCTGGATCTGCGGGGCAACGCGTGCCACGTGCCGATAGCTCCAGGCTGCCTCCACAAGTAGCTTGCGGGCATAGCTGTTGCCGGTCTTGGTAATGCTGCCTTGGCGTCGCTTGCCGCCCGACGAATGCTCCGAGGGCGTCACACCGAGCCACGCCATGAGCTGACGTGGGTGCGTGAAGCGCGACAGGTCACCCAGCTCCGAAACCATGCCGACAGCCGTAACAAACTGCACGCCGCGCATCGCCTGCAGAGCCAGCACCACAGGGTAAAAGCGCCAGCTGATGACTGCATCGCGCAACGCCGCCTCCAGTCGTCCACACTGCACAAGTCGATCCTCGATCGTGCGTCGATGCTCTTCAAATGCCAGTTGTTGCCACGCGTTAGCGAACGAATAGCCGCTGAGCCAGCGTCGATGCGATTCGCTCCAGTCCGCACGGCCTGTATAACCTACGCCATGTGCGAGCAGAAACGACTTCAGGCGCTGCCTGGCCTGCCGCAAATCTTCCTTGGCCACTGCCCATGCCCGGGCCAAATCCCGGAAGGCTTCGTCTTCGACAGTAGGGACGTACACGGCCGACAGGTCGCCTGCGCGAAGAGAGCGCACGAGCTTTGCGGCGTCGCGCCGGTCTGTCTTGACGCGCTCGCCGGGTTTCCTGGGAATTAGCGATGGCGCACAGACCATAGTCTCGAAGCCGCGCTCCGTCAGTTGCCGGTACAGCCCGTAGCCGCACGGACCAGCCTCATAAACGTAAGCCGTCAATAAACGACGCCCTACCAATGGTAGGCAGAAGGTCAGATGCTAAGTGTCCGCGTGGACACATGCAC
>NZ_LOSX01000013.1:0-1100 GCF_001521985.1 Burkholderia sp. RF4-BP95 | reverse complement strand
GCGACGCGGGTTTTGAGGAAACGAAAAATGGCACAAATTCTTGATATGTACGGGCAGCCGATCCAGCGCGAGGTGTTGTCCGAACCGCAGACGTCGAAGCTCGGCTGGATCACGCGCGACTTTGCGCAGCATCCGTCGCGCGGGCTGACGCCGAAGAAGCTGCATTCGATTCTGGAAGCAGCCGAGTACGGCGATCTGATGGCGCAGTCCGATCTGTTCACCGACATGGAAGAGCGTGACGCGCATCTGTTCGCCGACATGAGCAAGCGCAAGCGCGCACTGCTCACCCTCGACTGGAACATTGTCGCGCCCGCGAACGCCAGCGCCGAAGAGAAAAAACAGGCTGCGCAGTTGGAGGAATGGTTCACTGACCTCGCGAACCTGGACGACGTGCTGTTCGATCAGATGGACGCGATCGGTCATGGATTCTCGGCGCAGGAAATCGAGTGGCATCAGGTCGAGAAGGTGTGGCTCCCGAAAACGCTCACCCACCGGCCGCAGCGCTGGTTTCGCACACCGCTGTATGACGGCAACGATTTGCGCTTGCGTGACAATTCGTCCGATGGCGCGCCGCTCTGGCCGTTCGGATGGCTGGTCCACAAACATCGTGCGAAGAGCGGGTATTTGACCCGCGCGGGCCTGCATCGTGTCCTGGCATGGCCGTACCTGTTCAAAACCTACGCGGTGTCGGACCTCGCCGAGTTCCTCGAAATCTACGGCTTGCCGCTGCGCGTCGGTAAGTATCCGCCCGGCTCGACGAAGGAAGAGAAAGCCACGCTGCTGCGCGCGGTCGCCGAGATCGGTCACAACGCCGCCGGCATCATCCCGGAGGGGATGCTGATCGAGTTCACGGAGGCCGCCGACGGTTCGAAAGACCCGTTCGAGGCCATGATCAACTGGTGCGAGAAGAGCGTGTCGAAAGCGATCCTCGGCGGCACGCTCACGTCGCAGGCCGACGGCAAGACGTCGACGAATGCGCTCGGCAAGACCCACAACGAGGTGCGACGCGACCTGTTGACGTCCGACGCGCGCCAGGCGCAGCGGACGCTCACGAACCTCTGCTACATGCTGTCGGCGCTGAACTTCGGCGCGTCCGATCC
>NZ_LOSX01000012.1:0-1611 GCF_001521985.1 Burkholderia sp. RF4-BP95 | reverse complement strand
TTCAGCGCGAGGATGTTGGTCTGAAACGCGATGCCGTCGATCACGCCGATGATGTCGGAAATCTTGCGCGAACTCGCCGTGATGTCGTTCATCGTCGTCACGACCTCGCTCACCGCCTGCCCGCCGCGCTCGGCCGCCTCGCTCGCGGAAACCGACAACTGGTTCGCCTGCAGCGCCGTCTCCGCGTTGCTCGACACAGTGGCCGTCATCTCGGCCATCGACGCGGCCGTCTGCTGCACGCTGGTCGACGCCTGCTCGGTGCGCGCGCTCAGGTCGTTGTTGCCTTGCGCGATCTCGTTGCTCGCGCGCTGCACGTTGTGCACCTGCTCGCTGACGTCGTCGACGAGCCAGCGGAACATCAGCCCGAGCTGGTTGATCGTGCGCAGCGTCATGCCGATCTCGTCGACGCGGTTCATCGCCACGCCGGTGCGGCTCTCGCCGGTCGCGACGCGCAACGCCTGGTCACGCAGTTGCATCAGCGGACGCGCGATCTGCGCATCGAGCCACAGGCCGGCGGCCACCGACACGCCGGCCGTCGCGGCGCCGAACGCCGCGAGCCCGCCGCCGGTCAGCCCGCATGCCCAGCCCGCGCCGACGACGGCCGGCGCCAGCACGCACAGCGTCGAATGCAAACGCGCGCGCACCGACATCGTCTGGAACAGCGACGCGACGCGCATCAGCCCGGTCCGGACGATCAATCCCTTGTGGAAACGGCGATTGCCGGCCTTGCCTTCGCGGAACGCGCGATACAGCGCGTCGGCCGCCGCGATCTCGTCGCGCGTCGCCTTGGTGCGCACCGACATGTAGCCGGTCGGCTGCCCGTTGCGCATCACCGGCACCGTATTCGAACGAACCCAGTAGTGATCGCCGTTCTTGCGACGATTCTTTACCAGTGCGGTCCATGGTTCGCCGTTCTTCAGCGTCGCCCACATGTCGGCGAACGCCTCCTTCGGCATATCAGGGTGCCGCACGACGTTGTGCGGCTGGCCTTCGATTTCCTCGGGGGAAAATCCGCTGACCTGAATGAACGCGGCATTCGCGTATTTGATGTAACTGTCCGCGTCGGTGGTCGACATCAGCGTCGCGTCATCGGGGAATTCGAATTCGCGTTGCGTGACAGGCTGGTTATTGCGCATGGTGTGGAGTTCCCGGTTGCGAATCTTGTGTCCGCTTGTGGATTGGATCGAGACCGTACGCATCGCGGCTGTCCCGCACGCGTTCGGTCACACTCCTGCGCTTTCGGCAAATCCGGCGAAAACATTATGCCGGCTCCGGGTAAATATGCATTAATTTCGCATCATCTTGATTCAGCCGAAAACTTTGTTTATACGTGAATCAAAAAACCCGTTTTATCAAGTACTTGGGCGTCAATTGTCTGACCAATGGAAACATTTCCTCCGCCTGGATTAGCGAATAAATCCGGGTTCGGAAATGAGAATCCCTCTCGTTCGATACATTCGAATCGAATCGGAAAGCCGGGATTTAACCGGCTCGCCGCGACGGAACGCGCGGACGCGCGCCCCCCGCCGATTATCGAAACACGTTCACCGCATCGACGAGCCGCGTCGCCTGCTGCTTCAGGCTTTCCGACGCCGCCGCGCTCTGCTCGAC
>NZ_LOSX01000011.1:0-293515 GCF_001521985.1 Burkholderia sp. RF4-BP95 | reverse complement strand
TCCAGCGCGAGGATGTTGGTCTGGAACGCGATGCCGTCGATCACGCCGATGATGTCGGAAATCTTGCGCGAACTCGCGGTGATGTCGTCCATCGTCGTGACGACCTCGCTCACCGCCTGCCCGCCGCGCTCGGCCGCTTCGCTCGCGGACACGGCGAGCCGGTTCGCCTGCAGCGCGGTCTCGGCATTGCTGTCGACGGTGGCCGTCATTTCGGCCATCGACGCGGCGGTTTCCTGCACGCTCGACGCGGCCTGTTCGGTGCGCGCGCTCAGGTCGTTGTTGCCTTGCGCGATCTCGTTGCTCGCGCGCTGCACGTTGTGCACCTGCTCGCTGACGTCGTCGACGAGCCAGCGGAACATCAGCCCGAGCTGATTGATCGTGCGCAGCGTCATGCCGATCTCGTCGACGCGGTTCATCCGCACGCCGCGGCGGTTTTCGCCGGTCGCGACGTTCAGTGCCTGGTCGTGCAGCCGTTTCAGCGGACGCACGATCTGCGCATCGAGCCACAGGCCGGCGGCCACCGACACGCCGGCCGTCGCGGCGGCAAACGCCGCCAGCCCGCCGCCGGCCAGCCCGCATGCCCCGCCCGCGCCGACAACGGCCGGCGCCAGCACGCACAGCGCCGAATGCACGCGCGCGCGCACCGACATCGTCTGCGGCAGCGACGCGATCCGCAACAGCCCGGTCCGGACGATCAACCCCTTGTGGAACCGGCGCTGGCCGGCCTTGCCTTCGCGGAACGCGCGATACAGCGCGTCGGTGGCCGCGATCTCGTCGCGCGGCGCCTTGGTGCGCACCGACAGGTAACCGTGCGGCACGCCGTCGCGCATCACCGGCACCGCGTTCGCGCGCACCCAGTAATGATCGCCGTTCCGGCGGCGGTTCTTCACGAGCGCGGTCCACGGCTCACCGCTCTTCAACGTCGCCCACATGTCGGCGAACGCCTCCTTCGGCATATCCGGGTGCCGCACGACGTTGTGCGGCTGACCGACGAGTTCGTCGTTCGAGAAGCCGCTCACGTATTCGAACGTCGTGTTCGCGTACGTGATGATGCTGTCGGCATCGGTGGTCGACATCAGCGTGACGTCGTCGGGAAATTCGAATTCTTGTTGGGTGACAGGTTGGTTGTTGCGCATGCAAGGCTCCGAAAGGCGGATCCGTCTGCGGGATCCGCGCGGCGCGAAAATCACGCTCAGTAGCCGAAAAACGGTTTATCGCTTTACGACGGTCTCGTCCTTACTGTCGGCAATCACCGGGAAATCCTGAGTCCGAAAGCGCCGGAAAATCTGAATTCCGTCGTCGACATGATTTCGATCAAGTAATCCCGCGATAATCGCGTCCGGCGCTTTGCGGATACGGCCCGATGCTTTGCTGGATTACGTCAGGCGACGCATCGGTTCACATAACCATTGCGCACAGCGAAACGATTCAGCCTGCGCGGCTCCATTCGACCGGCATTTGAATTCGATGAAAAAATCCAGCAATCAATGGAATCGGAATCGGTCGTGCCGGAATGCGGCGGCGGACATGCCGCCCGGCGCGAGGTCCTCCGTACGCGCACGAACGCAACCCGCGCGTAGAATTTCCGCTCGCTCAACACCGCCTGCCCGGAGAACGACATTGCAGAACGCGTCGCAGCCGCCGGCCTTGCCGAAGATCCTCGTCAGCATGTGCGTGCTCGGTCACCCCGTCCGTTACAACGGCTCGGCAAAGACCGCCGCGCATGAAACGCTCGCACGATGGCAGCGCGAAGGGCGCCTGGTGCCCGTGTGTCCGGAACTGGCAGGGGGATTGAGCGTGCCGCGACCGCCCGCCGAAATCGCGGATGGGGCATCAGGGCAACGCGTTCTGTCGGGTGCCGCGCGCATCGTCGACGTGCACGGCGCCGACGTGACGGCGCCGTTCATCGACGGCGCGCGCACCGCGCTCGCGCTGGCACGCGCGCACGACTGCCGCTACGCGATCCTGGCGGACGGCAGCCCCTCGTGCGGAAGCACGTTCATTTACGACGGGAGTTTTGCGGGCCGACGGCATGCCGGCGCCGGCGTGACGGCGGCGCTGCTGCGCCAGCATGGCGTCGAGGTGTTCGCGGACACCGAGATCGACGCGCTCGTCGCACGCCTCGCGCAACGCGCGCAAGCTGAATGACGATGTGGCCGGCACGACGATCGCGTGCCGGCCACATCGTTTGAAGCGGGAATCCTGTGAAGCGACGTGAACGCCGCCGCTTCACAGGATGACGCGATCAGACGCGCTCGATCGCGATCGCGATGCCCTGGCCGACGCCGATGCACATCGTGCACAGCGCGAAGCGGCCGTTGGTGCGATGCAGCTGATACATCGCGGTCGTCACGAGGCGCGCGCCCGACGCGCCGAGCGGATGGCCGAGCGCGATCGCGCCGCCGTTCGGGTTCACGCGAGGATCGTCGTCGGCGACGCCGAGCATGCGCAGCACCGCGAGGCCCTGCGACGCGAACGCTTCGTTCAGCTCGATCACGTCGAACTGGTCGATCGTCATGCCGAGCCGGGCGAGCAGCTTCTGCGTGGCCGGCGCGGGGCCGATGCCCATCACGCGCGGCGCGACGCCGGCCGTCGCGATGCCGAGCACGCGCGCGCGCGGCGTCAGGCCGAAGCGCTTCGCGGTGGCTTCGTTCGCGAGCAGCAGCGCGGCAGCGCCGTCGTTGACGCCCGACGCGTTGCCGGCCGTCACCGAGCCGTCCGGACGCACGACGCCCTTCAGCTTCGCGAGCGTCTCGAGCGACGTTTCGCGCGGATGCTCGTCGCGCGAAAAGACGACCGGATCGCCCTTCTTCTGCGGAATCGTGACCGGCACGATTTCCTCGGCGAGCGTGCCGTCCTGCTGCGCACGCGCGGCCTTCTGCTGGCTGCGCAGCGCGAACAGGTCCTGGTCGGCGCGGCTGACGTTGTAGTCGACCGCGACGTTCTCGGCCGTCTCCGGCATCGAATCGACGCCATGCAACTGTTTCATCAGCGGATTGACGAAGCGCCAACCGATCGTCGTGTCGTAGATGTCGGCCTGGCGCGCGAACGCGCTGGCGGCCTTGCCCATCACGAACGGGGCGCGCGTCATGCTTTCGACGCCGCCGGCCACCATCAGCGCGGCCTCGCCCGACTTGATCGCGCGCGCGGCCACGCCGACCGCATCCATCCCGGAACCGCACAGGCGGTTGATCGTCGAACCCGGCACGCCCTCCGGCAAACCCGCGAGCAGCGCGGACATGCGCGCGACGTTGCGGTTGTCCTCGCCGGCCTGGTTCGCGCAGCCGTAGATCACGTCGTCGATCGCCGTCCAGTCGACGTCGCGGTTGCGCTCGACGAGCGCCTTGAGCGGCACCGCGCCGAGGTCGTCGGCGCGCACGCCGGACAGCGCGCCGCCGTAACGGCCGATCGGGGTACGGATCGCATCACACAGAAAAGCTTCGGTCATCAGTGTCTCCGGTCTCATGCAAAGCTGGGAAGTGAATGAAACGCGCCCCTTGCATTGCCCGCCGGGATGCGCTTAAATGTTCTATATACGAACATAAGATCGTGTATCGAACGTTCAACGCATCATAGGGAGTGCGGGGACGACCTGTCAAGCGCCCGGTCCGCGGTGCGGTTGGCGTGTCAGGCCCCATGCGCTATCTTCTCGGCTGCACGACAATCCGACCGTTCATGACAACCGAAGACATCCAGACGAAACCGGGCGACTCCTATGTGCAGTCGTTCGCGCGCGGCCTCGCGGTGATCCGCGCATTCGACGCCCAGCGCCCGGAGCAGACGCTCACCGAGGTCGCCTCGGCCACCGGGCTCACGCGCGCCGGCGCGCGCCGGATCCTGCTGACGCTGCAGACGCTCGGCTATGTCGAGGCCGACGGCCGGCTGTTCCGGCTCACGCCGAAGATCCTCGAACTCGGCTTCGCATATCTCACGTCGATGCCGTTCTGGAGTCTCGCCGATCCGGTGATGGAGCAGCTGTCCGCGCAGATCCACGAAAGCTGCTCGGCCGCCGTGCTCGACCGCACCGAGATCGTCTACGTGCTGCGCGTGCCGACCCACAAGATCATGACGATCAACCTGTCGATCGGCAGCCGCCTGCCCGCGTACTGCACGTCGATGGGCCGTGTGCTGCTGTCCGCGCTCGACGACGCGGCGCTCGACGAAACGCTCGCGCAGAGCGGCATCCGCGCGCACACGCCGCGCACGATCACCGACATCGGCGAGCTGAAGGCGACGATCGCGCAGGTGCGCCAGCAAGGCTGGGCCGTGGTCGACCAGGAACTCGAAGTGGGCTTGATGTCGATCTCGGCACCGATCCGCAACCGGCGCGGGCAGGTGATCGCCGCGATGAACATCAGCGGCAACGCGCAGCGGCATACCGCGAAGCAGATGGTGAAGGAGTTTCTCGGGCCGCTGCAGCAGGCCGCGCAGACGGTGTCGGAACTGGTGGCACGGCGCGGGTGAGTGCACCGCGGGATGGCCGGACCACTGCGACGGCCATTCGCGGACACAAAAAACGGGGGCATCTGGCCGCCCGTTCAATGCTCCGACACTGCTGTAACGCTCGCTCAATTCGACAAGTACGACATTGCGCGGCGCCGCTCAGGCACCGCGACCAGCACTCACGCCCCGAGCAGCATCCCCGTGCGCACCGGCACCGTCCCCGTCACGCGGCCGAGCGGCGCACCGGCCGTCACGAAGCGGATCGCGCGGCGCATGTAGAACACGCCGTCGGTGCCGCTCGACACCGTCGTGATCGCGTCGGTCAGCGGATCGACGATGTCGAACAACGGATCGCCCGCACGAATCGTCGCGCCGATCGCCGCGCGGTGCACGAGAATCCCGCTCACCGGCGCGTAGAACTGCTCGCTGCCCGCGAGCGGCGTGGCCGGCGCGGCGAGCGGCGGCAGCGGCGTGCGCTCGCCGCGCACCGCGCCGCACCACACCAGATAGTCGACGAGCGCATCGGCGTCGCGCGCCGCGTATTCGTGCGTCACGTCGCGCTGGCCGCGGCACTCGACGGTCACGGCCACCGTGCCCGCCGCCATCGGCGTGCGTTCCGGCAGATGCTGCCGCAACTGCGTCCACAGCAGGTGATGCGCATCGTCGAACGCGTGGCCGCCGGAATCCTCGGCGAGCAACGACACCTCCGCGCCGAGATAGCGCGCGAGTGGCTCGACCTGCGGCCATGCCGCGTCGCTCGTGTACACGTGCATCACCGCTTCGAGCGAGCAATGCAGGTCGATCACGACGTCCGCGTCGTGCGACAGCTTCAGCAACGCAAGCTGCAACGCGTCGAATTCGGTGCGCGGCGCGATCTCGTCGAACGCCGCGCCGACGCATTCGCGCACGATCGCGCGATTGCGTTCGGGATCCGCGCCGAGCCGGTCGCGCGCCCGCGCGGCGATGTCGGCGAGCGGCAGGAAGCCGCGATTGAAATTGCGTCCGCTCGCGAGATCGAACCGGCCGATGAATTGCCCGAGCAGATGGTGGTTGAGCCCGATCGGATTCGCGACCGGCACCAATACGACTTCGGCCGCGAGCCGGCCGGCCGCGTCGAGCTGCGTGAGTCGCTGCTTGAGCGCGACGGCGGCGAGCATCGCGGGCGTCTCGTCCGCGTGCAGCGCGGCCTGCAGGTAGATCTTGCGGCCGGCGTCGGCCGGCCCGAAGTGAAAGCTCGTCAGCGTGCGCTGCGTGCCGATCGACGGCGACAGGAGCGGCGTGGTGCGAATCTGCATCGAGGATCCCGAATGAAAAATGCGAGGGAAACGGCGCGTTCGGCTCAGTCGCCGTACGGGTTGAAATCGAAGTACTGCTTCGCGATCCGCTCGTACGTGCCGTCCTTCAGCATCGACGCGATCGCGCCGTCGATCGACGCCTTGAGCGCCGTGTCCGACTGGCGCATTCCGATGCCGACGCCGCGATCGCCCAGGTCGAGCGGCGCGCCGACGAACGCGAAGCCCTTGCCCTTCGGCTGGCGCAGGAATCCGTAGTCGGCTTCCACCGTGCCGAGCAGCGCGGCGTCGAGCCGGCCGTTGACGAGATCGGCGAACACGTCGTCCTGGCTCTTGTACGGCACCACGCCGACGCCGGCCGGCGCCCAGTGCGCGAGCGCCCACGATTCGAACTGCGTGCCCGACTGCACGCCGACGCGCTTGCCGGCCAGCGACACGGCCGTGCTGCCGAGCCCGCGCTCGGGCCGCGCGACGAGTCGCGACTTGAAGCGGAACAGTTTCGACGAGAACAGGATCTGCTTCTCGCGCTTCTCGGTGATCGCCATCGACGACAAAATCGCGTCGATCTTGCGCGCCTGCAGCGCCGGGATCATCCCGGAGAATTCAAGCTCGACCCACTGGCAGCGCAACTGCGCGCGGCGGCAGATCTCGTTGCCGAGATCGACGTCGAAACCCTTCAGGTTGCCGTCGGGCGCCTTCGCGTCCATCGGCGGATAGGTCGGATCGATGCCGAGGCGCACCACATGCGCATCGAGCGCGTGCGCGGACGGCGCCGCGAAACCGATGCACAGCGAAGCCAGCGGAACGAGGAAGCGGCGGAAGCGAGGGAGGCGTGGCACGCGTTTCATGATCGACGGAAGGCGGGAAGTGGGACAACCGGCATGAGCCGGACTGCCTGCGATCGTAGTGCGCGCGCGTCGCCGCCGGAACGCGCGGCTGTCTTATCATGATCGGTATTTCCGATCACCGGCCTCGCGCTCGACCATGGCGTTCACGCTGTCCCAGCTCCGCATCTTCCAGGCCGTCGTCGAACACGGCAGCCTGCGCGCCGCCGCACGCGCGCTGGATCTCGCGCAGAGCGGCGTCACGCAGCAACTGCAGAGCCTCGAAGCGACGCTCGGCGCGACGCTTTTCACGCGCACCAATCGCGGGATCGTGCCGACGGCCGTCGGCCAGCGGCTGCTCGCGCGCTCGGGCGCGATCCTCGGCGAGTGCGAACAGGTCGAGCACGAGATCCGTCAGCTGAGCGGCGCCTACGAAGGCACCGTCACGCTGGGCCTCGTGACCGAACCGCTGATCGATGCGTTCGCGCCGGTGCTGACCGCGTTCCGCGCGCGCTTCCCGAAGGTCGACGTGCACTTGCGCACCGGCACGTCGCGGATGATGATCGGCTGGCTGCGCGAGAGCGCGGTGGATTTCGCGATCGCGCTCGTCGCGAAGCAGACCGACACGACCGATCTCGCGGTCACGCCGCTGCATGCGTCGGCGCCGGTGGTCGTGTGCCGCAACGGCCATCCGCGGCAGCACGCGCAATCGCTTGCCGAGCTGGCCGACTACGCGTGGGTGTCGACGCGTTCGCCGAACCTGAGCGCCGATCCGGTCGTCAACCGGCTGCTCGCGTATTTCGACGCGCACGCCCAGCCCGCGCCGACGATCATCGCAACCGTGGAAGGGATGTTCGAAACGCTGCAGCTCGTCACGCAGACGGATTGCCTCGCGCTCGAATCCGAAGCCGTGACGCGGCACGGGCCGTTCGCGGGCGCGCTCGCGAAGGTGCGCGTGCGCGAGCAGGCTGAATCGCAGGAAGTCTGCCTGCTGCAGCGCGCGGCCGTGCCGTTGACGCCCGCCGCGCAGGAACTGGCGACGATGCTCGCGTCGTACCTGAGGACCGTGCGCGGGCGGTAATCCACACGCGGATCGCCGCCCGCGGCGCCGCACGTCAGTCCATCGATTCGCGCGCCGTCTCGCGCAGCATCGCGACCGCGATCAGCGACAGCACCACGCACATGGCCACGTAGCCGGCCGGCGCGAGCTTGCTGCCCGTCGTCTTCACGAGCCAGGTTGCGATCAGCTGCGCGGTGCCGCCGAAGATCGTCACCGCGAGCGCATACGCGATCGAGATGCCCGTCGCGCGCACGTGGCGCGGCAGCGATTCGCACATCAGCGCCATTTCGGATGCCGAACCGAGCGAATAGAACAGCAGCATCAGCGCGGTCAGCGGCAGGATCACCGACAGCGTCGGATGATGGTTCATCAGCCAGAACGCCGGGAACAGCAGCAGGACCAGCACGCCGCGTCCGACGAAGATCGGCATGCGCCTGCTGCCGAGGCGGTCCGACAGCCAGCCGAACAGCGGACACGTCACCAGCATCACGCAACCCGACGCGACGCCGACGAACATCGACAGCTTCATCGGCAGCCCGAGCGTATGGATCGCATAGGTCGGCATGTAGAAAGTCAGGATGTAGGTCGACACCGTGCCGCCCATCACCGTCAGCATCAGCAGCAGCACCGTGCGCGTGTGCTGCGAGAACAGCTCGCGCAGCACGCCGCGTTCGATCCCGTGATGGCTGTCGGAGGGCGCATCGTCCGCGAGCCGGCGACGCAGAACCATACCCACCGGCGCGATCAGCACGCCCACGAGGAACGGCAGGCGCCAGCCCCAGCCCTCGAGCGCGTCCTTCGTCAGCGTGTTCGACAGCAGCGCCGCGAAGCCCGAACCCATCAGCGCCGCGCCGCCCTGCGTCGCGAGCTGCCAGCTCGCGCGGAACGCGCGGTGCGACGTGCCGCCCTGCTCGATCAGCGTGGAAGTCGCCGCGCCGAATTCACCGCCCTGCGAGAAGCCCTGCATCAGCCGTGCGCAGACGACCAGCAGCGGCGCAGCCACGCCGACCTGCGCGTAGGTCGGCGCGATCGCGATCAGGCCCGTGCCGAGCGCCATCAGCATGATCGTCAGGTTCAGCGCGGCCTTGCGGCCCTTGCGATCCGCATAGACGCCGAGCACGACGCTGCCGAGCGGCCGCGTGAAGAAGCCCGCGGCGAACGTCGCGACCGACAGCAGCAGCGACGTGGTCGGATCGCTCGACGGGAAGAACAGCTTGCCGATCAGCACCGCGAAAAAGCCGTACACGGTGAAATCGAAGAACTCCAGCCAGTTGCCGATCACGGCCGCCGCGATCGCGCCGCGCTTCGTGACGGCCGGTGCGCCGCGCGTATCGGCTTCGGCAGCCCCCGCCGACGCGGGGTGCAGCGCGAGATGGTCTTTCTGCATCGTTCGTTTCTCCTCTCAATGCGGCCGGAAGCGCCGGCCGCGCGCCGCCGCCGGGGCTTACTGCCCGAGGTACCGCTCGACGAGGCGCGTCCAGAACGCCGCGCCGATCGGCAGGTTGCGATCGTTGAAGTCGTACTTCGGGTTGTGCACCATGCAGCCGTCCTCGCCTTCGCCGTTGCCGAGCCGCACGAACGAGCCCGGCCGCTGCTGCAGCATGAACGCGAAATCCTCGCTGCCCATCAGCAGGTCGGCCTGCTCGACCACGTGCGCGTCGCCGACCAGCTCGCGCGCGACCTGCGCGGCGAAATCCGTTTCGGCATCCGTATTGACGACGACCGGATAGCCTTCGATGTACTCGACGTGCGCGGTCGCGCCGTAACTCGCGGCCTGCGACTCGGCGAGCTCGACGATGCGGCGTTTGAGCAGCGCGCGCACGTCGGGGCTGAACGACCGCACGCTGAGTTCGAGGCGCGCGCCGTTCGGGATCACGTTGTTCGCGGTGCCCGCGTGCATCGAGCCGACCGTGACGACCGCCGGCTGCGACGGGTCGACGTTGCGCGCGACGATCGTCTGCAGCGCCATCACGATGCTCGCCGCGACGACCACCGGATCGACCGTCAGGTGCGGCCGCGCCGCATGGCCGCCGATGCCCTCGATCGAGATGATCGCCTTGTCGCCGGCCGACATGAACGGGCCGCGCCGCGTGAGGAACACGCCGGGCGCCGCGCCCGGATGGTTGTGCATGCCGAACACCGCATCGCACGGAAAGCGGTCGAACAGGCCGTCGTCGATCATCTTCTTCGCGCCGCTGTCGACGCCGTGCTCTTCCGCCGGCTGGAAATACAGATGCACGGTGCCGGAGAAGTTGCGCGTCTTCGCGAGGTGTTGCGCGGCGCCGAGCAGCATCGTCGTGTGGCCGTCGTGGCCGCATGCGTGCATCTTGCCGTGCGTGCCGCTCGCGTACGGCAGGCCGGTCGCCTCGATGATCGGCAGCGCGTCCATGTCCGCACGGATGCCGATGCTGCGCGTGCCGTCGCCGACGCGCAGCGTGCCGACCACGCCCGTCTCGCCGACCCCGCGCGTCACCTGCCAGCCCCATTGCTCGAGCTTGTCCGCGACGAGCGCGGCCGTCTCGTGCTCCTCGTACGCGAGCTCCGGATGATGGTGAATGTGATGGCGAATCTCGCGCAGCCCGCCGGCGGCGGGCATCAGATCCTCGATTTCGGTGAATCGGACGTCGGTGGTCATCAAGCGGCTCCTGCTGATCGTCAGCGTGTCAGCCGCACGCGAACGGTTGCGTGCGGGAAAGCGAGCCACTATAGCGAGCCGATATCCGTTCAATAAGATGCGGAATTTTTCACCGCGATAAGGTTTGTTAATCAGGGTTAGTACGGAGCGCGATCGTGTCACTTTCGATTGGATCGGGTTATCGCTTCAGCAAAAGCAGCGCCAGCGAGAAGAAGCGAATCCAGTCGCGCGAGGCTTCGCGCCAGGGGAAACAACACCTGCAATATCCGCGGACAAGGTCCGCTACGGACCGGTTCCGATCTGGAGACCTGGAGGAAACATGGAATACAACCGTCTGTTGCACACCCTGCGTGTTACCGCCTCTCCCTTGCGAGTTCCATTGAATCGAGGAAGGTGCGCATCGACATCTTGCCGTAACACCGTCACCCGCGATGCTCACGTGCATTGCGCAGCGGCATCCGCGCCGAACCAAGGGTAACCACCAATTTCCACGACCTTGACTTGACACATTACGATCCTATACTAAAGCGCGTTAGTAGCGGGCGAAACGGTAAGAAATCGATCGTCTTGCAGGCTTCATACAGCTTGCAGATCAACGCTGAAGCCAACTCGAATCAGGGGCAATCTCCAGTGAGTCGCGTAACCAGCATCCAGGTAGCCCAACTCGCGGGCGTGTCGCGAACAACAGTGTCGTTCGTATTGAACGGCGTCGCCGGCATGGGAATCAGCGAGGAAACTCGCAGTCGCGTGCTCGCGGCAGCCAGAAAGCTCGGCTATGTTCCGAACGCCATGGCTCGATCGCTCGCCGTCGGCTCGACGAGAACGGTCGCGCTCCTCATGCCTCATGGCGATCATATTCACGTCGACGTCGACGCCTATCTGCCTCGATTTCTCGCAGGGTTGAGCGCAGCCTGTCACGCGAACGGCTACAAGGTCATACTCGAACCCGTCAAGGAATCGCACCGCCCTGGTGCTTTTCTTGATCTCGTGGAGAGTGGGCGCGTCGATGGCTTGGTGGTCCTGAATCCACGAAAGCTTGACGATGATCACCTCCGTAAGCTGGCTCATAAGGAATTTCCGCTCGTCGTATTCGGCTCGAACCTGGCCGATTCGCACCCGATATGTGCCATTGGCGTTGACAACCGATCTGCCGCTCAACGGGCAACGGAACATCTGCTTGGCCTCGGTCATGAGCGCGTTGCACATATCGGCTTCGCATCCGATGACTATCAGGTAGTACACGACCGCCTGAATGGCTTCCGACAAGCAATGGAAGCACGGCGTCTGGATGTGCGCCCCGAATGGATAGCATTTGCCGATTACAGCGCGGAAAGCGGTTATGAAGCCATGCGAACAATGCTCTCTCGAGCATCTCGCATGACAGCGCTGTTCGCGGGTAACGACACTGTAGCTTTCGGAGCGATGGCCGCGATCCGCGACGCCGGATTGCGCATCCCGGACGATCTGGCAGTCGTCGGTTACGACGATATTCCGCTCGCGGCATTCGCAACGCCTCCCCTCACAACAGTGCGCACCGAACCGTTCAAGGAGGGGAATGACGCGGCAGCGATGTTGCTTGGACTCATAGCTGGAAACCCAGTCGATGGGCTGCATTCTCGCGCAGTTGCTCCATTGGTTGTCCGACAATCCTGCGGTGCGAGTTCTCCAAATATCGAGAAACGAAACTGAAAGTGGACCATACACGACACAGGTGCAAAACTGTTGCACATCGGACCCAAGGCGAGCAGGCGAACAGCTTTTTCCGTGATTCAATTGTCTTCGATCTGAATAACGGCCATCCAAGCAAATGAAGACCTAGGGTCAGGATAGATCTCGTTACGACGACGTTCAAACAAGTATCCGCAACACATTTTCCATAAGCACAAAGTTCAGAAACATTGACATTTTTCAAATATATTTGGACTACTAATATTTATGTAGCAATCCTCGCCATTGATTATCCATTTGACCCTTGAATGCAGCAAGAATTTCCACGACCGGTGGCGACAATCATTTAATTAGTTATACAAACAAATTTAAATAGGGGATTAATAATGATGAGAAGCAATCAACCACAGGCATCCAAGCCGTATCGCGGCCATGCGACCGTTCTCTACGCAACTTTGGCCTTATGCTCGATCGAATTGGCACATGCCACCTGCCCGGCCAATTTCCAGACCCTGAAATTTGGCGATCCGGGTTTCGAACTGGCAAATCCCGTGGGTTACGCCTGTCCAGGTACATGGACGGTGACATCGGGGGCTGGATGCGCTTCGAACAACTCGCATACCGGTAGCAGAGCTGCGTTCCTGCCAGGCGCGGACGGATCATCTGTTTCGCAGGCAGTCACTTCTCCGGTAAGCGGATCATTCGACATCTCCACATGGATTGCAGCGGCCACCGGAATGGGCGGTACCTTTTCAGTCCAGGTCGCCGGTCAAACCGTTCAGACGATCACACTCCCATCCTCTATCTCGACCACGAATTACATCAAGTACACCATCCCGCGGGTTCCAGTTACAGCGAACAGCGTGGTAACGGTCACATTCACATCGTCAAGCGGGCGTCACTGGATCAATATCGACGATATCGAGGTCGTGTCCTCGGCACCCAACGATCCGCAGATTTCCTCGGATAACGCGACCGTCGTCGCGATGTTCAACTGGGCGAAAACAAAGGCCAACTCCTGGGTACGCCAGGCTTGCACAACCGGCGTCGCCAACCTGGATGAGAATGACAAGAGTGGTCGTGGCAGCGTGACGTATGCCTCGTCATACTGGGCAGGCTATCCGTTCCGCTCCTACTATTACTCCCGCGATTTTGCACACCAGTTCATCGGCGCGCACGTGCTGGGCCTCGATGCACAAAACAAAGCAATGCTAACGGCATTCGCGTCGACGGCGACCTCCGGGCGTCAATACTACCCTGCATGGGCGCTGAATTTTGACGGATCGATCGGGCAGACCGACTATTCAAGCGACACATCGTTTGTGCGCGAGTTGCCCGCGCCATTCGAACTCACACAGCGCATCGCAGACGGATATCGCTGGACAGGGGACGCAGATTATGTCGCGTCGACTGGCTCGTTATATACGTTCGCGCAAAACACCGTTAGTACCTTCGTAGACGACCACTACGGGATACTCAGTGATGGAACGGCCAACGGGCGGCAAGTCAAAGTCACACAGGAAAGCGGTTCCGACATCTGGTCTGGCGTCGCGAGTTATAACGAAGGCGCGCCGGGAAATCCGGTCGAGGCTGCCGACGCGCTATCCAGCCAATATCAAGCCTACCTTGCAATGCAAGTACTCGCGGCGGCAGCTAGCGACAGCACGACGGCGAATACCTATGCGACAAAAGCCGGTGACCTGAGAACCTATTACAACAATCCGTGGAGTGTCTATTCGTCCACCTCGAACGACGTGGTACGCAGCTATGACGCGTCCGCGCAAAAGTCTACTGTATGGGGCGGCGAGATGAGTTGGTTCCCTCCGATGAAAGGCATCATGGAACCGGGTACGCGTCGCAATCAATACATGACGTGGCTCAACACCACCGCGCTTGGTTCCACGCCAGCCAATCTCGAGGCGGTGACCTACCTTCCCGACGCGTTTTTCGCCGTCCGCGATGGCACCACCGCATGGGCGTGGATGCAATATGTATACAACCACATCAACGACGTACACGGCGGTTATGGCAACAACTTCATCAACGCCGATTACCCGGAAGTGTCATTTACGCTCGTCGGGCAGGCGATTGCCGGCCTCCTCGGTGTTGAGCCGGATGCGCCCGACAACAGGCTGACGACGCTTTCGCAACTGCCGTCCAGCGGCATGACTTGGCTCCAGGTCTCACACATTCCGATCGGGACCGGCAAGATCACCGTGAGACACGACGGCACGACAAAGAGCACGCTAACCAATGAGAACCCCACCGGGGGATCAACTTACACGTGGCATGCGCGATTCTCAGGCACCTACCCCAAGATCACAGTGAACGGTGTATCCCAAACGGTTAAAACCGAGCAACCCGAGGGCAGCAACGGCCCCACTTACACATATGTCGAGGTTTCCGTCGCACCCCAAAGTACGGCCATTGTGCAGGCTTCGAATTGAGCACGCATGCGCGGGTTAAAGAAGAAGGTCATATGGAGAATGGCATGGCAAGCGTAATACTGAAAGGCGTGTCGAAAGCATACGGAAACGGTCTGCCCATCGTTCGGGACATCGATCTCGACATCGCCGAGGGCGAATTTTGTGTATTTCTCGGCGCCTCGGGTTGCGGAAAATCCACCCTGCTTCGCATGATTGCAGGGCTCGAGGATGTCACGGACGGAGACATCTATATCGGCCAACGGAGAGTGAATCTCGTACCGCCCGCACGCCGCGGCGTGGCGATGGTGTTCCAGAGCTACGCGCTCTTTCCTCACATGACCGTCTATGAAAACCTGTCATTCGGACTGACTCTGTCCGGAACGCCCAAGGCAACGGTCCGAGAAAAGGTTCTCAACGTCGCGCACGCACTGCAAATCGAGCATCTACTGGATCGCAAGCCACGCGCACTGTCCGGTGGCCAGCGACAGCGCGTTGCGATCGGGCGCGCCATCGCCCGTGAGCCTGGCGTTTTTCTATTCGACGAGCCGCTTTCCAATCTGGACGCAGCCTTGCGTGTACAGACGCGTCACGAGATTGCACGAATTCATCGCGAAATCGGTCGAGCATCCACTATTTACGTCACGCACGATCAGGTGGAAGCCATGACGCTCGCCGATCGAGTCGTACTGCTTAACTCTGGTGAAACCGCTCGCCGGATGGGAAGCCTGGCACAATCCGGGCCGCCACTCGAGCTCTATTACCATCCGCGGAATCGCTTCGTTGCCGAATTCATCGGTTCACCGAAGATGAATTTTATCGACGCCGAACTCATGGCGGCCGGCAAGCACCTGGCCCAAGTGCGTCTGGCCAGCGGAGACGTGCTTTCGGCGTGTGTCGATGCGAGACCCCTGAGTCCGGGTGCGTCACTCACACTCGGCGTTCGTCCGGAAGATCTCGCGCTCGGCACCCGAACTCAGCATTTCGTGCGCGAAGTCATGTGGCAAGAGCGTCTAGGCGAGGCGACATATGCGTACCTGAATGGCGGCGACGTGGCGTCACATTGGATAGCCAAATTGCCGGGTTCGACAAATGTCAGCGCCGGCCAGCGCCTTCCATTTTCAGTACCTCCCGACAAGCTGCACGCATTCGATTCCGACGGCAATGCACTGCAACGCTGCCTCGACCAGCAGGCATCGATGACCACCATGCCGATAGCCGACGGCGGTTTCGCCCATCAAGCCGGCAGTGCAGTGATCGGCCAACTGCATGTCAACGAACACTACAACGCGAACGCACGCCGGGGGCGGTAGTAACGGCGTCACCGACCAACAACGAGGAGAATCAGATGGAGACGCGAAGGAAACTGCTGAAAACGGTATTGTTGTCGATGATCGTATTGACCGTACTCGACGCCAACGCCGCGCCCCTTGTCATCAATACCGACACATCCGATCCGGCTGTGAAAGCGGCCTTCGATGCGGCCGTGAGCGATTTCAAGACCGAAAACCCCGACGTTGAGGTCCGGGTAAACCGTTTCGATCACGATGCCTACAAAACGGCAATCCGAAACTTCCTGACTGCCGACGCCCCCGACGTGGTGAACTGGTACCCAGGGCACAAGATGGAGCCGTTCGTGCGAGCAGGTCTCTTTGAAGACGTGTCCGACATTTGGACTAAGAATAATCTCGACACCAAGCTCAAATCCGCATCGTCCGCAATGACGCTGAATGGAAAGAAATGGGGCATCCCCTATACGTACTATCAATGGGGTATCTACTACCGAAAGGATATTTTTTCCAAGCTGGGCATCGAACCGCCCAAAACCTGGCGGGAATTGCTTGATGCGTGTGCAAAACTCAAGGCGAACGGCGTCGCGCCGTTCGTCATCGGCACCAAGGAGCCCTGGCCGAATCTTGCCTGGTTCGACTACCTCGATTTACGTGTGAACGGATTTGCATTCCATATGGCCCTGACAGGAGGCAAGGTCTCCTTCAAGGATTCGCGAGTGCAAGCGGTGTTCGATCGTTGGGATCAGTTGACCAAGCCAGGTTACTTCCTCGCCAATCACGCTTCCTATACATGGCAGGAAGCCGCTGCGTTGTTTGCCCAAGGTAAAGGAGCGATGTACCTGATGGGCAATTTCGTGGTGGCGCCAATGAAGCAAGCAGGCCTTGGCACGGACAAGCTCGGATTCATGCCATTTCCCATCGTCGATCCGTCGATCCCTCTTGCGGAGGAAGCGCCGATCGAATCGATTCACATTCCGACGAATGCGAAAAACAAGGTCGATGCGCGCCGCTTCCTGGCCTACATGGCGCGAGCTGACGTGCAGGCCAAATACGGTGAGCGAACTGACGAGCTACCGGTCAACCAGGATGCGCCTCCACCGCGTGACCCTTACCTGAAGGCAGGTGCCGCACTGATTGCGAAGGCTGAGGGACTCTCCCAGTTCTTCGATCGAGACTCGTCCCCGGAATTGACTCAGGCTGCCATGGATGCATTCGAGCGGTACATGTTGAAGCCTGACACGCGCGGCGCAGCACTTGACCGTCTCGAGCAAGTACGTCAGCGCGTCTACAAATAAACGCCGAATCAACTCGTTTTCAGGGTGGGCGCGGTACTGCGTCCGCCCGGCAATGGAGGTCACGTGCACTTCACCGCCACGTCTACCGGACTCTCGTCCACGACATTCTGGGAACGCCACCAGCGCGTGACAGCGCCATGGCTCTTTCTTGCACCCGCGCTCGCGCTTTTCGCGGTGTATGTCCTGGGCCCCATCATCCGCTCAATCGGATTTGGCTTTTACTCGTGGGACGGGTTAAGCACACCGCGTTTCATCGGCTTCGAAAACTATCTCGAACTCTACGGCGACCCGAATTTCTGGATCGCCTTCAAGAACAATTTTATCTGGCTGGTGTGCTTTCTCCTTGCCGTGCCGGCCGGCCTTTTATTTTCACTTCTACTTAATCAGAACATCTTCGGCATGCGGGCCGTCAAATCGCTTTTTTTCTTTCCCTTCGTGATTTCACAGGCAGTAGTCGGGCTCATGTTCGGATGGTTCTATGATCCGTCCAATGGTCTTCTGTTTCACGTGCTGCATTGGTTCGGCATCACACCAGTGGCCGTGCTCTCCGATGAACGATACGTTACCTACGGAATCGTGGCCGCCGGACTCTATCCGCAGATCTCGTACTGCATGATCCTTTACGTGACGGGACTCTCGAACGTCCGCTCCGACCTGATAGAAGCGGCCCGTCTCGAAGGCGCTCACGGCTGGCGAATGCTGTGGTCCATCGTCCTGCCGCAACTGCGCTCGGCGACGTTCGTCGCGATCGTTGTTACGGTCGTCGGCGCACTACGCAGCTTCGATATGGTGTCGATCATGACCCAAGGCGGTCCGTACGGGTCATCGCGGGTTCTCGCCTATTACATGTACGAGCAGGCTCTTGGCGATTACGGCTATCGAGTCGGATACGGCTCCGCCATCGCGACGATCCTGTTTCTCGTCATGTTGACCTACATCGGCTTCGTCCTCGTTCGCGTCTACAAGCAGGAAAGGGAGGTTGCCTGAATGTTTCCCACACCGATTGCACAGGCCGGCCGCTCCGCTCAGTGGCTCTATCGCGCCGGGGTAGCCGTCACGCTCGTCGTCTGGCTATTGCCGCTGCTCGGGATTGCGTTGACGTCGATCCGGGGCCCCGCCGACATTTTTTCCGGGAATTTCTGGGGTTGGCCGACCCAATGGCGGATTATCGAAAACTATCGTGAAATTTTTTCAGAAACGCCTCTCGCACATTATATTTTCAACACCTTCTCGATCACTATTCCGTCCGTAATCGGCACCGTGGCGCTGAGTTGCATGGCCGGCTTTGCGCTCGGCGTTTACCGATTCAGGCTGAATTTACCTGTTTTCTTTCTATTCCTTGCAGGGAATTTCGTGCCGTTTCAGATTCTGATGATCCCGGTACGCCTCATGAGTCTCCGGCTCGGCCTCTATAACTCCGTGCCCGGACTAATTTTGTTTCATATTGCGTTCAATACAGGATTCTGTACGTTCTTCATGCGCAATTTCATCCGCGAACTACCACGCGAGCTTATCGAGGCCGCGCGCATGGACGGTGCCAGCGAATTTCAGGTTTTCTACAAAGTCGTCCTGCCGCTCGTGCGGCCGGCGATGGCTGCGATATCCGTGCTTGTTTTTACCTTCGTCTGGAACGACTACTTCTGGGCCACGGTACTCGTGCAAGGTGACCATGCAATGCCGGTCACGGCAGGACTGAAAACATTGAGCGGTATGTGGGTCGCACAATGGCATCTCGTCGCAGCAGGCTCGCTCGTTGCGGCCCTCCCGCCCGTGCTCATTTTCTTCCTCAGGCAACGACACTTTATCGCGGGTCTCACGATGGGGGCCACCAAGGGCTAAACGTATGTTCGACACAAAACTCATCCAATTGACTGGTTCAAGTCTCTGCATCGCGCTGGAGAAATCGGCCGATATGCCTCCTGTATGGCGCCATTTCGGCACGAAATTGGAACCACACACCATCGCCTGGAGTGCAGACGACGCGCGACCGCATCCGCCGACGCTACTCGACGGTGATCCACCCTTCACCTCGTTTTCCACTCACGGCTTCGGCTGGTTCCATCAACCGGCACTCGTCGGAAGTCGGCCCGGCGAAGTCGGTGATAGTGATTGGGCTCAGCGCTTTCGGCTTGACGAGATGAGCGTCGACAATCACGCGGTAACGATGAAGCTGAGCGATGAGCTGGCCGGGCTGGGAGTAATCCTCAGTTACTCGATCGATCCCGCATCCGACGTCATAACGATGTGGGCCGAATTGGAGAACCGCGGCGCAACCCCATTCCGTGTTGATTGGTTGGCCGCCGCCACTGTACCTCTGCCTTCAGAAGCAGATCGTGTACTAGGCTTCTCGGGCCGCTGGACGCTGGAATTCCAGGAAGATCGAGAGGTCCTTGGTTCGGCAACGTGGAGGCGCGACAACCGGCGCGGGCGCACTTCTCACGACTCGTTTCCGGGAGTCATAGTCGGCTCGTCGCTGGCGGACGATGCGGGCGCGGTATACGGCGCGCACCTGGGATGGAGCGGAAACCACACCATCATTATCGAGCCGATGGCCGACGGTCGCCGGCAACTGCAACTGGGGGAATGGCTGGCACCGGGCGAAGTCGTGCTTGCCCCAAACGAACGCTATCGCACGCCATGCGCCTTTCTTTCATACAGTGAACAAGGCCTGAATGGCTTGAGTGCGCAGTTCCACCGCTTCGTTCGGGCGAATGTACTGCGCTGGCCACGGCAAACCATGCAACCTCGGCCAGTCATCCTCAATACTTGGGAAGCCGTGTATTGCGACCATGATCTCGAGGATCTCAAGGAACTGGCGAGTGCGGGGGCACGGATCGGCATCGAACGTTTCGTTCTCGACGACGGCTGGTTCCATCGACGCGACAACGATCGCGCCGGACTAGGCGACTGGTGGCCCGATGCCGATAAGTATCCTCGCGGGCTCACGCCACTCATCCATCACGTTCAAGATCTGGGAATGGAATTCGGCCTATGGGTCGAACCCGAAATGGTCAATCCGGATAGCGAGCTGTATCGCGCCCACCCGGATTGGGCGCTCCAGCTCGACGGTCGGCCACTCGTGACCGGACGCAATCAGCTCGTACTGAACCTCACCGATCCGGACGTACATGAGTATCTCTTCACGAAAATCAGCGCCTTGTTGCGCGGTCATTCGATTTCCTTTCTCAAGTGGGACATGAACCGCGATCTCGCCACGGCGGGCCATCATGGCCTTCCGGCATACAGGCATCAAACCCGCGCGTTTTATGCGTTGCTCGACCGGTTGCGCACAGCCTTCCCAGACGTCGAAATCGAGAGTTGCGCCTCTGGAGGCGGGCGAGCCGATTACGGCGTGTTGACTCGCATGCATCGCGTATGGGCGAGTGATTCCAATGACGCACTCACGCGCATCAGCATCCAACGCGGCTTTCTGCGTTTCTTTCCCCCAGAGCTCATGGGGGCACATATTGGAGCCGACCGCTCCCACACGACCGGCCGCCGGCACACGCTTGCTTTCAGGGCTGCGGTCGCCCTCTTCGGTCACCTTGGCGTGGAGATCGACCCGCGAGCGATGCCCGCCGACGAGATCGAATCCCTCGTGCGCTGGATTGCCATATACAAGGAATGGCGGTCGATCCTGCATGCTGGAACCCTCCATCAGGGGCATATCGGAGAGGCGCTCTCGTGGATACAAGTCGTCGCCGAAGACAGCAATGCATCACTTCTGGCGGTCTATCGACTACGCGAGGACAACGCGCGATACGCCACACCGCTCAAGATCAACGGATTGAGGCGCGACATCGCCTATCGCGTGCAGATGCTCTACGCACCTGTCGCGCCACATTTCGTCAAAACGACGGAAGTGCTCGAGAAAATGCAGAACGAAGGCGTCGTGCTTTCGGGCTCCAGTCTGCAGGGCTTCGGGCTGCCACTTCCACCTATGCCGCCTGAATCCGCTGTCGTGATTTCTATGACGCCGGCCTCGGAGAGGAGGGGTAGCAAGCAGACACATGGTGACTCTGCATGAATGAACCGCGCACACATCAAGAATACGATCGTTGCACCTTTAATTGTGCAGCACCTCGACGACATGGAATTTACTGAGTTTTACTTGTTCACGTTTTGACGCTTCTAAAAATAATTTAGTACTACGTTGTATGTAACGACTTTTTAGGATTGTCTTGACCTGAACATGGCTGCTCCACCCTTACCTTTAAGGAGTCGAAACATGAATGCCAATTCACAAAGAGGCCAGTACTTCACGCCTTTAAACAGCAATGAAAGCACCGTAAAAACGATTAATTCCAGGAAGAAATTTGCGGCACGATTTAAGCCGAACGCATTGATCCTGGCCATGTCCATCAGTGGCTTGCTTTTCGGTTACGAAGGGAGCGCCATGGCGGAATTGACGGCGACATCCAGTGAGCCAACACCGGCAACCGATCAGGGGAGCCTGGCGAGTGGCTTTAACGCAGCGGTAACCGAGGCTCGCATACTGAATTTCACCCAGACGAACTATACGGCACTGTATGACGCCAACCAACAAAGTTGGCAAAACAACAAGCTGGCGGACAACGTAACGTATGCATGTCCGAATCCCAACACCAATCCCGCGCTGCCGCCGGGTTATTTTGCCGGCCTCTGGAATCGGTGCGCCTATTACTCAAGGGATTACGTCCACCAAGCTACCGGCGCTTATTATCTCGGCTATTACGAACAGAATTACACGATGGCCGACAAATTCGCTAGTCAATCACACGTAAACGGCGGCGTCAACGCACCTTACTGGGCAATCAGCGTTATGGGGCTGCCGTACGAACAAGGAGACGAACTGCCTGCACCGTTTGAACTCGGCGAAAACATTGCAAATATGTATCGACTTACGGCCGACACCCGATATTTCGGCCAGAATTTCACGAATTACATTTCCCAAATGACCAGCTACGTCAATGCCAAAAGCAATGTGAATGGCGTAGACGGAGATTCCTTCAATGCCGATGGATTTCGGATGGCGCGAACACAGAACGGCGAAACGGCATCCTATAATGAATTTTTACCTGACGGCATGAAGCTTCTCCTCGGAGGTGATACGGCGGCAAGCCAGATTGCCTACTATCGCGCCATTTCAAAATATCCCAGCCTTGCAACCCAGAACTCCACGAGCAAATATAATACTCTACTTCAGAATTTCAACTCGAACTGGTATTCGACGACCGCCAATCACTTTTATGTTGGCCTCGTAGGAAATCCTGGTACGTCATACTCGAGCAATTCAACCCCGAACTATTCCAATCTGACTTACGACAACCAGTACATCAGAGAGCCGAACATATTCCCGCTGTACAAGGGCGTCATCACTGACTCGACAAAACTTCAAAATCAAGCCAACTATATCGACTCCAATGAGGAGACCACCTACAACAATGCAAACAAATATCTCGGCTCCCCGGGAATCGAATACCACACCTATCTGCCAAGCGCATTCTATAACGCCAAGATGCCTGACAAGGCATGGAAATGGTTGACGAGATTAGCAAAGTGGCAAATTAACGGTGGCAACAATACCTATCCGGAAGTTGCTTTCGCAATGATCTCCGATACGATTACGAAGGTTCTTGGTGTGGACTACGATGCGCCGAACAGTGTGCTTTCAACGCTCAGCGGTCTTCCGTCTTCGTTCGCGGCTGGGAATTACGTTACGGTGAGTAATATCCCGATTTATAACAAGGCGAAGAGCACCACCATCAACGTTAACATCACCCAGAAAATTAATTCAAGCGGAGCAAATCAGACCGATATTGCATTTGTCACGGATCTATCTACGGTAGCATTTAATCAGGGATTCCATTGGGCACCGAAGTTTTCCAACCCCAGCGGAATGCAATATTGCAAATTGACCACCACATTTACAGACGGAACGTCACAAGTTTCATACCCGAGTGTCATGACCGATACCGCAACCAATATTTCCACCTGCCAGGACGGCACCAATATTGGAATCTGGGTCTACACGGGCACGGGAGCCAGGGTTAGCTCATACTCAGCCACTCTTTCCGCCACCAACTCTTAACCATCCTGACTTTACTCACAAGCCTCGGATATATAAAGCCGGCGCGTGATGACAAATATCGCGCGCCAGCTTTACATCCATTAGGCATCCAAATTAACGTACCAAAACCTAATTTTCACGCACAACATATGCCTTCCTGAATCAACTTATCCCTGATTGGATGTTGCGCGCACCGGCAATGCCACTTTCGCTTGCCTGCGCGACTCTCCCCGACGTCTTGGCGGTATTTTCGTGTGCTCGACACGGACCAGGCTTGCGGTCAAATTCGCTGGCCACCATGATTTCTGGAAGACCTTGTGAAACCTGCCTCGCCCGCGGTGCATCTGATTGCCGAAACTGTTGAGATTAATATTTAGTTCGATTTCATGTCATATCGATATGGAGTTATCGTGAAAATCTTAAAAAGACCAGCAATACGCATATTTTCTCAGTGGCCCTTGACGATTGCGTTGGCAATGAGTCTGCAAGGAGCAGCAATTGCGGCGCCGATAAAAAGCGAAAATCTCAACAAATGGACAACAACCCGTACAAATGCCCATAACACCGTCGGTGCGATTTTTGACGGCTCTGCGCCGGATCAAGAACCGGTGTCCATCGTGGTCGCCCTGAAACTTCAAAACAAGGATTTTCTGGATCAATATACAAGAGAACTATTTCATTCCGGCAGCCCTTACTACCACAAATGGATGAGCAGCAAGGAAAGCACTGCAAAATTCGCACCTACGCCGCAACAGGCCCAGGCAGTCGCGGACTACCTGTTTCAGATGGGCTTTACCAACATACAGATTGCCGATAACCGCCTGATCGTATCGGCCTACGGCACAGTCGGTTCGGCGCGGCGTGCGTTTCGCACTGAAATCGGACATTTCACTCGCAACGGACGTTCGGGTATCGCCAACACACTCGATATCCAGGTGCCGTCAGCGCTGAGTGACCAGGTCGAGTACGTGCTTGGCCTGCAAACGCTGGATCGGCCACACACCAATTCGCGGCCTGTCTCCGAGCCCTTAAAGGCAGCCAATCCTGCCTACGGAATAACCGCCTCTGGCGCCCACTACTACTACCCGCAGGAATTCGCCACGGTTTACAACGCCGGTAACACGCCGACCGCCTCGAATACCGAGGTAGCGATCGTTGGTTGGGGAAGCATGGCCAATGCGGTGAAGGATCTGGAGCAATTCGAAACCGACAAGAACATTAACGCGGTGCCCACCGCCGTGGTGTCGATTGGCAACCCGAGCAACGACGACAGCATGCAGGCCGAATGGGCGATGGACGCGCAAGCTATCGTCGGCATCAGCGGCGGCGTAAAGAAACTGACTTTCTATGCCGCGGCCGACAGCACTAACGCTAACCTGCTGACCGCCATCAACCGCGCGGTAAGCGACAACACCGCAAAGGTCATCAACTTGTCCTGGGGAGAATGCGAAACGGGTACCAACGGGTGGGCAGATGCGGCATTCCAGCTTGGCGTTACCCAAGGGCAGACCTTTGCGGTCGCAAGTGGCGACCACGGTGCGTACGATTGCGGCGGGTCGGCTCCAAATGGGGCGTACGGTACGACGCTCTCGGTGCAATACCCCGCCAGTTCGGCGTATGTGGTAGCGGTTGGCGGCACCACCTTGAATACCAGCGCGGACGATGCCTACCTCTCGGAATCGACCTGGCCATATAGCGGGGGAGGCGTCAGCCAGTACACGAAAATGCCGAGCTGGCAAACGAATAGCGCGCCGGGTTCCTATCGGCGATTGCCGGATCTCGCCTTCGACGCGGACTGGACCAACTCGCCCATGTCTTTCTATCTCACCACAAGTCCCGATATGGTCAAGCAAGGCGTTTCCAGCTCCGGTTATTACACCAACGGAGGTACCAGCCTGGCCTCGCCGCTGTTCGTCGGCGCTTGGGCACGTCTGGAGTCGGCACATAACAACGGATTGGGTTTCGCAGCACCTGCTCTCTATACCTATGCCAGTACCTTCCCCTTTCACGATGTGACCACCGGCAACAACGGTTACTACACCGCGGTGGTGGGTCGAGACAGTGCGACGGGCTGGGGTAGTTTCGACATTCAGAGAGCGAACGACTTTATCACCAACACGCCGGGCTTCACGACATCGAGCAATCAGCATTGATCGACGGCAGCCCGTGGCTCAAGAGTTCGTTCGCAACGGACTCTTGAGCACGTTGGAGGAAACAGGTTCGTGTTCACCTGTCCACCTGTTCGCGACTAGCGAACACGATACTTCGATAACCTTCAGCGCAACTCGAGACGGGATGGCCGGGAGCTTGCAGCGGGGTAAGGTCAGGGCGGCATTGTGCTCGTGATCTCGCTGGCCGTGATGCGGCCAATCGTCGAGCAGAACGACATGATGTAGTGACGCCCGCGCCGCACCGGCGGGCTGGCGCGGGCGGTACGTTACGGCGCTTAACGAACATGGGTCGCCGGCGACGGCGTGTTCGCGGGCAGGAAGATTTCGGCGCGGGTGCTGTTGCGGTCGACGACGATCGAACGCGGGCGGACTTCGGCGAGCTTCGTGCCGGGCGAGACCTCGGCGCCGAGCGGCACAGCGCGCGGCGGTTCGCCGCCGCCGACGATCGCGGCGGCGCCGCGCTCGAGCGCAAGGATACCGAACAGGTGGATGTCCTGCACGGGATTGCGCTCGAGCTGGCCGCCGAACAGCGCCGCGGCGCGCTCGGTACGGATCGGGGGCCGTGCGGCGGCGGCGGGCAGCGGCGCCTCGCGGGCCGACAGCGTGACAACCCAATAGGTGGCCGTCGCGCACAACGCCGCGAAGAGTGCGACGGAGATGATCCGGGTCGAGAGCGCGTTCATGCGCGCTATTGTACAGATTAGTATCACTTAATAGACGACAATCTCGTGATGACGGGTACATATCCCGACATGTGCCGTTCTGGAAAACTCGGAAATTTGATCGGAGATGTGTGAATTTTCTATTTTCAACCAATTGGCGGTGTTCACATTTTCATGAGCCGGGGCAAGCATTGATTACCGCAACCATGGACCTGAGAACGAGGTGATACATCTCTGGAGCAACGATGCAGCCACATTATTACGATACGTCATTTCGATGCGCACGATCGCATTCGACTCTCGCGAGCGCCACTGACTGGCATCCCGACTTCGCCAGCATCCGGGGGCATGTTGCGAACGCAATTGCTGACCAAATTGAAGAGGCTATTCGTTCGGGCCATTTCAAACCCGGCGACAAGCTTCCAACGCAGCGGGCGATCGCGGAAATATTGGGCTTTCATCTGAACACGGTATATGCCGCGTACCGCGAACTTGCTCGACGTGGGCTGACAAAAGGCTGCGCTCGTCGCGGGACGTTCGTCATTGAATGTGCGATGTTGCATAAATCGAGCGTATGGACGAAGTAGGGGAATGAACAAGGTAAGCGCTCGATCCGGGACGGATCGTATAACCAGACGGCAAGTGAATCCTCTTATCCTGGAGGCAAGGAGAACTCGATGAAGAAGAGACACACCGACGAACAGATCATCCGCATTCCGCGGGAAGCCGAGAGCCGCGAAGATGGCGGCAAAAGATCTGAGCAAGCGGCACATCATCGCATAGCGAACGTTCTACCGCCGACGTGATTCCGGTGCTGTCGAGGTTGATGCGGCTGTACGGCAAGCCGGCGTTCATTCTGCATGTACTACGGCGCGGAATTTACTGCCGCCCGCGTCATGCGTTGGTTGCGCGATGCGTCTATCTGCCCGGCCTTCGTCACGCCCGGCCGCCCGTGGCAAAACGGCTTCGTCGAAAGCTTCAATGGCAAGCTGTGCGACGCGTTGCTGAATCGCGAATGGTTCCGCAGCCGCACCGAAACCAGGGCGCTCATCGAGCAGCGGCGCCAGTTTTACAACGAGCGACGGCGACATGGCGCACATCGATACCAACCTCCGGCCAAGGTCGGTCAAGCCTGGCTGGAATCCGATGATATCGACATGCGACTCGCTGCTTAACTGGCTGCAAAATCCCGCCGCAGGTCATCCACATCCAACCGAAAGCGACATGCATCGCGCCCCGACGCGGCGGCCGCTTTCCGAAGATCCGGGCACTCGCATCGGACCTGCCGTCACGCACGGCCCGCATCGTCGCGCGAGCGGTATGCGGCCGCGCTCATTTGAGCGCCTTCAACGCCGTCGTGTCCGGGAGCTTCGCGTCCGGGAACATCGTCGACAGCGTCGCATCGCGCCACCGCGCCGCCTCCTCCGCCCGCTGCGCTTCCGCCTGCTCGCACACGAACAGCGCATCGCCGCCGAGCAGCAGACGCATCGGCACGTCGTCGCGACGCGACAGCTCGACGATCAGCGCCGCGATCCGTGCGGGGTCGCCGACCTCGTGGCCGCCATACGCGCCGAGCAATTCGAGAATCTTCCCGACCGACGGCTGGTAGTCGGGCAGCAAGCCGTCGACCTCGCGCTTCGCCTGCGCCGCCCATTCGGTGCGCATCCCGCCCGGCTCCAGCGTGCACACGCGCACGCCGAACGGCGCGACTTCCTTCGACAGCACGTCGCTGAACCCGCCGACCGCCCACTTCGCGGCCTGATACGCGGACAGGCCGGCCGTCGCCGTGCGCCCGCCGACCGACGACACCTGGAAGATGTGGCCCGCGCGCTGCGCACGCATCGTCGGCAGCACCGCGCGCGTCATGTTGACCACGCCGAACAGGTTCGTTTCGATCTGGTCGCGGAAAGCGTCGGCGGCCATCTGCTCGAACGGCGCCGTATGGCCGTAGCCCGCGTTGTTCACCAGCACGTCGATGCGGCCGAACGCGTCGCGCGCCGCCGCCACCGCATGCGCGGCCTCGGCGGCGTCGGTCACGTCGAGTTCGATCGGCAGCAGCCGGTCGCCGTACCGCTCCTCCAGATCCGCGAGCCGCGCGGGATCGCGCGCACCGGCCACCAGACGATCGCCCGCCGCCAGCACCGCTTCCGCGATCGCACGCCCCAGGCCGCGCGCGGCCCCTGTTACCAACCAGACTTTCGACATTTTCCACTCCTCGACAAGGTTGAAACCACAAAATGAATGATTACTCACTCATTAATATGGGCGCTGACACGATGGTTTTCACCGTGCGTCGCCCTGCCTGAAACCGCCTTCCGTCGCGGCGGACACGCGCCCGATCCGAACGCGCCGCCGATCATCCGCCTCCCGCTGTCCGCCGCGCAGCCCGCCGGGCGGGCCGTTTGCTCAGACCGCGTGCAACACGGCCCACAGCGCACGAAACCCGGCCTCCCGATATTCGTCGGCCAGCGCCGGATCGCGCGCGATCGATTCCATCGCCGTCTCCGCGATCGACGTGAACAGCGCCGCGCAGAACGCGTGCGCATCGTCGGCCTTCAGCCCGCCCGCCGCGGCAACTTGCGCGCGCAGCAGCGAGCCGATCGCGCCGAACCCTTCGGCCCCGGCCGCGCGATGCGCGTCGTCGATGCGGCCGCTCACGCCGAGCTGCCGCAGCGCGCGACGCCCGTCCGGGTTCGCGACGCCCCACGACACGTAGCCGTTCCACGCATGCCGCATCGCCTGTTCGGCCGGCGCATGCTCCGGAAACCCGGTCATCATCGCCTCGCGCATCTCGGCCTTCAGGCTCAGGTACAGCGCATTCAGCAGCGCATCCTTGGTCTCGAAATAGGTAAACACCGTGCCTTCCGCGACGCCGGCGAGCCGCGCGATGCGCGCGGTGGTCGCGCTCGCGCCGTCCTCCGCGAGCGCGCGGGCGGCGGCGGCGAGGATGGCGTCGTGCTTGTCGGGACTGCGCGGTCGGGCCACGTTCGATTCCTTTAATGAGTGAGCGCTCAATCATAATCACGGCATGCGTGCGATGCAAGTCCCGTTACAACACGGGAACACATACGCAATCGATCAAAAGCGTGCACTATTAGCGTTTTCACGTACTGGCGCGCCAACGCACCGGCGCCCGGCGCTTCGACGTTCGTTCCACGCTCACACCGCTTCAGACCGCGATCCACTCATGACGAATAAGCCCAACCAGACCGAAGCCGACCAGCCCGTCGACATGATCATCTTCGGCGGCGGCGGCGACCTGGCCGCCCGCAAGCTGTTGCCCGCGCTGTACATGGCGCACCTGCACTGCAACCTGCCGCCGGAGACGCGCATCATCGCGGTCGGCCGGCGCGACTGGGGCATCGACGGCTATCGCAAGTTCATGGACGAGCAATCGCGCCCGTTCATCGACGACAAGGCGTTCGACGCCGACGCATGGGCCCGTTTCCTCGACCTGTTCAAGTACGTGCTGATCGACGTGAACGCGCCGGAAGACTACGCGCGCCTCGCCGACGCCGCGCGCGGCGATGCGATCCGCGTGTTCTACCTGTCGACGTCGCCGGAGCTGTTCACGACGATCTGCGACAACCTGTCGGCCGCGCACCTCGTCGACGCGCGCTCGCGCGTCGTCCTCGAAAAGCCGCTCGGCCACGATCTCGCGTCGGCGCAGGCGATCAACGACGCGGTCGGCAAGCATTTCGCGGAATCGCAGATCTACCGGATCGACCATTACCTCGGCAAGGAAACCGTGCAGAACCTGATGGTGCTGCGCTTCGGCAACCCGATCTTCGGGCCGCTGTGGCAGGCGCCGAGCATCCGCAGCGTGCAGATCACGGTGGCGGAGACGGTCGGCGTCGGCAGCCGCGCGGGCTTCTACGACCATACCGGCGCGCTGCGCGACATGGTGCAGAACCACCTGCTGCAACTGCTGTGCATCGTCGCGATGGAGCCGCCGGTGTCGCTCGACCCGGACGCCGTGCGCGACGAGAAGCTGAAGGTGCTGCGCTCGCTGCGGCCGATGGCGCTGTCGGACGTCGCGCGCGACACGGTGCGCGGCCAGTACACGGCCGGCGCGGTCGACGGTCAGCCGGTCAAGGGCTATCTAGAGGAAGACAACGTGCCGGCGGACAGCCACGCGGAGACCTTCGTCGCGCTGCGCGCGCACATCAACAACTGGCGCTGGGCGAACGTGCCGTTCTTCCTGCGCACCGGCAAGCGGCTGCAGCGCCGCCAGTCGGAAATCGTGATCGAATTCGCGGACATGCCGTTCTCGATCATCCCGAGCGGCCCGCGCCACTACAGCAACCGCCTCGTGATCCAGCTCCAGCCGGAAGAGTCGATCCAGTTGCAGATGCTCGCGAAAGAGCCGGGCAGCGGGATGAAGATGGTGCCGGTGAGCCTGAACCTCGACCTGCAGCAGGCGATTCCGGAACGGCGAGCGGAAGCGTACGAGCGACTGCTGATCGACGTGATCCGCGGGCGCCTCACGCACTTCATGCGCCGCGACGAACTCGAGGCCGCGTGGTCGTGGGTCGAGCCGATCCTCGACGGCTGGAAGCAGCTCGGCGATCGCCCGCGGCTCTACACCGCGGGCACGTTCGGACCGGCGGCATCGTCGGCGCTGCTGGCGCGCGACAACATGTCGTGGTCCGAGGAAGCGTAAGCGCTGCACGACGGCGTGCCCGCGGCGCAAGCGCCGTGCGGCACGCCGGATCACACCCGGCCCACCGCCGCCCCCGCGCTTCCCTTCCGGCGCGCCGCCGTTACAGCGGCCCCATCCAGGCAGCCTTGCGCCGCGTCGGCGCATCGCTGCCGCTGCTCCCGCCGCCCAGCACTTCGATCATGTAATCGACGAACGACGCGATCCGCGACGAGATCGCGGTGTTCCGGTAATACACCGCGTTGATCGGCTGTTCGACTTCGAGCGTCTGCCGTGCGAGCACCTGCACGAGCCGGCCGGCCTCGCGGTCCTGCGCGGTCATGAAATCCGACAGGCACACCATGCCCGCTCCCTCCAGCGCGAGCTGCCGCAGCGTCTCGCCGCTCGACGACCAGATGCCGGGCTCGATGCGGCTCGGCTCGCCGTCCGCGCCGAGGATCGGCCATACGTTCAGCGATTCGGGCTGCGTGAAGCCGAGCAGCGTGTGCTTGGCGAGATCCTCCACCTTGCGCGGCTGGCCGTGCGCTTCGATGTACGCGGGGCTCGCGAGGATGCGCAGCCGGCTGTTGCCGATCCGCCGGCTGTGCAGCGTCGAATCCTTCAGGCGGCCGATCCGGATCGCGACGTCGGTGCGCCGCTCGAGCAGGTCGATGATCCCCTCGTTGCTGTTCAGCTCCAGCTCGACTTTCGGGAAGCGTTCGCGGTAGCCGCGCACGAGCGGCACGATCACGTGCAGCATGAACGGCGTCGCGGCATCGACGCGCAGCCGCCCCGACGGCATCTCGCGCCGCGCGAGCATCTGCTCCTCGGCGTTCTCGACCGATTCGATGATCGCGCGCGCATCCTGCAGGAACGCGCGCCCTTCTTCGGTCAGTTCGAGCCGGCGCGTGGTCCGGCGCAGCAGCGTGGTCTTCAGCTTCTCCTCGAGCCGCGCAAGCGTGCGGCTCGCCGCCGACACGGTGACGTCGAGCTGCTGCGCGGCGGCGGTGATCGACCCGGTGTCGACCACGGCGGCAAAGGCCTGGAGTTCGTCGAGCGTGATTTTCATTGTTGACCTTAAATCAAAACAATTTGGTTTATAGACCAGTTTTTCCGCAAAAGTAAAGGCGGCACACTGCGATCCATTCTTACTGGAACCTGGATCCCGCCATGCCACTCGCCCTGCTTGCGCTGACCATCAGCGCCTTTGCCATCGGCACGACCGAATTCGTGATCGTCGGGCTGATCCCGACGATCGGCGCCGATCTCGGCGTCAGCCTGCCGTCGGCCGGCCTGCTCGTCAGCCTCTACGCGCTGAGCGTCGCGATCGGCGCGCCGCTCCTCACCGCGCTCACCGGCCGCGTGCCGCGCAAGACGCTGCTCGCCGCGCTGATGGCGCTGTTCACCATCGGCAACCTCGTCGCCTGGCAGGCACCCGGCTACGAATCGCTGATCGTCGCGCGCGTGCTCACCGGGCTCGCGCACGGCGTGTTCTTCTCGGTCGGCTCGATCATCGCGACCACGCTCGTGCCGAAGGACAAGGCCGCCAGCGCGATCGCGACGATGTTCAGCGGCATGACCGTCGCGTTCGTGGCCGGCATTCCGCTCGGCACCTTCATCGGCCAGCACTTCGGCTGGCGCGCGACGTTCCTGATCGTCGCGCTGTTCGGCCTCGTCGCGTTCCTCGGCGCGGTTGCCTTCGTGCCGCGAGGCCTCCCGCGGACGCCGCCGGCGCCGCTCGCCCGCCAGTTCCGCGTGCTGGCCCAGCCGCGCCTGCTGCTCGTCTATGCGATGACGGCGGTCGGCTACGGCGGCTCGCTGATCGCGTTCACCTACATGGCGCCGCTGCTCGAACAGATCGCCGGCTTCACGCCGTCGCAGGTCAGCCTCGTGCTCGTCGGCTACGGCGTGTCGGTCGCGTTCGGCAACGTGTGGGGCGGCAAGCTCGCCGACCGCGTCGGCCCGGTCAAGGCGCTCAAGCAGATCTTCCTGCTGCTCGCGATCGTGCTGCTCGCACTGACCTTCACGGTGCACGTGAAGTGGCTCGCGGTGCTGACGATGCTCGCGTGGGGCGCCGTCGCATTCGGCAACGTGCCGGGCCTGCAGGTGTACGTCGTCAAGCAGGCGCGCCACTTCGCGCCGGACGCCACCGACGTCGCATCGGGCTTCAACATCGCCGCGTTCAACCTCGGCGTCGCCGGCGGCTCGTCGCTCGGCGGCCTGATCGTCGCGAACGTCGGTCTCGGCCATACGCCGTGGATCGCCGCCGTCGTCACGCTCGGCGCGTTCGCGCTGACCGCGCTGAGCGGCCGCCTCGACCGCGGCCAGGGCCTGCCCGAACGCACGGCCGAACCCGTCGAACTCGCCCATTGAACGTCACTTGTTTGCAGGAGCCGCCCAGCATGAACGCATCGACCCGACGTCCGCCGTTCGCCGGCAAGACTTTCGAAGTCCGTTACGACGGCCTCACCGCCCTCAACGCATATGACGAGGACGGCCTCCACATGCGCTACGAGATCACCGAAGGCGCGTACGCCGGCGCGACGGGCGAAGTCGCCTTCACGTGGCAGCACGTCGCCGGCGAGACCTACGCGATCTCGTGGCAGGAAGCCGACCGCGCGACGGTCGTGCACCTCGACGATTTCGCCGCCGGCACGTCGCGCGCGTTCTTCACCGCGTCGTCGCTCGACTTCTACCGGCTCGCAGGCAGCCTGCGCGCCATCTGAACGGAGACGCCCGACCATGTCCACTTCACTCGACACGCTCGCCGACGGCGGCTTCAGCATCGGCATCGAACTGCCGCTCGACAACGACTGGTCGCCGGCCGGCGACGCGAAGCGCCAGCATGACGGCCGCCGCCCCGGCGTGCCCGACCTGGAAATCCACGCGGAGCTCGCGCAACTGGCCGACACGCTCGGCTTCCGCGCGCTCTGGGTGCGCGACGTGCCGGTGTACGACCCGTCGTTCGGCGACGCCGCGCAGGTGTTCGAGACCTTCTCGTATCTCGGCTACCTCGCCGGCATCACGCGCGACATCCTGCTCGGCACGGCGGCCGTCGTGCTGCCGCTGCGCGAACCGCTGCTCACGCTGAAATCGGCCGCGACGATCCAGGAACTCAGCCGGGGACGCCTGCTGCTCGGCGTCGCGAGCGGCGACCGGCCGGTCGAATATCCGCTGTTCGGCCGCGACTTCGCGTCGCGCGGCGCGAACTTCCGCGACCAGATCGCGCTGCTGCGCGACGGCGCGCGTGCGCATCTGCCGCCCGGCCTCGACGTGCTGCCCGCCGCGCGCTCGCCGGTGCCGCTGCTCGTCGCCGGTCTCGCGCAGCAAACGCCCGCCTGGATCGGCGAGCACATGGACGGCTGCCTCGCGTATCCGGGCACGCCGGCCGATCACGTGCAGCGCGTCGCGAACTGGCGCGCGGTGGCCGGCGACAAGCCGTACGTGAGCTTCATCCACCTCGACCTCGCGGACGATCCGCACGAGCCGCTGCAACGGCACCGCTTCGGCGCGCGCGCCGGACGCATCGCGCTGACGGAGGAACTCGCGGCGATGCGCGACGCCGGCGTGCAGCACATCGGCCTGCATTTCCGCCGCAACCGCCGCCCGCTCGACGAGACGATGGCCGAAATCGCGTCGGACGTGCTGCCGGCATTCCATGCGAATGCCGCTGCGACCGCGCTGGCGGGCACCGCCTGAGGCCGGCACGCCGCCAGCCAGCCGGATCCACGACCGATATTTGACTTCAAATCAAATATTTTTGACCTCTAGAGGCGTTTATCTCATCAGTCCAGGACGCCAGAATGACTTCCATACCGCAATCGGCCCACCTCTTCCAGGAACACAAGATGAGCAACATTCCCGCATTCGGCCTCGGCACCTTCCGCCTGCAAGGCCAGGTTGTCATCGACTCGGTCCGCAACGGCCTCGAAGTCGGCTATCGCGCGATCGACACCGCGCAGATCTACGGCAACGAAGCCGAAGTCGGCGAAGCGATCGCCGCATCGGGCGTGCGCCGCGAAGACCTGTTCCTCACGACGAAGATCTGGGTCGACAACTACGCGCCGGAAAAACTGGTCGCCAGCCTCGAGGAAAGCCTGCGCAAGCTGCGCACCGACCACGTCGACCTGACGCTGATCCACTGGCCGGCTCCGGAGAGCGGCGTGTCGGTCGAGACGTTCATGACCGCGCTCGCCGACGCGAAGGCAAAGGGCCTCACACGCCGGATCGGCATCTCGAACTTCAACATCGAACTGACGAAGGAAGCGATCGCGGTGGTCGGCAAGGATGCGATCGCGACGAACCAGATCGAACTGAGCCCGTACCTGCAGAACCGCAAGCTGGTCGAGTTCCTGAACGGCGAAGGCATCCACGTGACGTCGTACATGACGCTCGCATACGGCAAGGTGCTCGGCGACCCGGTGATCGGCGCGATCGCGCAACGTCACGACGCGACGCCGGCGCAGGTCGCGCTGGCCTGGGCGCTGCAGCTCGGCTACTCGGTGATCCCGTCGTCGACGAAGCGCGAAAACCTCGCAAGCAACCTGCTCGCGCAGACGCTGCGCCTGACCGACGAGGACATGGCGCAGATCGCCGCGCTCGAGCGCAACGGCCGCGAAGTCGACCCGGTCGGCCTCGCGCCGACGTGGGACTGAACGCACCGCCCCCTCAATCGAACCGTCCGCGGCCAGCCGGCCGCGGCACCGACAGGAATCCATCATGACCCAGGACCCGCTTTTCCAACCGCTGCAATTCGGTTCGCTGACACTGCCGAACCGCATCGTGATGCCGCCGATGACGCGTTCGCGCGCCAGCCAGCCCGGCGACGAAGCCAACGAACTGATGGCCGCGTATTACGCGCAGCGCGCGAGCGCGGGCCTGATCGTCAGCGAAGGCACCTACATCGCGCCGCTCGGCAAGGGCTACGCATGGACGCCCGGCATCCACACGCCGTCGCAGGTCGCCGGCTGGCGCAAGGTGACGGACGCCGTCCACGCCGCGCACGGCCGCATCTTCGCGCAGCTCTGGCACGTCGGCCGGCTGAGCCACACGAGCCTGCTCGGCGGCCGGCAACCCGTGTCGTCGTCGCCGCTCCAGGCGAAGGGCGTGAACGTGTTCGTCGCCGGTGAAGACGGCACCACGCCGGGCTTCGTGCAGGCCTCCGAGCCGCGCGCGTTGTCCGTCGACGAAATCCGCGAGATCGTCGATCAATATCGCGCCGCCGCGCGCAACGCGATCGAAGCCGGCTTCGACGGCGTCGAGCTGCACGGCGCGAACGGCTATCTCGTGAACCAGTTCATCGACTCGAACGCGAACACGCGCACCGACGCGTACGGCGGCTCGCTCGAAAACCGGCTGCGCTTCCTGCGCGAAGTCGCGCAGGCGCTGATCGAAGGCACCGGCGACGCGTCGCGCGTCGGCATCCGCCTCGCGCCGCTGACCACGCTGAACGGCTGCGTCGACGACGATCCCGAGACGACCTACCTCGCCGCCGCGAAGCTGCTCGGCGAACTCGGCGTCGGCTACCTGCACATCGCGGAAGCCGACTGGGACGACGCGCCGCTGATGCCGGTCGAATTCAAGCAGCAGCTGCGCGCCGCGTATCCGGGCGTGCTGATCTACGCCGGCGCGTACACCGCCGAGCGCGCGCGCGAAGCGATCGCGGCCGGCTGGGCCGACCTCGTCGCCTTCGGCCGCCCGTTCGTCGCGAATCCCGACCTGCCCGAGCGCCTGCGCACCGGCGCCGCGCTCACGCCGCACGACCGCAACACGCTGTTCGGCGGCGGCGCACGCGGCCTGACCGACTATCCGACGCTCGCGCAGGCCGCGGCCTGAGCGATCGACAGGAGTCCGACATGAGAATCACGTCCCCTTCCCGCGTGGGTTTCGGCACCGCGCCGCTGGGCAACATGTATCGGGACATCCCGAACGAGGAAGCGCTGGCGACCGTCGACGCGGCCTGGGAAAGCGGTATCCGCTACTTCGACGCGGCGCCGCTGTACGGCGCCGGCCTCGCCGAGCTGCGCCTCGGTGAAGCGCTCGCCGGCCGCCCGCGCGACGAATATTCGCTCGGCACGAAGGTCGGCCGCCTCGTGCTCGACGAGCACGAGGACGCGTCGCAGCGCGATCTCGGCGAGAAGGGCGGGCTGTTCCGCCATGGGCTGCCGAACAAGGTCGTCTACGACTATACGGAAGACGGCACGCTGCGCTCGATCGAGGCGAGCCTCGCGCGGCTGCGCACCGACCGCCTCGACACCGTGTGGATCCACGATCCGGCGATCGATTTTCACGGCGAGCGCTGGCTCGAGGTGTTCGACGTCGCGATGTCGGGTGCGGCCAAGGCACTCACGCGGCTGCGCGACGAGAAGGTCATCAAGGGCTGGGGCCTCGGCGTGAACCGGATCGAGCCGTGCGAGCTCGCGCTCGAGCGCTCGGACCCGGACGGCTTCCTGCTCGCCGGCCGCTACACGCTGCTCGACCATGCGGGCGCGCTCGAACGGCTGATGCCGGAAAGCGCGGCGCGCGGCCTCGGCATCATCGTCGGCGGCCCGTACAACTCCGGCGTGCTCGCGGGCGGCACGCACTTCGAATATCAGCCGGCCACGCAGGAGATGCTCGGCCGCGTCGCGCGCATCCGGCAGATCAGCGAGCAGTTCGGCGTCGACGTCCGCGCGGTGGCGCTGCAGTTCTCGCTCGCGCACCCGGCCGTCGCGGCCGTGATCCCCGGCGCGAGCCGGCCCGATCGCATCGACGAGAACCTGCGGCTCGCGGCGGCGCCGATTCCGGCAAGCCTGTGGGACGCACTGAAGGCCGAGCGCCTGATCGCGGAACACGCTCCGACGCCGGCCGGCGCGGCCTGAGCCGCTTCCGCGCGACCGCCGCGACGAGCGGCCGCGCACATCCCTTCCCTTGCAATCGCGGCGACTATCGCCGCGATTGCCATTTCCGAATTGCCGCCTGCGCAATCGCCGCCTAACGTTTACACATTCGACTCCGCACGACCGTCACCCGACCTGAAAGGACGCCCCGCCATGCCAAGCCGCTTTCCGACACGCGACATGCTGCGGGCTCTCGCGGCCGGCCTTTCGTTCGCGGCCTGCACCTTGCCGGCCTACGCCGACGATGCAACCGGTCTCGTGCCGCCCCAGCCGGCGTTGCCCGTGCTGTCGACGACCGCGACCGGCGTGCAGATCTACGCATGCGAATACGACGCCGGACACCGGCTCGCATGGGTATTCCAGCGCCCGGAGGCGATGCTGTTCGACGCCACCGGCGCGCTCGTCGTCCGGCACGGCGCGGGGCCGTCGTGGGAAACGCTCGACGGCAGCCGCATCACCGGCAAGAAGCTCGCGGAAGCGCCCGGCGCGCGCCCGGGCAGCATTCCGCAACTCCTGCTCGCCGCGACACCGGCCGCAACCGGCACGCTCGCCGGCGTGCGCTTCGTCCAGCGGCTCGATACCGTGGGCGGCACACCGCCGGAGGCGACGTGTGCGACCGAGCATGCGATCGGCCGCTTTCCGTATTTCGCGCGATACGTGTTTCTGAAGTAACGCGCGGCGGCATCCCGAAGCGCGGACGCCGCCGTCGGCGTGCTCACGGCCAAGTCCATTTGATCAGCTATCCTGCATTTACCGATCGGATGCCCGACGCATGCATCGTCATCGATCCGGTCACGCGCGCGGCCCCGGTATCATCCGGACTCACGTTGCGCACGGCGGCGGGGCACGTCACGCGCGGCCGTATTCACGCACCTGCGCGGCCTCGATGAAAGACATTCGTAATCCCCGATGCCTCACCCGCCCCCGCCCTGCCCGCCGCCCCGGCGTTCAAATAATCGCCTTAACGGATTCGAACTAGGCGTATACACGCGTTCCGCGACGACGAAGCCCCGTTGCACGCCGATATAAGCGCTGCGACATGCGCTGCATGCTCTTCCCCCAATGGGACGTGATGGGCCGTTCGCCTAACCTTCGCTACGGCAAAGCACACGTGACGGGGTCGACCACGCCACGCGTCGTACGACGCGGCATACGCGCGCCCTTCGACGCGCGGACGACGACACGAAGCACGCGTGATGCGTCCCCACGACGCTGCCGATAATTTCAACCAGATACGAGACACCCTGACGACGGCCTGCCACAGGCCGTTTCAGCATGCTGATAAAGGAGCAAGCTCATGAGTGATACCCCGGTGCAGCCGACGGTCGGCGTCGGCGCGGAAGAAACGGACTTCGGCACCAAGGGAGTCATCGACCGGTACTTCGGCATTTCGTCGCGCGGCAGCACGCAGCGTCGCGAAATCGTCGCGGGCGTGACCACTTTCCTCGCGATGGTCTATTCCGTGTTCGTCGTGCCCGGCATGTTCGGCAAGGCCGGCTTCGACACGAGCGCGGTATTCGTCGCGGTCTGCCTCACCACCGCCTTCGGTTCGCTGCTGATGGGCCTGTGGGCGAAGCTGCCGATCGCGATCGGCTGCGCGATCTCGCTGACGGCGTTCACCGCGTTCGGCCTCGTGCTCGGCAAGGGCCTGCATCCGAGCGTCGCGCTCGGCGCCGTGTTCCTGATGGGCCTCGTGTTCACGGGCATCTCGGTCACCGGCGTGCGTTCGTGGATCCTGCGCAACCTGCCCGCGGGCGTCGCGCACGGCACCGGGATCGGCATCGGCCTGTTCCTGCTGCTGATCGCGTCGAACGACGTCGGCCTCGTGATCAAGAATCCGGGCGCCGGCCTGCCGGTCTCGCTCGGCCAGATCACCGCGTTCCCGGTCATCATGTCGGTCGTCGGCCTGGCCGCGATCTTCGGGCTCGAAAAGCGTCGCGTGCCCGGCGGCATCCTGCTCGTCGTGGTCGCGATCTCGCTGATCGGCCTCGTGTTCGATCCGGCCGTGAAGTATCGCGGCATCTTCGCGCTGCCGTCGCTGAGCGCACCGGGCCACGCATCGCTGATCGGCGCGATGGACATCAAGGGCGCGCTGTCGATGGCCGTGCTGCCGAGCGTGCTCGCGCTCGTGATGACCGCCGTGTTCGACGCAACCGGCACGATCCGCGCGGTCGCGGGCCAGGCGGGCCAGCTCGACGAGAACGGCCGCATCATCAACGGCGGCCGCGCGCTGACCGCCGATTCGATCAGCTCGATCTTCTCCGGCTTCCTCGGCGGTGCACCGGCCGCGGCCTACATCGAGTCCAGCGTCGGCGTGGCCGCCGGTGCGAAGACGGGCCTCGCGGCCGCGGTGGTCGGCGTGCTGTTCCTGGTCGTGATGTTCTTCTCGCCGCTCGCGGGCCTCGTGCCGTCGTACGCGACGGCCCCGGCGCTGATGTACGTCGGCCTGCTGATGCTCGGCAGCGTGAGCAAGCTGCACATGGACGACATGGTCGATGCGATGTCGGGCCTCGTGTGCGCGGTGTTCATCGTGCTGACCGCGAACATCGTGACCGGCATCATGCTCGGCTTCTCGACGCTCGTGATCGGTCGCATCGCGAGCGGCGAATTCCGCAAGCTCAACGTCGGCACCGTGCTCATCGCGGCCGTGCTCGTCACGTTCTATCTCGGCGGCTGGGCGATCTGACCGCGCATCGTGCGCGACGTCGCCGGCAGAAGGACGGCGCGCATCGGGACGACACCGTCTCCTCCACCATCGTCGTCGATGGTCTCGCGGCCTGGAAACGCACGTTTCCGGGCCTTTTTTGTCGATGCGGCCGGCGTTGCGACGCGGCGCACCGCGAGTCCGAACGCGGTGCTACGATCGCACTTTGTCCTCCGGAACGACCATGAATCCGTTCGGCATCGTCTCTGAATCAGACACGCGGACCGCGGCGAGCAAGCCGCCGTTCATCCCGTCGTTCGGCTTCGTCGAAGTTCATGAATCGCGGCCGATCGACGCACCGCCGTCGCGCATCATCGACGCCGTGGCCGCGCTCGACATGCGTGCCGATCCGGTCATCGACGCGCTGCTTGCCGTGCGCGAATCGCCGGCGGCCATCGCGCGTGCGCTGGGCAACCGCCCCGCCGAAGCCGCACGCGAACGCTTCGGCTTCGATACGTTCACGCTGCTGCATCGCGACGACACGTCGCTGTCGCTGGGGCTCATCGGACGCTTCTGGCGCCCGACGCCCGACGTGCGGACGATCGACGACGCCGCGGCCTTCGTCCGGCACGACGATCCGCGCGACGCGAAGCTGGTGCTGCGGTTCGAGGTCGTCGGACTGTCGTCCGGCACGCGCCTGCTGCGCACCGAAACCTTCGTGCACTGCCCGAGCACGCGCACGCGCCTGCTGTTTCTGCCGTACTGGCTCGCGATCCGGCTCGCGAGCGGCTGGATCCGCCGCCGCACGCTCGCGGCCGTCGAACTGGCGCTTGCCTGACACACCGGGCCGCCACGATCACTTCACGCGGTGTGTCGTCGCGCGGCGCATCTCGGCAACGTCACGCACCGTCATCTGCAATCCTGATCGCCTCGCCGTCGGTCGCGGCGAGAGAATGCCGCACCTCGCCTCGCGTTTTTTGTTCCGTCCGGCGTTCGCCGTCGCGGCGCGCTACCCTATCGATCTTCGCGCCGGCGCCCCCGCCCGCCGCCAGATCCGAACCGATCGATGACCCGCATCCGAAACCACCTGAACATCGCGCAGCTCCAGGCGTTCGTCTCCGCCGCGCATCACAAGAGCCTGCGCGCCGCCGCGCGCGAACTCGGCGTCACGCAGCCCGCGATCACGCATACGATCCGCGAACTGGAAACGGCGCTGAACGCGGAACTGCTCGCGCGCAGCGTGCGCGGCGTCGAGCTGACCGCGTGCGGCCATGCGCTGCTGCCGCGCGCCGAGCAGTTGCTCGGCGACATGCGCCGCACCGTCGAGGCCGTCGAGCAGGTGAAAGGCGAAATGTCCGGACGGGTCGCGGTCGGCACGATGCCGTCGATCGCGCTGACCGCACTGCCGCACGCGGTCACCGCCTTCCGCCGGTCGATGCCGAACGTGAGCCTGCATCTGGAGGAAGTGACGGTGCCGGACGCGCTCGCGCAATTGCGCAACGGCACGCTCGACATCGCTGCGATGCACCATGTGCCCGCGCTCGACCGCGATCTCACGCAGGTGCCGCTGCTGTCGACCGAATTCACCGTCGTGATGCGCGAAGGCCACCCGCTCGCGCACGCGCGCCGGTTAGAGGAATTGCTCGACGCCGAATGGATCGTCACGGTCGGGGCCGAGCAATTCCCGCACAGCGTGATGGTCGGCATGTTCGAGGCGCGCGGGCTGCCGCTGCCGAAGCGCCTGCTGCGCTCGCCGATGTCGTTCGCGGTGACGCTCGGGCTCGTCGCGCGCTCCGACGTGATCGGCTGCTTCACGCGCCCGCTGGCCGCGATGGTGGCGCCGCTCGGGGTTCGCACGGCCGACCTCGACGAAAGCATGCCGCGCTTCGACCTGTCGATCATCGCGCGCCGCGACCTGCTGCCGACGCCGGCCGTGTCGCAATTCGTCGCCTGTCTGCAGCGCGCGGTCAACGAAACGCTCGGTTGAATCGTTCCTTCGTCTGAAACGGTCGCGCGCGGCATGCGCGGCCGTCGGGTCCGGTATCGGGGCATGTCCTAGGCGCCCTGCCGGTATTTTGTCTTGATAATCTTGCGCACGTCGCGCGCCCGCATCGGGCAGCGAAACGGACAGTCCGACGCGAAGCCGCGCCGGACCGAAGGCTTACGGCGCGGCACAACCGCGCACCCATCGAACAAAACGAGGAGTCACCGAGTGAAAAAGATTCTTGCGGCTGTGACCGTAGCCCTGCTCGCCGTATCGGCCGGCACTGCATACGCGAAGGACTGGACGACCGTGCGCTTCGGCGTCGATGCAAGCTACCCGCCTTTCGAATCGAAAGGCGCCGACGGCAAGGTGGTCGGCTTCGACGTCGACCTCGGCAACGAAATCTGCCGCCGCATGAACGCGAAGTGCGTGTGGATCGAAAACGACTTCGACGGGATGATCCCGGCGCTGAAGGCACGCAAGTTCGACGGCGTCCTGTCGTCGATGTCGATGACGCCGGCGCGCCAGGAACAGATCGCGTTCTCGTCGAAGCTGTTCAACACGCCGACGCGCCTCGTCGCGAAGAAGGGTGCCGGCCTGATGCCGACGGCCGAATCGCTGAAGGGCAAGTCGGTCGGCGTCGAGCAGGGCACGATTCAGGAAACCTACGCGAAGACGTACTGGGCCCCGAAGGGCGTGAATGTCGTGCCTTACCAGAACCAGGACCAGGTCTACGCGGACCTGATCTCCGGCCGTCTGGACGGCGCGCTGCAGGACGCGGTGCAGGCTGAAATCGGCTTCCTGAAGACGCCGCGCGGCGCGAGCTTCGATTTCGCCGGCAAGGACATCGACGATCCGAAGACGCTCGGCAACGGCGCCGGTATCGGCCTGCGCAAGGAAGACACCGACCTGAAGGCGAAGATCGACGGCGCGATCGCCGGCATGCGCAAGGACGGCACGTACGACAAGATCGCGAAGAAGTACTTCGATTTCGACGTCTACGGCAAGTAACACCGCGCAACGCGCGCTTCGCATCCGCGCAGACGGGCTCCGCAAGGAGCCCGTTTTTTTTGCCCGCGCGCGCCGAAAGACCGCGAGGCACGCATGAGCGAAGGGCCGCGGCGACGTTATTTTTTACGCAACAACCTGCTGATTCGTAAAGGAAATCGACTTGCCGTGTACGCGGTTTGATAGGTTCGCGGAAGGCAACGTACAATCGATCTTCCACGCATACCGGATCACTCGCGGCTGCGCCGCCCTTCCCTCATCATGCAAACGCAGACCCATCCGCTGATTTCCCCCGCCGTCGGCACCGAACGCCAGATCACGAGCTTCCACTACGGCCCGCGCGGCGGGAAGAAGGTCTACATCCAGTCGTCGCTGCACGCGGACGAACTGCCCGGCATGCTGGTCGCAGCGCTGCTGCGCCGCAAGATCGCCGCGCTCGAGACGGCCGGCAAGCTGCGCGGCGAGGTGGTCATCGTCCCCGTGCCGAACCCGATCGGCCTGTCGCAGCACGTGTTCGGCGATCACCTCGGCCGCTTCGAGCTCGGCTCGATGCAGAACTTCAACCGCAATTTCCACGATCTCGCGGCGCTCGTGATGCCGCGCATCGAAGGCCGGCTGACGAACGACGCGCAGCGCAACCTCGCCGCGGTACGCGCCGCGATGCGCGAGGCGCTCGACGAACAGAAGCCGCGCACCGAGCTCGAATCGCAGCGCCTCGCGCTGCAGAAACTGTCGTTCGACGCCGACATCGTGCTCGACCTGCATTGCGACAACGACGCGGTGATGCATCTGTATACGAACCCCGATCTGTGGGAAGACGTCGAGCCGCTGGCGCGCTATCTGGACGCGCAGGCGTCGCTGCTCGCGCTGAATTCGGTCGGCAATCCGTTCGACGAGATCCACAGCTTCTGCTGGTCCGATCTGCGCAGCCGGTTCGGCGATCGCTTCCCGATCCCGAACGGCGCGATTTCCGTCACCGTCGAACTGCGCAGCGAGCGCGACGTGTCGTACGAGTTCGCGGAGAAAGATTCGCAAGCGATCGTCGAATACCTGACCGCGCGCGGCGTCATCGACGGCACGCCGGCGCCGCTGCCGCCGCTCGCGCATCCGGCCACGCCGCTCGCGGGCACCGATCCGCTCGTCGCGCCGGTGTCGGGCGTGATCGTGTTCCGCACGCCGGTCGGCGCGTGGATCGAAGCCGGCCAGGACGTCGCCGACATCGTCGATCCGCTGACCGATCGCGTGATCACGCTGAAGAGCAGCGTGTCGGGCGTGCTGTACGCGCGCCAGGTCGTGCGCTTCGCGACCGCCGGGATGGAAGTCGCGCGGATCGCCGGCGCGACGCCGATCCGCACCGGGTCGCTGCTGTCGGCCTGAGCCCCCGGGCCGCCCGAGCGGCCGGCCCGTGCGCCGCATCGCGGCGCGCCAACGAAATCGCCCGCTTGCGCGGGCGATTTGCTTTTCGGTCCGGCGCGATGCCCGGCGACGCGGCCGGGCATCGACCGACGTTCAGAACGCCGGCACGATCGCACCGCCGAACTTCTGGTCGATGAACTTGCGCACGTCGTCCGATTCATAGGCCGCGACGAGCTTCTTCACCCACGGCTTGTCCTTGTCCTGCGCGCGCACCGCGATCAGGTTCGCGTACGGCCCGCGCAGATCCTCGATCGCGATCGCATCCTTCACCGGCGTGAGGCCGGCCTTCACCGCGTAGTCGGTGTTGATCGACGCGGCGTCGAGGTCGGGCAGCGCGCGCGGCAGTTGCGCGGCGTCGAGCTCGACGATCCTGATCTTCTTCGGATTCTCGGCGACGTCGAGCGGCGTCGCGTTCACGCCGTTCGTGCCGGCGCCCGCCTTCAGCTTGATCACGCCGTATTTCTGCAGCAGCAGCAGCGCGCGGTTGCCGTTCGACGGATCGTTCTGGATCCCGACTTTCGCGCCGGTCGGCAAATCCTTCAGCGACTTGAGCTTCTTCGAATAGAAGCCCATCGGCGCCGTGTAGGTCAGCCCGACGTTGACGATCCGGTAGCCGCGCTGCTTGATCTGGCTGTCGAGAAACGGCTGGTGCTGGAAACCGTTCGCGTCGAGATCGCCCGCGTCGAGCGCCGCGTTCGGCTGCACGTAGTCGTTGAATTCGATGACCTTGATCGCGAGGCCTTCGCGTGCGGCGACTTTCGTCACCTCGGTCCAGATCTGCGCGTCGGGGCCGCTCATCGTGCCGATCTTCAGCGTCTGGGAGTCGGCGTGCGCGCCGGGCGCGGCAAAGGCCAGCGCCGCGGCAAGCGCGCCGAGGCCGGTCAGGATCGAACGTCGCATGGTGTCCTCTTGTCCCGTGTCGTTGTTGAAGCGCGCATCGTGACACGGGGCCGGAACGGCACCAACCAAGCTTATTTCATGTGCATATTCCGGATCCCGATCGAATCTCAGCCGAAATCGGTATAACTCCCCGCTGTACAACCGGGCAGAATCCAGTGTCGCTTCGGCACCACAGATTCGTCATATGACAAAGCCTGTCACATTCATTACGTGGCCCGCCGATAAAGTTGCGACCGGTCCGTGAAAGCGCCCATAGAGAGCGCCGGAACCGCAACTGGACACGCCATTTATTCGCTCGGAGAATCCTTTGAACAAGAAACTGTTGACCATCGCCGTCCTCGCAGCAACGGCCGGCGCGGCACACGCACAAAGCAGCGTGACCCTGTATGGCGTCATCGATGCCGGTATCAGCTACGTGAACCACAGCAAGACCGCGAACGGCGGCAGCGGCAAGCTGTTCAAGTACGACGACGGCGTGGCCCAGGGCAGCCGTTGGGGCCTGCGCGGCACCGAAGATCTCGGTGGCGGCCTGAAGGCGATCTTCGTGCTCGAAAACGGCTTCAACAGCGGCAACGGCACGATCGGCCAGGGCGGCGCGATCTTCGGCCGTCAAGCCTACGTCGGCCTGAGCCAGTCGCAATACGGCACGGTCACGTTCGGCCGCCAGTACTCGTTCTCGACCGACATCCTCGGTTCGAACTACTCGACGGGCGGCAACACGGTCGCGGGTAACTACGCGTACCACGTGAACGACATCGACCAGCTCACGTCGAGCCGCATCAACAACTCGGTGAAGTTCCAGAGCGCGAACTACGCCGGCTTCACGTTCGGCGCGTTGTACGGCTTCTCGAACTCGACCGACTTCGCCGGCGCACCGTCGACGACGACGGGCACCACGACGACGGCCGGTTCGTCGCGCGCATACAGCTTCGGCCTGAACTACGCGAACGGCCCGTTCGCACTCGGCGCCGCATACACGGACATCCGCTTCCCGAGCCAGTCGACGCCGGCATTCTCGACGTCGATCGCGAACATCGCGCTGACGAACATCCGCGACCTGCGCACGTACGGCGTCGGCGGCCGCTACATCTTCGGCCCGGCAACGGCATGGCTGCTCTGGACGCGCACGCAGTTCACCCCGATCGCGGCTGGCGCGTCGGGCACGTTCTACAACGCGTATGAAGCAGGCGTGAAGTACGCGATCACGCCGGCCCTGTCGGCAGCAGCGGGCTACACGTACACGAACGCCACGCAAAGCGGCAACTCGGCGCACTGGAACCAGGGCAACCTGGGCCTCGACTACGCGCTCAGCAAGCGTACGGACGTGTACGGCCTGGTCGTCTACCAGAAGGCGTCGGGCAACGGCGTGCAAGCGCAGATCGGTTCGAGCACGAGCTACTTCAGCACGTCGGGCAACGGTTCGTCGAACCAGCTGGCCGCTCGCGTCGGTATCCGTCACAAGTTCTAAAGCATCCGCTTAACTCGTCCGCGCATGTCGCGGACGACGACGGCAAGAAGCGCCCCGCTCCACGCGGGGCGCTTTTTTATGGGCTTTTAAGTTTCGCTTAATTCTGGGCTGAGAGGATGCTCTCACCCCCCCTGTTGGCCGCCTGAGCATCGGCGGCTTTTTTTTTGAGACCCACTACGGCACCGCCATCAACTGCCCACAAGACAGGATCGGAGCCCAAGATGATCGAAGATACCGTTTTCAGCCATCTGCACGCGATTCTGACGCGCCGGCATTCGCTGCCGGTCCAGAGCTGCCGCGTGTCGGTCGAAATGCAGCGCCCGTGGGGCCGCCCGTACCGGCTCGTCGAATGGACGATGCATCTCGACGCACCCGCGCGGCGCCAGATCGTGCCGGCCGAATCGACCGACGAAGAAATCGCCGAGGTCGTGGCGTCGCACGTGCCGGGCCGCCTGTACGGCGACGGCCGGCTGCAGTTCTGATTCCCCCCGTCACCCGCCATTACCCGCCGTTGCCCGCATCGCGGCCGGCCCGCACGCATCGTGCGGCACTCGGTCTCGTTTGACGCGGCAACGAAGTCTGCTACGCTGCGCGTTTTCGTCCACGCAACACACGATGGAAAACGCATTCAACGAACGCGGCGTGATGGTCACCCGCAACGGCCTGTCGGCCGCCGGGCAGGTCTTCCCGCTGCGAGACATCCGCAACGTCGATGTCGTCAAGATTCCGAAAAATCGCCTCGTGCCCTGGCTGATCTCGCTGATCGGCGCGGCCACCGCCGTCGCAGGCGGCATCGGCGCATCGAGCGCCGCGCTGGTCGTCGGCGTGATGCTCGCGGTCGTCGGCTATCTCGCCTGGACCACGCAGGACATCACCTACCGCCTGATGGTCGAGATGCCCGACGGCAAGCGCGAAGCGCTGTCGAGCGTCGACGCCGAATTCGTCGAGCGCGTCGCGCAGGTCGTGCGCGATGCACGGACGGCGACGACGGCCGGCTGATTTCCGCTGCGCGCGCCGACCACCTACTATGAAATGAGCGGCACGTCGCCGCGTCGTTCGAGGAGGTCGGCATGAACGCCCAATCGCTGTCCGGCATGCTGCGCGCGCAGGAACTGCTGCTCGTCTCGATGATCCGAGCGCTGCCGCCCGACACACGCAGCGCGCTCGTCGACCTCTACGCCGAACAGCTCGCGTTCGCCGAACAGGCCGGCTTCGAAGGCCACGGCGATCGCGCGACGCACGATGCGTTCATCGCGCATGCGCGCAACCTGCTGATTCGTATCGAATCGCTGGCCTAGGGCCGGCCTGCTTTCACCGCATGTCTCGCCGCGCGCGGATCGCCCGATCCGCGCCGACGGCGCGCGTCCGCACGCGCCGCCTTTCGTCCTTGTATTGATAATGATTCCCATTTACACTGGCGAAATTATCAATTTCCTTTCAATTCGCCGTTCGCCGCCAGTCGCGCGCGAACGGGCCAGCCAGGTGAACGCGTCACCCAGCCAGCCTTCGGGCTAGTCATCGTCAATGGGAGACCACCTGTGCATTGCCATCCACTCGCGCGGCGGCCGATCTGTGCCGCGCTGTTCGGCGCGTTCGGCCTGTCCGCCGCCCCGGCTCATGCCGATTCGCCGCCGCAAGGCGCCAACCCGCCACCTGCCGTCCTGACCGCCGCCGCGTCCACGCGCGGCGATGCGGCGCTGCTCGACCCCGTCACCGTCACGGCCACCCGCACCGCCACCGCCGCGAGCCGCACGGCCGCGTCCGTATCGGTGATCAGCGACGACGATCTCGAGGAACAGCAGGCCACCAACATCAAGGATGCGCTGCGCTACGAGCCGGGCGTCACGGTGCGCCGCACCGCGTACCGCCCCGGCAGCGCCGCGCTCGGCGGCGGCCGCGACGGCGATTCGAGCATCAACATCCGCGGCCTCGAAGGCAATCGCGTGCTGCTGATGGAAGACGGCATCCGCCTGCCGAACGCGTTCTCGTTCGGCCCGCTCGAAGCCGGCCGCGGCGACTACGCCGATCTCGACATGCTCAAGCGCATCGAGATCCTGCGCGGGCCGGCATCGGCGCTGTACGGCAGCGACGGGCTGACCGGCGCGGTGAACTTCATCACGAAGGATCCGCGCGACCTGCTGTCGATCTACGGCAAACCCACCTACTTCTCGTTCCGGCCGAGCTACGACTCGGCCGACCGCAGCATCGGCGCAACCGTGTCGGCCGCGGGCGGCAACGATCGCGTACAGGGGATGATCATCGCCGACGGCCGGCGCGGCCACGAGGTCGACACGCGCGGCGGCAACAACTCGGCGAGCACGCTGCGCACCACGTCGAATCCGCAGGACGTCTATTCGGAATCGCTGCTCGGCAAGCTCGTGCTGACGCCCACCGCGCGCGACTCGATCAGGTTCACCGCCGAAACCGTGCAGCGCCGCGTGAGTACCGACGTGCTGTCCGCGATCAACCCGCCGGCCACGCTCGGCCTCACGACCCACGACCGGCTCGAACGCAACCGCTTCAGCGTCGACTACGATTTCCGCGACGATGCGTTCCGCTGGTTCCAGACCGCCCATGCGCAGTTTTACTACCAGGACGCGAAGCAGGACCAGTACGCGTTCGAGACGCGCGGCCGGCAGCCTTCGCGCTCCCGCGACAACCAGTACAAGGAGCGCACGTTCGGCGGCGCCGCGTTCGCCGAAAGCGGCTTCTCGACCGGCCCGTTCGCGCACAAGCTGCTGTATGGCGTCGACGGCAGCGTGTCGCGCGTGACGAACCTGCGCGACGGCACGGTGCCGGGCGTCGGCGAGGCGTTCCCGAACAAGGCGTTTCCGGACACCGACTACACGCTGTTCGGCGCGTTCGTGCAGGACCGGATCGGCTATGGCCGCCTGCTCGTCACGCCGGGGCTGCGCTTCGACACGTACCGCCTGAGCCCGACGCGGAACGATCCGCTGTTCACCGGCACCGCGGTGTCGACGAGCGCGAACGAAGTGTCGCCGCGCGTCGCGGTGCTCTACGAGATCACGCCCGCGGTCATTCCGTACGTGCAGTACGCGCACGGCTTCCGCGCGCCGACGCCCGACCAGGTGAACAGCAGCTTCTCGAACCCCGTGTACGGCTACACGTCGATCGGCAATCCGAACCTGAAGCCCGAGACGAGCGACACGTTCGAAGCCGGCCTGCGCGGCAAGGCCGGCACCGGCTACGGCATCGTGCGCTACAGCGCGGCCGCGTTCACGGGCCGCTACCGCAACTTCATCTCGCGCACGACGATCGCCGGCAGCGGCCGCCCGGCCGATCCGTTCGTGTTCCAGTACGTGAACTTCGCCGACGCGCGCATCCACGGCCTCGAAGGCCGCGCCGAATGGGCGATGCCGAACGGCATCACGCTGAAGACGGCAATGGCGTTCACGAAGGGCTCGACGCAGAACGACGGCGCGGCGAGCCAGCCGCTGAACACGGTCAATCCGTTCTCGGCGGTGTTCGGCGTGCGCTACGAACCCGGCGAACGCTGGTTCGTGCAGACCGACCTGCTGTTCCAGGCCGCGAAACGCGACAAGGACATCGACAAGTCCGACTGTTCGAACAAGACGTGCTTCTCGCCGCCGTCGTCGTTCGTCGTCGACCTGCGCGGCGGCTACCGCTTCAACAAGCACGTGAGCGCGACGATCGGCATCCGCAACCTGTTCGACCGCAAGTACTGGAACTGGTCGGACGTGCGCGGGATCGCCGCCGATTCGCAGGTGCTCGATGCGTATACGTCGTCCGGCCGCACCGTCGCGGTCAGCATGAAGGTCGATTTCTGATGCGCGCCGCCCGCGCTGCCACCCCAACCGTTACTTGAAGGAGTCCGACATGATGCAATCCGCCCTTCCCGGTCAGCCGGCCACGCCGGTCCGCGCGCCCGCCGCGTTGCGCGACGCGTTCATCAAACTCAAGACCGAGCGCCAGCTGCGCAACCGCGACGTCGCGCAGGCGCTCGGCGTCAGCGAAGGCGAGGCGCTCGCCGCGTTCGTCGGCGAACACGTCGTGCGGCTCGACGCGCGCTTTCCGGCGATGTTCGAGGAAATGCCGCGCCTCGGCCGCGTGATGGCGCTCACGCGCAACGACACGGCCGTCCACGAGAAAGACGGCGCATATGCGCAGATGAGCCATGACGGCCCGGTCGGCCTCGCGCTCGGCGACATCGACCTGCGCATCTTCTACCGCCACTGGGCGTCGGCATTCGCGGTGCGCGACGAAACCGCGCACGGTCCGCTCGAGAGCCTGCAGTTCTTCGACGCGCAAGGTCATGCGATCCACAAGGTCTACCTGCGCGCGCACAGCGATCACGCGGCGTACGACGCGTTCGTCGAACGCTGGCGCGCGGCGTCGCAGGTGCCGGGGCTCGACGTCGCGCCCGCCGCGCCGAAAACGCCCGAGCGCGCGGACACCGAGATCGACGTCGCGGGCTTTCGCGCCGCGTGGGACGCGATGACCGACACGCATCAGTTCTTCGGCATCACGCAGCGCTTCGGCGTGAGCCGCATGCAGGCGCTGCGCCTCGCCGATCCGCAATATGCGTATCCGGTCGAAGCGGCGCACGCGCTGTGTCACGTGCTCGAACGGGCCGCGTCGAGCGGCCAGCCGATCATGGTGTTCGTCGGCAATGCGGGCATGATCCAGATCCACACAGGCCCCGTCGCGAACGTGCGCGAGGTCGGCGCGTGGATCAACGTGCTCGACCCGGGCTTCAACCTGCATGTGCGCGAGGACCTGATCGCCGCCGCGTGGGTCGTGAAGAAGCCGACGAGCGACGGCATCGTCACGTCGCTCGAGCTGTTCGACCGGCAGGGCGACCACGTCGCGCTGCTGTTCGGCGAGCGCAAGCCGGGTCGGGTCGAACGCGACGACTGGCGCGCGCTCGTCGCGACGCTGCCGTCGGCGGCGCGCGGAGACGCACGGTGAGCGCGCGATCGTTCCTGCCGCGTCGCCGCGTCGTGCTCGCGAGCGCGGTCGCCGGTGCGCTCGCGGGCGCGCTGCCCGGCCGAGCGCGCCCGCAAGCCGCGCAAAAGCGCGTCGTCGTGATCGGCGGCGCGCTCGCGGAAACCGCGTTCGCGCTCGGCGGCGCCGACGCGCGCGGTTACCGGCTCGTCGGCACCGATACGACCTGCACGTACCCGGACGCCGCGAAACGCCTGCCGAAGGTCGGCTATCAACGGGCATTGTCAGCCGAGGGGCTGCTGTCGCTGCGCCCCGATCTCGTGCTCGCGTCGGCGGAAGCCGGCCCGCCTGCCGCGATCGCGCAAGTGAAAAGCGCGGGTGTCGCGGTGACGACGTTCAACGAGCGGCATGACGTCGACTCGGTGCGCGCGAAGATCACCGGCGTTGCGCAGGCGCTCGACGTGCGCGACGCGGGCGCCGCGCTGCTGCGGCGCTTCGATCGGGACTGGCAGGCCGCCCGCGACGCGGTCGCCGCGCGCGTGCCCGGCGGCGCGCAGCCGCCGCGCGTGCTGTTCGTGCTGAACCATACGGGCAACCAGGCGCTCGTCGCCGGCCAGCGCACGGCCGCCGACGCGATGCTCCGCTACGCGGGCGCGCGCAACGCGATGCAGGGCTTCGATCACTACAAGCCGCTGACGACCGAGGCGCTGGCTGCCGCCGCACCCGACATCGTGCTGATCTCCGACGAAGGGCTCGCGGCGGTCGGCGGCCGCGACGCGCTGCTCGCCGCACCCGGTTTCGGCGCGACGCCGGCCGGCCGCGCGCGGCGCGTCGTGTCGCTCGATGCGCTGTTCCTGCTCGGCTTCGGCCCGCGCCTGCCGCTCGCCGTCACGACCCTGCACCGGCGCCTGTCGGATGCGCTCGCCTGATTCCGGATCGACACGATGCCCGCTCACGCTTCACCTTTCCCCGCGCGGTCGCACACATCGCGCACCGGCGCCGCGCGCGTCGGCGCGTCACGCCGCATCGCGCCCTTCGCGCTGGCCGCGCTCGCCGTCGTCGTGTGCGCCATGTCCGTCGTCGCGCTGTGCGTGGGCGCGTATCGCATTCCGTTCGCGGAAGCCTGGGCCGCGCTGAGCGGCGACCCGGCCGCGCAACAGGCACGCGCGGTGCTGGTCGACATCCGCGCGCCGCGCGTCGTGCTCGCGCTGCTGGTCGGCGGCGGCTTCGGCGCGGCCGGCGCCGCGATGCAGGCGCTGTTCCGCAACCCGCTCGCCGATCCGGGGCTCGTCGGCGTGTCGAGCGGCGCGGCGCTCGGCGCGACGACGACGATCGTGCTCGGCCCCGCGCTGTTCGCCGCGCATGCAGGCGCGGTCGCGCTGCCCGTCGCCGCGTTCGCGGGCGCGCTCGCGGTCGCGGCGCTCGTCTACCGGCTCGCCGCGTCGCGCGGCCGGCTCGCGCTGCCGCTGCTGCTGCTCGCCGGCATCGCGATCAACGCGCTGGTCGGCGCGGCGATCGGATTACTCACGTTCGTCGCCGACGACGCGCAACTGCGCTCGCTGACCTTCTGGAGCCTCGGCAGCCTCGGCGCCGCGCAATGGCCCGCGCTGGCGGCGGTCGCGCCGTGCGTCGCGATCGGCTGCGTGCTGCTCGCGCGCGACCGTGACGCGCTCAATGCACTGCAGCTCGGCGAGACCGAGGCGTTGCATCTCGGCGTGCCGGTGCAGCGGCTCAAACGGCGCGTGCTCATCGCGGTCGCGCTCACGGTCGGCGCGCTCGTGTCGTGCGCGGGCATCATCGGTTTCATCGGCCTCGTCGCGCCGCACTGCGTGCGCCTCGCGTGCGGCCCCGACCAGCGCGTGGTGCTGCCCGGCGCCGCATTGCTCGGCGCGCTGCTCACGCTCGCCGCCGATCTCGCCGCGCGCACCGCCGCCGCGCCCGCCGAGATTCCGCTCGGCGTGCTCACCGCGCTGCTCGGCGCGCCGTTCTTTCTCGCGCTGCTGTGGAAAAGCCGCGGCGCGCTCGGCGGCTGATCCTTCCTTCGCTCATCATGCTGACCGCCCAACATCTCGACGTCGCCCGCCGGCACCGCATCGTTCTGCACAACCTGTCGCTGTCGATCGAACCCGGCCGCGTGACCGCGCTGCTCGGCCGCAACGGCGCAGGCAAGAGCACGCTGCTGAAGACCCTGGCGGGCGAACTGACCGGCAGCGTCGCGCCGCACGGCGTGCGCGTGACCGGCGACATCGCGCTGAACGGCGAACCGCTCGCGCGCATCGACGCGCCGCGGCTCGCGTGCCTGCGCGCCGTGCTGCCGCAGGCCGCACAACCGGCGTTTCCGTTCAGCGTCGACGAAATCGTGCTGCTCGGCCGCTATCCGCATGCACGACGCGGCGGCGCGCGGCACGTGATCGCACACCGCGATCGCGACATTGCGTGGCAGGCGCTCGAACGCGCGGGCGCCGAGACGCTCGTCGGCCGCGACGTCACGACGCTGTCCGGCGGCGAGCTCGCACGCGTGCAGTTCGCGCGCGTGCTCGCGCAGCTGTGGCCGGACGACGACGCATCGGAAAACGGCCCGCGCTACCTGCTGCTCGACGAACCGACCGCCGCGCTCGATCTCGCGCATCAGCACCGGTTGCTCGACACCGTGCGCACCGTTGCGCGCGAATGGCGGCTCGGCGTGCTCGCGATCGTCCACGATCCGAACCTCGCCGCGCGGCACGCGGATACGATCGCGATGCTCGCGGACGGCACGATCGTCGCGCAGGGCGCGCCGCGCGACGTGATGACGCCCGCCCATATCGCGCGGTGCTACGGATTCGCGGTGAAGATGGTGGAAACGGGCGACGGGTCGCCACCGGTCATGGTGCCGGCGTAGCGCACGCGTGCCGTCGCATCCGTGCGGCGGCCTCGCTCAATGCTCGACGTCCGCGACGCCGAACGTCCGCATTTTCCATCCGAGCCGCACCGCGAGCATGCGCGTCGTGAAGCCCGCCGCCAGCGCCACCGCCGACGCCGGCCCGGCATCGATGCCGAGATGCTGGCTCCCGACGTACAGCGTGCCCGTGAAGAACGCGACGCTCGCATACAGTTCCTCGCGCAGGATCAGCGGCATCTCGTTGCACAGCAGGTCGCGCAGCATCCCGCCGCACACGCCGGTGATCGCGCCGGCCAGCACGACGATGATCGGCGCGCTGCCCGTCGACGCGCCGATATCGCAGCCGATGATCGTGAACGCCGCGAGACCGATCGCGTCGACGGTGACGAACAGCGTCTTCATCCGCGCGACGTGCCGCGCGGCCCACGACGCGACGGTCGCCGCGACGAGCGTGATCACCAGATATTCGGGATGCGCGATCCAGCCGAGCGGATAGTGGCCGAGCAGCACGTCGCGCACCGTGCCGCCACCGAGCGCCGTCACCGCGCCGACGAGCGCGAGCCCGAAGCGGTCCATCCCGCGCCGCATGCCCATCAGCGCACCCGACATCGCCTCCGCGACGATCGCGATCAGATAAAGCGTATGCATCGCGCGCCTCAGTCTTCGGTACGGAACAGGTCGAGCACGCGTTCGCGCTCGGCCGCATCGACGGCCGCGGGCATCGGCTCGTCGGGCCTGCCCTTTTCGCCCGAAGCATCCGGCGCCTCGGCCGCCGGCGCGCCGCCGCACGCGAAGCGGCTGCGGATGTACGACGGCACGTCGGCCGTGCACGTGCCGCGCGTGTATTCGGCGTACACGAAATCGCCGTCGACGAGCGCGACGTCCTGCGGCGGCGTCGTGGCGACCGGCGTGCGTCCGTCGACGGCCGTCTTCATGTAGTCGAGCCAGACCGGCAGCGCGAGCGTCGCGCCGGTCGCGCGCCCCATCGGGCGCGGCGTGTCGTAGCCGAGCCACGCGACCGCGACGATGCCCGACGAGTAGCCGGCGAACCAGACATCCTTCGATCCGTTCGACGTGCCCGTCTTGCCGGCCGCGTCGTCGCGGCGCAAGGCGAGCGCGCCACGCGCGGTGCCGGCCTTCACGACGTCGCGCAGCATGCTGTCCATCATGAACGCGTTGCGCGCCGACACGACGCGCGCGCCTTCAGGCGTCGTCGCCTCGTACATCGCGCCGCCGTGACGCTGCTTCACCGACAGGATCAGGCGCGGCTCCATCCGCGTCCCGCCGTTCGCGAACACGCTGTACGCACTCGCGAGTTCGAGCGGCGTCACCGCGCCCGCGCCGAGCGCGAGCGGCAGCGACGCCGGATTGCGCTGCGCGTCGAAGCCGAAATGCACCGCGTGCTGCTGCACGTAGCGCGCGTCGGTGGCCTGCATCAGGCTGACCGCGACCAGGTTCTTCGAGCGCACGAGCCCGCGCCGCACCGGAATGAAGCCCTCGTAGCGGTTGCCGAAATTGCGTGGGCGCCACGGCCGCGCGCCGGTTTCCTCATGGGTCAGCGTGCGCTGCGTGTCGTCGACCAGCACGCCCGGAAAGTAGCCCTTCTCCAGCGCCGCCGAATAGACGAACGGCTTGAAGCTCGAACCCGGCTGGCGATACGCCTGCAATGCGTGGTCGAACACGTTGCGGTTGAAATCCGCGCCACCGACGAGCGCGAGCATGTCGCCCGTCGCCGCATCCAGCGACACGAGCGCGCCTTCGAGCCCGTTGCGCGCATCGCGCCTCGCGCGCGGCTGCCGGCTCAGCGTGCGCTGGAGCGCGGCTTCGGCCGCGCGCTGGTCGCGCATCGAGATCGTCGTGGTCACGTCGAGGCCGAGCGTATAGGCGTCGTCGTGAAAGCGCTCCACCATCATCCGGCGCGCGCGCTCCGCGACGTACGGCGCCGCGATGATGCCGGGCGGCGGCGTGGTCGCCAGCGCGATCGGCACGTCGACCGCCGCGCGATAGGTCGCCTCGTCGAGCTCGCCGAGCGCATGCATGCGGCCGAGCACGTAGTTGCGCCGCGCGGTCGCGCGCGCCGGATTGACGACCGGATTGAACGCGGACGGCGCCTTCGGCAATCCGGCCAGCACGGCCGCTTCGCCCGCGCTCAGCGCATCGAGCGGCTTGCCGAAATACACGTTCGCGGCCGCCGCGAACCCATACGCGCGCTCGCCGAGATAGATCTGGTTCATGTAAAGCTCGAGCAGCTTGTCCTTGCTGTACTCGCGCTCGAGCTTGATGGCCATCAGGATCTCGGCGAGCTTGCGGCTCAGCACCTTGTCGCGCGTCAGGTAGAAGTTGCGCGCGACCTGCATCGTGATCGTGCTGCCGCCCTGCCCCGGCTGTCCCGTCACGACGTTCGCGAACGTCGCGCGCGCGAGGCCGCCGATATCGACCGCGCCGTGCTGGTAGAACTTCGCGTCCTCGGCCGCGAGCAGCGCGTGCCGCATGAGCGGCGGAATGCGTTCGAGCGGCACGAATTCGCGGCGCTCGACGCCGTACTCGGCCAGCAGTTCGCCGTCGCGCGAGAAAATCCGCAGCGGCAGCGCGGGCCGGTAGACGGCCAGGTGCTCGACGGATGGCAACTGCGTCCAGATGCGATCGATCGTCCATGCGCCGATGCCCGCGCACGCGAGCGTCAGGCCGAAGAGCGCGCCGGCGAAGATGCGCCATGCGCGGCGGCGCGGCGATGCGGGAGGCGGGGCCGGTGGCGTTGGAGGGTTGGCGGTGTGGTCGGTCATGCAGGCTCCTTCTTCAATGCGGCGAACGCGGGCGCGCAACAGGCGCCCGTCGGTCACGGAAGGCGCGCATTGTCGAAGGGATGCCGGGATACCGGAACACTCTTTAGCCTAAGTTTGGCTGGCTAAATTTTATTTAGGAATGGTTGCGCGGCAGCCGTGCCGGGTGGCCCGCGCGGCGCACGAGCCGGTTCGCCTGTACCATCGTCTGCATGTTCGACACGTATCTGCGCCTGTGGGACCTCGTTCCCGACGGCGGCCCGATCCTGACCGCGAGCGGCGGCGTGCTGCCCGTCGTCTGGCACGCGCGCCCCGCGATGCTCAAGGTCGCGACCTGCGACGAAGAGCGCCGCGGCAATGCGCTGATGACGTGGTGGAACGGGGATGGCGCCGCGCGCGTGTGGCTGCACGACAGCGACGCGGTGCTGCTCGAACGCGCGCAGCCGACGCCGACGCTCGTCGGCCTGTCCGCCGCGGGCCACGACGACGATGCGATCCGGATCGCATGCCGCGCGGTCGCGCGGCTGCATGCGCATCGCGCACCGGCAGCGCCCGAGGTCGTGCCGCTGACCGACTGGTTCCACGCGCTGCTGTCGCATGACACCGGCGATGACACGCTGCGGCGTTCGGCCGCGACGGCGCGCCGGCTGCTGGCCGCGCCGCCCGTCGACGACGACGTCGTCGTCGTGCTGCACGGCGACATCCATCACGGCAACGTGCTGCACTTCGGCGATCGCGGCTGGCTGGCGATCGACCCGAAGGGTTTGCGCGGCGACCGCGCGTTCGATTACGCGAACCTGTTCTGCAATCCCGCGCACGACATCGCCGTCGATCCCGCCCGCTTCGCGCGGCGCGTCGCGCTCGTCGCCGAGGCGGCGCAACTCGACCGCCGCCGGTTGCTGCAGTGGATTCTTGCGTGGGCCGGCTTGTCGGCGGTCTGGCTGATCGAGGACGGCCTGCCGCCCGATACGCGGCTGCAGGTCGCGAGGCTGGCCGCCTCGGCGCTCGACGCGTAGCGTGCGACGACGGCCCGGCCGCCACGTCCGCTGCATCGCACGGCGGCATCAATAAAAAAACCCGCCGGCATGCACCGGCGGGTTTTCGTGTCCGACGTGCGCGACGCTTAGCGCGCCGGATTCAGCGTCAGGTTCATGTGACGGTTCACATCCTTGTACAGCAGGTAACGGAAGCGGCCGGGGCCGCCCGAATAACATGCCTGCGGGCAGAACGCGCGCAGCCACATGAAGTCGCCCGCTTCCACCTCGACCCAGTCCTGGTTCAGGCGATACACGGCCTTGCCTTCGAGCACGTACAGGCCGTGCTCCATCACGTGCGTCTCCGCGAACGGAATCACGCCGCCCGGCTCGAACGTCACGATGTTCACGTGCATGTCGTGACGCATGTCGCTCATGTCGACGAAGCGCGTCGTCACCCATGCGCCGTTGGTGCCCGGCATCGGGATCGGCTCGACGTCCTGCTCGTTGGTCACGAACGCTTCCGGCAGCGCAATGCCGTCGACGACCTGATAGTGCTTGCGGATCCAGTGGAAACGCACGGCGGCATCGCTGACGTTGTGCAGCGTCCAGTCGGCGCCCGGCGGGATGAACGCGTAGCCGCCCGGCTTCAGCGTGTGCTGCTTGCCCTGCAGCGTCAGTTCGGCCTCGCCTTCGACGACGAACAGCACGGCTTCGGCGTTCTTGTCCTGCTCGGGCTTGTCGCTGCCGCCGCCCGGATTCACTTCGACGATGTACTGCGAGAAGGTTTCGGCGAAACCCGACAGCGGACGCGCGATCACCCACAGGCGCGTGTGGGTCCAGAACGGCAGCCAGCTCGTGACGATGTCGCGCATCACTCCCTTCGGAATGACCGCATACGCCTCGGTGAACATCGCGCGATCGGTCAGCAGATCGGTCTGCGGCGGGTGGCCGCCATGCGGCGCGTAATACGTTGTCTTAGACATAAAGCATCCAGGCAATGGGTTGGTCCGGCCCCGGGTCGCAACGGCAGGCGCGGCACGCGCGTGGGGCACGCATGCGACGGCGGGACATCGTTGCCGGGGTGGCTTGAAAGCGCGGGCGCCTTCGTTCGGTCGGCCAGGCTTCGCGACGGGCCCGCCCGGTTCAGCGGGCGGGGCGCCCCATGCTTGCGGGTCCGGCGGCCGGGCCGCGGACACTCGGGGTCATGCGGCGGGGCACGGGGGACGGCACGGTTCGATTCCGTACGCGGGCAGCGTTGACGATAGCGAAGTCGATCCGGATCGACCAATTAAATGTTGCGATGACATCCATTCGATTTCCCACTACCCGCCGTTGCGCGCGATGGCCCGTGAACGCGTGCCGCGGACGCGTCGGCGCCTCGGGGAAATCCTGATGACCGGACGGCAACCCGTCGATCGGCGATGGCGAAATGGGGAGGGCCGACCCTGCGCGGTTGCATGTCGATGCAACTGGCGATGTCGTCTACAAGCGGGAAAGGTGAAGCGGGAGAGAGCGCGCCAACCCGTCGAGCGGGGCCGGGCATGAACTGCCGAAGGGGGTGAAGGCCGCCGGTCTTGCCGGCGATGGCGGCCCGGCTGAGGCCGCCGGGCCGGCTGTCGGATCGGGCGCCGACGCGTCGGGCGCGCCGGTGCGCAGGCCGCGCACCGTGCCGCGCCCGCGGCGATCAGTCCCAGTCGCGGTGGTGGCGATGCTTGCGGTGACGATGGCCGCGATCGCCATAATCGCCGCCGCGATCGTATGAGTTGCGCGACAGGTTGCCGCCGAGCGCCGCGCCGGCGCCGCCGCCGACGGCCGCGCCCAGCAGGCCGCCCGTGCGGCCGCCCATCGCGTTGCCGGCCGCGGTACCCGCGCCGCCGCCGAGTGCGCCGCCGATGATCGCGCCGGTGCGCTCGCGACGGTTCGACGTCACGGCGCCACCCGCGCCGCCGCCGATCGCGCCACCGATCACGGAGCCGGTGCTGCCGCCGACCGCGCCGCCGACCGCTGCGCCGGCAACCCCGCCGAGCGCGCCGCCGAGCGCGTTGTTCATGTCACCGGCCAATGCCGGCACTGCGGTCGCGCCGGTCAGCACGGCGACGACGAGAGCGGGGGCGATTTTCTTCCACATTCCCGTATTCTTCCTTGTTCGCAATCTGGTTATCGAAGGTCCGCTCGATACGACGATCTGAATCGATCGACGTCGATGCCGGCATTGTGCCGAATCCCGGACCAATTCATTTCAATGAGCTTGCGGCGAAGAATAGCACCGGTCGAGCCTGCTTGCCGTCGACATTCTGGTAACAAGTTGTTTACCGAAAGCGGACCGGAAAAGCTTGCCGGAAACCGCCGGGAACGCCCGCCGGCAGGGACTCCGGCCATGGTCAAGCCCCGTTTTTCGGCGATGCGGAACGTGCCCGTCGCGCGGGTTCGGACACACGTGGCAACACATCGACGGCATGCCGCGAGCCGGCGGAATCGCCCGGTCGTTCGCGTCGAACGAGGGTCAGTACACGCCCGGAATCAGCCGCCAGGTGTGCGCGCAATACGCGTCGTATTCGGCGCCGAATTGCGTGCGCAGCAGCGCTTCCTCGGAACGGATGCGCGCGACGAGCGGAATCAACGTCAGCGCGACGAGCAGCAGCCCGACGCCCGAGCGGAACGCCAACGCCCAGCCGGCCGCATTGACGAGCAGGCCGAGATAGCTCGGGTTGCGGATCCTGCTGTAGATGCCGTCCGTCACCAGCGTGTGGCCCGGCTGGATCGCGACGAGCCCGCTGAAGCGCTTGCCGAGCACGAACACCGGCCAGAGGCGCAGCACGCCGCCCGCGACGTACAGCGCGACGCCGATCCAGCGCACCGTGTCGCCGCCGAAGGTCCACACGTCGAGCCGGTCGGTCAGCGCCGGCAAATACGCGAGCAGGAATCCGCTCGCGCCGAAGGCCGCGAGCACCCAGCGATTGTCGCGGTTCTCGCGTTCGCCGGCGCTCAGGTTGCCTTCGGTAAACATCGCGACGACGGCAAGCGCGAGCGTCGCGACGGCAATGACGATCAGTGGCGGATGCGAGAAGAAGGCGGCGAACCCGCCGATGCCGAGCACGGCAAGCCCGAGATAGACGAGCGTGGAGACGCTCGCAACGATTGCGAACTTGCGCGTAACGGCCATGGCTTGCCTCGCCGGAGTGGGCTTTCCTGTGAAGTATAGGAACCCGGGCGGGCGATGCGCACGCGCGCCGTCATGCGGCGCGCGCGTTTTCCCTGCGAGAAGCGGCGGCGCGTCGAACGACGCGCTCGATCGGCGCGCGGGCTGTGCCCGCGACCGCCGCCCGGTCAGCGAATGCGGAAGTTGCCGCCGATCCCGACGCTGACGGGCGGTGCGTAATAGGCCGGCGCATAGCCGTAATAGACCGGCGCGGGCGCGTAGCCGTAAGGCGGCGCGACATAGCAGCCGGACAGGCCGCCGATCAGCGCAAACGTGATGAGAACTTTGTACATGGCTCGATTCCCGGCGAAGAGGACACGTCGCATCGCGCGAAAGCCGCGCCGTCGCAACCCGTGACGGCCGGCACGAAGAGGCGACCAGCCCTTCCTGTCGCTCGATGCGGCAATGCGAATGCGCGGAGTCTAGCGCCGGCGCCGCCAGGACGAGTTTCGCGAGCGGTTACACGTGTTACGTGGTGTGACCGCTGAAACAGGCGCGAACGGCGTCGCCGCGCGCGCCCGCTGGCGCCGCCCGAATCACGAGCCGTACAGGCGTTACACGAAATGCGCGCGGATGCGCTCGGCGAGCGATTCGAGCGTGGCCGCGTCGGCGATGTCGCGCGCGTGCATCCGCAGGTCGACGCCTTCCCAGCGCGGAATCACGTGGAAATGCACGTGCGGGACCGTCTGGCCCGCCGCCGCGCCGTTGAACTGACCGATGAACACGCCGTCCGGCCCGAGCGCCGCGCGCACGGCCGCCGCGACGCGCTGCGTCATGCGGATGCCGGCCGCCGCCGCGTCGCCGGACAGCTCGAAGATCTGCGCGGCCGGCTCCTTCGGGATCACGAGCACGTGACCGTCGGCCTGCGGCATGAGATCCATGATCGCGAGCGTGGCGTCGTCTTCGGCGACCTTCACGCACGGCAGTTCGCCGCGCAGGATCCGGGCGAACGGGTTGTTGTTGTCGTAGGACATGGCGTTTTCCGATTTGGCGATTGCGGTTTGACTGGGAACGATGCCGGACGATTATCGGCCGACGGCGGGTCGGATTTCAACTTGTCAGGCCGTGTCGCGATCGCGGTGAACAATGCACGCCGGCTCGCACGTCATGTCGCTCGCCGGATGGAATATCCGGCCGTCGCCGTTCGTTTATTCCGAGTGCGGATTCGCACGGCAAGACTGCGGATCCGCACCGGACATCCGCCAGCTGCGCAGACCGGCAGCCGGGATGACTGCTCGCGATCACCAACCGGAGTCATGCCATGGACCCTCTCCCCTCCTGTCGTTCGCCCGCCCTCGCCATTCACCCGCCGCTCCTCGCCCACGCCCGTCGCACGATGGCGCGCACGCTATGCCGCGCGGCTTGCGGCGCCGGGCTCGTCGCGTTGTCGTCGGCGTTCGCGTGGGCCGGCGGCACCGACGTCATCCTGCCGGTCTCGTCGGTCACCGCGTCGACCGTGCCCGCCAACGGCGACGTCAATCCGTACGGCATCGCCTTCGTGCCGCGCGGCGTGCCGAGCTGGAGCACGCTCAAACCGGGCGACGTCGTCGTGTCCAACTTCAACGCGGCGTCGAACGCGCAAGGCACCGGCACGACGGTCGTGAAGCTGTCGCCCGGCAAGACGCCGACCACGTTCTTCCAGGGCAGCAATCTCGGCCTGACGACCGCGCTCGCGGTGCTGCGCAGCGGCTTTGTGCTGGTCGGCAACGTCCCCGCGCCGGACGGCAAAACCGTCGTGCCTCCGGGCTCGCTGCTCGTCATCGGTCCGCAAGGCAATCTCGTCACGCAACTGTCGAGCAGCACGCTGCTCGACGGGCCGTGGGACATGACCGTGATCGACCGCGGCCAGCGCGTGACCGCGTTCGTGTCGAACGTGCTGAACGGGACCGTCGCGCGGATCGAACTGGCGATCGACAACAACGGCGTCAGGATGCTGCCGGGCTCGCGGATCATCGCGTCGGGCTACGTGAACCGGACCGATCCCAACGCGCTCGTGGTCGGCCCAACCGGCCTCGCGTACGACCCGAACATCGACGTGCTGTACGTCGCGTCCACCGGCGACAACGCGGTGTTCGCGATCCAGAACGCCGCGTCGACGAATCGCAACGCCGGCGTCGGACGGATGATCTACTTCGACGCGGCGCACCTGCACGGCCCGCTCGCACTGGCGCTCGCGCCGAACGGCCATCTCGTGACCGCCAACGGCGACGCGGTCAACCCCGACCCGCTGCAACCGAGCGAGATCGTCGAATTCACGGTGACCGGACACTTCGTCGCGCAGATGCAGGTCGACACCGTGCCGGGAGCGGCCTTCGGCCTCGCGTTCGGGCACGGCAGCAAGGGCCAGCCGGAATTCGCGGCCGTCGACGACAACACGAATACCGCGACGATCTGGACACTGCGTTCGGACAACGACAACGCGCAATGACGCACCGCGTGGACGGGCCGACTGCGGCCCGTTCGCCCCTGCGCGATCGACACATGCGATTCGCACACGCCGGGCACCATGCCGCCTGATCGACGCCGCCCGGCGTCGCCACCCCCGCGATTGCCACCGCTCGCCCGAACCTGCGACACTGCCGGATCGTTGCCGGCCGGCACGCCACCGAGGACGCTCGCGCATGACGATCCCCTTCAAATCGCTGATCCTGCGCGGCGTCGCCGTCGCGCTCGTCGCCGCGGCCGGCTACACCGGCTACATGCTGTCGCGGCTGGCCCCGATCGCGACGGGTTATGCCGCGAAGGCGCTGTGTTCCGGCGTGTTCGTGTCGGGCCGTCCGGCCGCGTCGGTGATCGACGTCGACATCATGGCCGGCGTGCACCCGCTGCTGAAACTGGTGCGCCCGTCGATCGATCCGGAGCATCATCGCGCCGTCGCAACGTTCGCCGGGTTCGCGCAACGCGAGGCGGACTTTCGCCCCGGGCTCGGCTGCACGCTCGCGCTCGGGCCGTCGCCCGGCGTGCTGCCGGCCGCGCTGCCGCCCGTCCCCGATCCGCCGCCCGCGCAGGCGGCGGCGCCGGCCGCACCGCCCGTCGGCATCGACGCTCGCAAGCTGCAGACCGCGCTCGACCGCGCGTTCGACGAACCCGATCCGGCGCGGCCGCGGCGCACCCGCGCGGTCGTCGTGATGTGGCGCGGCCAGATCGTCGCCGAACGCTATGCGCCCGGCTTCACCGCCGATACGCCGCTACCCGGCTGGTCGATGACGAAGACCGTGACGGCCGCGCTGGCCGGCATGCTCGTCGCGCAGCACGAGCTGTCGCCGGACGCGTCGGCGCTGCTGCCCGAATGGCGCGACGGCGGCGACCCGCGCGCGGCGATCACGTTCGACGAGCTGCTGCGGATGACGAGCGGCCTGCAATTCAACGAGGACTACGACGACCCGCTGTCCGACGTCGCCGTGATGCTGTTCACGCAGCCGGACACCGCGCGCTTCGCGTCGGCCAAGCCGCTCGCCGCGCAGCCCGGCACGCAGTGGTACTACTCGAGCGGCACGAGCGCGATCGTCGCGCGCGTGATGCGCGAGGCGATGGGCGGCACCGAAAGCGACTACCTCGCGTTTCCGCGCCGCGCGCTGTTCGCGCCGCTCGGGATGCGCAGCGCGGTGTTCGAGCCCGATGCGGCCGGCACGCTCGGCAGCGCGTCGTTCATGTATGCGAGCGCGCGCGACTGGGCGCGCTTCGGGCAGCTTCTGCTGCAGGACGGGGTATGGGACGGGCAGCGGCGGCTGCCGGAAGGCTGGGTGCGCTACCTGACGCGCGCGACGCCGCTGTCGACGCGCGGAGAATTCGGCGCGCATCTGTGGGTCAAGGTGCCAGAGCCGTTCAACGATCGCGATCCGCACGCGCGCCCGCTGCCCGCCGATGCGTTTCATGCGGTCGGCCATGAAGGCCAGTTCGTGAGCGTGGTGCCGAGCCGCGAGCTGGTGGTCGTGCGACTCGGCTTGTCGCGGCCGGAATCCGCGTGGAATCACGAGGCGTTTCTTGCGTGCGTGCTCGAGGCCGTACCGGCGTCCGGCACGTGACGTGCCGCGGGGAGACAGCGATGCGGCGGCGGTCAAGCCGCCGCATCGCGCGCGACATGCAATGCGTTACGGGTTCGCGCTGCCCGCATACTGCTTGAAGCCCTCGCGCGTCGCCAGACGCTCGATGTAGCGCTTCACCGCCGGGAAATCCGGGTGCTCGAACGGCGTGCCGAACCAGCGGTTCACCGACAGGCCGATCGGAATGTCGGCGAGCGTGAAGTGGTCGCCGGCCACGAACGCGCCGGTCGCTTCGAGCTGCGCGTTCAGGATCTGCATGTGCTTCGTCCAGCCCGCGATCGACTGCGCGATCGCCGCCGGGTCCTGGTGATCGGGCGACTTGCGCACGAGGCCGAGGAACGCGCCGACCCACGAACGATTCAGGTCCGTGCCCTGCCAGTCGATCCACTGATCGACCCGCGCGCGCGCCCGCGGCTCGGCCGGATAGAGCGCGTCGCCGCCATAGCGGTTCGCGAGATAGCGGATGATCGTGTTCGACTCCCACAGCACGAAGTCGTCGTCCTTGATCACCGGCACGAGGCCGTTCGGATTCAGCGCAAGGTAGGTCGGATCGTTGGTCGTGCGAAAGCCCGCGCCCCAGTCTTCCTGTTCGAACGGCAGGTTGAGTTCGGTGCACAGCCACAGCACCTTGCGGACGTTGATGGACGGGATCTTGCCGAGGATGTGCAGCATGCAGGCTCCTTGTGAGGTCGAATGCGAAGCGTTCGGAACGCGCGAAACGGCCCGAACGCGCTCCCGTCGAGTTTATACACGACCACCCGGCAAACGACATGCCGTACGCGGAAAATCCGCGTGCGGCCGATTCGTCAGGTCACGCAGCGCATGCTCGGCCGTCGGGAACCGGAACACGAATCCGTCCTGATGCAGCCGCGCCGACATCACCCGTTGCCCGTCCAGCAGCAGCGCGGCCATCTCTCCCATCGCGATGCGCAGCGGCGCGGCCGGCACGTGCAGCCACGCCGGGCGGTGCAGCACCTTCGACACGACCCGCACGAACTCACGCTGGGTCAACGGCGCGGGTGCGACCGCGTTGTAGACGCCGCGCATGCCCGAATTCCCCATCGCGCGCGCGATGATTCGCAGCACGTCGTCCCGGTGGATCCAGCTCATTACCTGCGTGCCGTCGCCGAATCGCCCGCCCACCCCGAAGTAATGCGGCAGCAGCATCGCGCGCAACGCGCCGCCGGGGCCGAACACGAGGCCCAGCCGCAGCACCACCGAGCGAACGCCGTGACGCTCGAGCGCCTGCGCGGACTGCTCCCACTGCCGGCACAGCTCGGACATGAAGCCGGTGCCGGCGCTGCTGCTCTCGTCGAGCGGCTCGTCGGAAGGACGCACGCCGTAGTAGCCGATCGCCGACGCCTGGATCCACGTGCGCGGCTTGACCTCGGCGGTCTCGACCCAGCGCATCAGCGATTCCGTGACGCCAACCCGGCTGGCGAGCAGCAATGCCTGCCGGCGTTTGCTCCAGCGCGCGCCGAGCACCGGCGCCCCCGCGAGATTGATGATCGTGTCGAAACGCTCATGCGGCTGCAACTGATCGACGGACGTCACGCTGCGCACGCGGCCGTGAAACTGGTAGGCCGCGCGCAACGGATCACGTGCCAGCAACGTGACCGTATGCCCTGCATCGAGCAGCCCGTTCACGAGGGTTTCGCCGATGAAGCCGGTCCCGCCGGTGACGAGCACGTTCCCCGGCGGGTGCCCCGCGAACGGATTGGCGGCCGGCGCGCGTCGCGCGATCCGGCAGGCCGCGATCCCGTCGCGGATTCCCGATACCGTCACGCCGACGGCAAACAAGCTCAGCAACCCGCCGCGCCAGCCGAGATCGAGCGCCTGCAGCGCGGTCGGCTCGTGCGCCCAGGCGGCCAGCTGTATCGCGACCATCCCGAACAGCGCACCGCCGTTGACGGCCAGCAGCGTGTGCAGCACGCGCTCGGTCGCCGGCAGCTTGCGGCTCCGATCCTCGACGACGAAATCCCACAACGTCAGCACCACCTCGACGACCACCACCGCCGCGATGGCCGCGACCCAGGCCCCGTGAAAGGCCACGTTCGCGATCGACGCGAACACGAGACCGTAAAGTACGGAGCGCACCGCGTGAATCGCCAGCTCGAGCCGCGCGCGCGGGCGGTGCGGCAGATCCTGCGTGAGCTCGTGGTGATAGAGCGTATCGAATGCGCCCATCGCGCCCTGCACGATCAACAGGATGAGCGCCCAATCGAAAGCGGGCAAGGTGTTCATACGCTGTCCCTCCTCCAGAGCCAGACGAGTGGCGGCGCCATCGCGACGAGTGCCGCCGCGTCGATCGCGACGTGGCCCCATACATGTGCCTGCAATGAAAACAGCATGTCCTGCGGCGCCCAGATCAACAGGCCGGCCAGCAGCCCCCCCCCACACTTCCCGCCGGCGCAGCCGGTTGCCGAGGTGGACGAGCGCCAGCATCCAGACCGACGCGCATTGCACCGTCGCACCGATCAGCGCCATCCACCAGATCTGCTGCGCGCGCGCCGGTTCGGGCGCCATTCCCGCCCAGAAATGCCGCTCGATGACGCTGTGATACGCGTCGAACCATGGCGTGCCGGCTACCCACGGAACGGCAATGCCGACGAGCAGATGTGCGATCGCCGCGCCGTACATCCAGGCCAACACGATGCGGCGCACGTCATCACGTGCGGGACGATCCGCTGCGGATTCGGCGGCTCGGTCGATACCGCACGCCACCCCGTCGCACGGTGCTTCGGCGCGATAGCCGAGCCAGCGCGAGACGGCAAGCCGGTTGCGCGCGACGCGGCGATACAGCAGCGCCAGCGCAGTGCGCACGACCGGCACGCGAAGCAGCCGGACGAGCCGGCTTCGCCCGGTCAGCGCATGGGCGGCCAGGATGCCGTCCACACCGGTCAGCATGCGTCCGTCCGGCAGGCGCACGTGCAGCTCCCGATTCAGCGCGGGCAGGTCGACGCCCAGCGGAGCGAGATCGAAGCCCGGCCCGGCGATATCGACGAAAGCCAGCTGCTGTCGCACGTCGCGGGCCCGAAGACGCTGTATCGCCGCGACACATAACGGACATCGCCCGTCGAAGTACAGCACCAGTTCACTTGAGTCCATGATTCGCACTCCTTTTGTTTATGCGTGCATCATGAATCGATCGACTGCTTTCCCGTGCGCCGGCAGCGCGCTTACATCGGCTTGACCACCATCAGGAAATACACGCTCAACATCGCGAAGAACGCCGGATAGCCAAGCAACTCCCAGCGCTTCGCATAACGCCAGTAGCGTGCCGGCAGCTCGGCATCGCCATTCGCATGCGCGAGCTTCGCCATCGCGGCCAGCTCGATCTGCAGCCACACGACCGGCAGCCAGCACGCGCCCGCGACCGCATACAGCACGATCGACGCCATGAGCCACGGCGTCGTCAACGGCCAGCCGGCCGTGTGCGCGAGCCACAGCCCGGACGCGGGCTGGAACAGCACGGCCGGCGTCGTGAACCACCAGTCCGCGCGCACCACGAGGCGCGACACGGCGGCGATCGCCGGCACCGAGCGCGTGCGGTTCGCGAAGAACAGGTAGAACGCGGTGCCGAAACCCGTGCCGACCATCAGCACCGAGGACAGGATATGCAGCGTCTTGATCACGAGATAGATGTTCATGCGTGTTCTTCTTCTGAAAAAAGGATCAACAGGATCGCGAGAATCGGCACGTTCTTCAGCACGGGGCCGAACGGCTCGGCGAGCAGCCCGGGCATCGTGACCGCGATGACGGCCGAATACGCGACGATCAACGCGCCTTGCGCGGCCCACAGACGGCGGGACGGCGCGGCGACGGTCGCCACGCCGAACGCGAAGTCCAGCGCGCATGCGCCGTAGAGCGCGATCAGCGCGGGCAGTCCGTTCAGGTGGACACGGGCGAGCATCGCGAGGCTGTCGTGCCGCGGATGGATGAACGCGCTGACGATGGCCGTCCAGATCCAGACGATCGCGAGCGCGCCGAGCAGCAGCGGCCGCCGCCACATCGCGAGCGCATCGCCGCGCAGCGCGGCCGCGCTCGCGTTCGCGCCGATGAAATCCCGCAGGCCGCGCGGCGGCCGGCCGAGCACGGCCGCGAGCGCGGCGGGATCGCCGGTGTTGCCGCCGCGCAGCATCGTCCACGTGTCGCGGGTCAGCATCGCGCCCGGCATCGTGCCGAGCAGCGCGGCCGCCGCGCCGACCAGCGGGCCCGGCAGCGTCACGCGCGCCGCCGGCGGGAAGCCCAGCGCGGCGCGATAGACGCCCAGCATCTCGCGATACTCGACTTCGTCGCCGCCGACCGCGTCGATGACCGAGCCGCCGGCCGCCGGCGCATCGACGAGCCGCGCAACAAGTTCAGCGAGATCGTCGACGTGCACGGGGCGCAGCCGCTGATGGCCGCCCGCAGGTAACACGTGCACGGGCAGGCTCGCGAGCATCCGGAAGAACCGGGCGGACGTGCCGGCGGTGCCGTAGACGAGCGCCGGACGCACGATCCGGTAATCGAGCGGCAGCGTCTGCAGGAAGGTGTCGGCCGCGCACTTGCTGGCGAAATACGGCGTGTCGCCGCGCTCGACGCCCAGCGCCGAGATCTGAATCACGCGTCGCACGCGGGCACGGCAGCATGCGGTGAAGAGCGCGCAGGGCGCCGCGCGATGCACGGTGTCGAACGTCTCGTCACGCCGGTCGGCGAGGATCCCGACCGCATTGATTACCACGTCGACGCCATCCAGCCGGGCGAGCCACGCGTCGGCATCGACATCCTTCGCGAAGTCGATCGCGACGTCGCGCGGGCCGACGGCATGCCGCACGCCGCGCAGCACGCGATGGCCGCCGGCCTCGAGCCGCGCGCCCAGCGCCCGCCCGATGAAGCCGTTCGCGCCGCAGACGAGGATGTTCATGTCGCGCTCCGCGATGCTCGATGCCAGCGGATCGACAGCACGATTTCGTTCATTGTTTCATCCTCTATATACAGTTATTTCTGTAATGACAGAAATACAGATTCCAAAAAAAGCGGGCTGCGTGCCCGCATGTCCGGTGCCGCCTACTTCGACGACTTGCGCCTGACCGTCTGGCTGATCTTCGCGCCGATCCCGAGCGCCTTCATCAGCGTGTCGGGCTTGAGCCGCAGCATCTCGTCCGACCAGGTCGTGAGCGTCTCGACGAACTGCAGCGTGTCGCGAATGCGCTGTTCGGTTTCGCGGCTCTCGTTGGCGATCTCGGGGCTCGTCAGGCAATCGCGCAGCACCGTGAGCGTCGGTTCGATCTCGCGCTGCCGCCGCCCTTCGACGATCAGCTTGAACAGTTCCCAGATGTCGGTCGACGTCTCGAAGTGGTCGCGGCGATCGCCCAGCACGTGCACGACCTTCGCGAGCCGCCACGCCTGCAGTTCCTTCAGGCTCGTGCTGACGTTGGAGCGCGCGACGTTGAGCGTCTCGGCGATCTCGTCGGCCGCGACCGGCCTTCCGGCCAGGTACAGCAGCGCATGAATCTGCGAGACGGTGCGGTTGACGCCCCACCGCGAGCCCATTTCGCCCCAGTGGAGAATGAATCGTTCGGCAATCGGTGTGAGTTCCATGTCCGGAAATTTAGTTTTTTCAGTTATTTCTGTCAAGAGAGAAATAACTGGCGGCGACGTCAATCGCCGCCCTCGATGATCCGACCCCGGGCCACCGCGAATGCCGCCGCCGCCCGCCTTTCCCGCCCTGACCGCCCGCTTCCATTACAATGCGCGGGATTTTTCCGATTTCAGGCCGTCCGCGCCTTTCTGACTAGAGGTTTTCATGATCATCAAACCGCGCGTGCGTGGCTTCATCTGCGTGACGACACATCCGGTCGGCTGCGAAGCCAACGTCAAGGAACAGATCGACTACGTGACTTCGCACGGCCCGATCGCCAACGGCCCGAAGAAGGTGCTCGTGATCGGCGCGTCGACGGGCTACGGCCTCGCCGCCCGGATCTCGGCCGCGTTCGGCTCGGGCGCGGACACGCTGGGCGTGTTCTTCGAGCGCGCCGGCAGCGAAACGAAGCCGGGCACCGCCGGCTGGTACAACAGCGCCGCGTTCGAGAAATTCGCCGCGGAAAAGGGGCTCTATGCGCGCAGCATCAACGGCGACGCATTCTCCGACAAGGTCAAGCAGATCACGATCGACACCATCAAGCAGGATCTCGGCAAGGTCGATCTGGTCGTCTACAGCCTCGCGGCACCGCGCCGCACGCATCCGAAGACGGGCGAAACGATCAGCTCGACGCTGAAGCCGGTCGGCAAGTCGGTCACGTTCCGCGGCCTCGACACCGACAAGGAAGTGATCCGCGAAGTCTCGCTCGAGCCGGCGACGCAGGAAGAGATCGACGGCACCGTCGCCGTGATGGGCGGCGAGGACTGGCAGATGTGGATCGACGCGCTCGCTGAAGCCGGCGTGCTGGCCGACGGCGCGAAGACGACCGCGTTCACGTATCTCGGCGAGCAGATCACGCACGACATTTACTGGAACGGCTCGATCGGCGAAGCGAAGAAGGATCTCGACAAGAAGGTGCTGTCGATCCGCGACAAGCTGGCCGCGCACGGCGGCGATGCCCGCGTGTCGGTGCTGAAGGCCGTCGTCACGCAGGCGAGCTCGGCGATCCCGATGATGCCGCTCTACCTGTCGCTGCTGTTCAAGGTGATGAAGGAAAAGGGCACGCACGAAGGCTGCATCGAGCAGGTGTACGGGCTCCTGAAGGACAGCATGTACGGCGCGACGCCGCACATCGACGACGAAGGCCGCCTGCGCGCGGACTACAAGGAGCTCGATCCGCAAGTGCAGGCCAAGGTCGTCGCCATGTGGGACAAGGTGACGAACGAGAATCTGTACGAGATGACCGACTTCGCCGGCTACAAGACCGAGTTCCTGCGCCTGTTCGGCTTCGAGATCGCCGGCGTCGACTACGACGCGGACGTGAACCCGGACGTGCAGATCCCGGGCATCATCGACACCACGGTCTGACGACCGGGCCCGCCGCGCACGACGCGTGGCGGCGGGCTGACTCTCCAGGGGCGAAGCACGAACGGCGTCGCCCCGTCTGGCCTCATCCGCCGACAACGCGGTTCGCGCTCGCCGCCGTGCGCGCGCGTCCCGCGCTATTCCACCGCCCTTGCGGCATCCCACATCGGCTGTCCGCCCAGCGCCGCATGCCACGCGCCGAAACGCGCGCGCCACGACTCGAACGGCTCCGTCAGCGGATGACGCGGATCGTCGCTGAGCGCGTACGCCATCCCCTCGATCAGCCAGCGCGGCTTGGTCGCGACCGCGAGGTTGCCGAGCACTTCGGCCTGACGGTGATGAATCAGTTCGTGCGCGAGAAAGTAGGTCTGCCAGCCGCGCGGCGCGACGACCACGCCGAAATCCCCCAGCGTCAGAGCCGCGCGTTCGCCGAGACCGAACTTGTCGGCACACTCGCGCGTCGAGCAGAACACGACGCGCGGGGCCTCGCGAAACGGGCCCACGGCCGCCGCCGCGCGCGCGTAACCGTCGCGATAGAGCTGCTGCGCTGCGCCGAACGTCGCGGCATCGTCCGTGCAGATGTCCGCGCTGGGGCACGACACGCCGGGAAGCAGCGCGGGCGCGACGACGCGCAGCGGCTTGACGAGCGCGTAGGCGGCAATCGGCACCGCGACCAGCAGGCCCGTAAGGGCGAAGGCGACATGGGAGCGTTTCATCGAGGCAGTGATTCCTTCCGTTGGCATGGTCGTGGCGTGTTCCAGCACGAATATATCGGAGCGGCGCCGTCGCCGGCCGGATTTTCGTGTCCGCCCGGCGTCCTGCCCGTGGCCCCGCTCCGCCGCAAGGCGCGCCGATCGCGAACCGGATTGCGCACGCATCCAGCCCGGTTACGCGAGCTGCTTGTGAAAATACGTCGTCGCGCACAATGCGCCGTCGGGCATCAGCGCGAAGTTCGGCACGACGCCGACGCGCTGCCAGCCGGCCCGCTCGTACAGACGCTCGGCATCGCCGCCCGTCACCGTGTCGAGCACGAGCACGGTCTTGCCGGCATCGCGCGCGGCTTCGTCGGCAGCCGTCATCAGCCGCGCCGCGATCCCCTGCCGGCGTGCATGACGGGACACGAGCATCTTCGCGATGTCCGCGCGATGCGGCTGGTTCTCCGGCTGCGCGGTCACGACCTGGACGGTGCCGACGATCCGGCCGGCGGCGTCCTCGGCCACCAGCAGGATGCGCTCGCCGCTCGCGACGCCGTCGGCGACGCGCGTCCAGAACGCCACGGCGGTCGAGCGCTCGATCGGCAACATGAAGCTGACGGACGCGCCACCCTCGACGCAATCGATCAGCACATCGGCCAGCGCGTCGATGCACGCATGCGCTTCGCCCGCATCGAGGCGGCGCACGGTCACGGGTTCGGTCATACCCTCTCCGGTATGTCAGGTGGGGCACGCGTTCGGTCGGCGTGCGCCCGGATCGAATGGAATGCCGGCGTGCGGTGGATGCATGCGCAACGGCGGCCGGGGTCGGGCAACACGGCGTCCAGCCCGATCGGCGCGTGTTCCCGCCCCATCATGCTACGCGATGAAAAATCCCGCTGCATCGCCTATGCTTAGCCACATGGCTAACTTTCAACCCGGTATCAGCGACGTATTCCACGCCCTCGCCGATCCGACACGCTGCGCGATCGTCGGCGCGCTCGGCAATGGCGGGCGAACCGTTTCGGAACTGGCCGCGCCGTTCGGCATGGCGCTGCCGTCGTTCATGAAGCATCTCGCGGTGCTCGAGCGCAGCGGCCTCGTCACGACCCGGAAAACCGGCCGCTCGCGCACCTGCGAGCTGGTCGGCAGCCGGCTGGCGGAAGCCGAACAGTGGCTTGCCGCGCAGCGCGCGCAGTGGGAAGCGCGCTCCGATCGCCTCGTGGAATTCGTCGAACGCCGTCACCAGGAGGAGCAAGCGCATGTCAACCAGCCACGTCGACCCCGCCGAAACCCATGACCTCGTCATCACGCGCACGCTGCGCGCGCCGCGCCAGGCACTCTGGCGCGCATGGACCGACCCGGAATTGCTGAAGGAATGGTGGTGCCCGAAACCGTGGACCACCGAAGTGCGCGCGTTCGACCTGCGCCCGGGCGGCGCCTTCCACACGTTCATGCGCGGCCCCGACGGCGGCACGAGCGACAACCCCGGCTGCTTCCTCGAAATCGTGCCGGAAGCGCGAATCGCATTCACGTCGATGCTCACGGGCGGCTGGCGGCCGCAGGTGCCGTGGCTGGGCTTCACGGCCGTCATCACGATGGCCGACGACCCCGCCGGCTGCCGCTACGAGGCGCGCGTGATGCATCCTGATGCCGCGACGCGCGAGCGCCACGAGGCCCTCGGCTTTTTCGAGGGCTGGAACATCTGCATCACGCAGCTCGACGAATTCGCGGCCGCGTTGCGCTGAATGCGGCCGCATGCGCGGGCCATTGCAAGCGGCCGCGCGCGCGCCTAGGATTCCTGAAGGAAGCATGACGACACGCCGGCATCCGGCGTGCACCGTCGTGCGCGTTCCGCGGGAGGCCACATGCTGCACATGCACACGCATTCGACCCGGGTCAGCCGGCACCTGAACGCGCCGCGCGGGCGCGTCTATCGCGCGCTGCTCGATCCGCACGCCGTCGAACAATGGAAGGTGCCCGACGGCATGACGTGCCGCGTGCACGCATACGACACGCGCGAAGGCGGCGCGCTGCGCGTGTCGCTGAGCTACGACGAACCGTCGGACGGCACCGGCAAGACCACCGCGCACACCGACACCTATCACGGCCGCTTCGTGACGCTCGTGCCGGACCAGCAGATCGTCGAAATCGACGTGTTCGAAACCGACGATCCGATGCTGCGCGGCGCAATGACGGTCACGATCACGCTGTCCGACGAAGCAGGCGGCACACGCGTCGATGCGGTGCACGACGGTGTGCCGCCCGGCGTGCCGGCCGCCGACAACGAGGCCGGCTGGCAAATGGCGCTCGCCCGGCTGGCCGCGCTGGTCGAGAAGGGCTAAGGCGGGGCGACGACGCAGTACGCGTCAGCCGAGCCGGTACGCGTGCGTGACGGTCCCGCGGAACAGCGCATCGCGCTCGCTCGGGCTCGCATGCGCGGTCAGCCGCTTGAACGCGTTCCAGCCGTTCACGTACGAATACGAGCCCTTGTCGACCGGGAAATTGCTCTCGAACATGCACCGCTCGGCGCCGAACGCCTCGATGCACGTGAGCATCCACGGCTTCCATGCGTCGGCGAGCTGCTCGGACGACGGCGGCCGCGCGCCCTTCTCGAACTCGAAGCCGTTGATCCGCATGCCGAGGCCGCCGATCTTCACGAATACGTTCGGCAGCCGCGCCAGTTCGCGCATCGACGCAGACCATCGCTTGAACACTTCCGGCCGCTGGTCCGCATAGCTCGCGATCCGCACGACGCCGCCGCAGTGATTGACGACGATCCGCGTGTCGGGGTTCGCCTTCGCCAGATCGAACAGCTCGGGCAATTGAGGAAAGAACAGCCACGCGTCGTACGACAGTCCGAGCGGCGCGAGCTGCGCGACGCCGGCGCGGTACGCGGGATCGAGCAACAGCCCGCGCGGCACCGCCGACAACGGATTGGCGAGCGACGGATCGGCATCCCAGGTCGTCAGGTGTCGAATGCCGCGAAAGCGTCCGCGACCGGCGTCGACATGCGCTTCGAGCACGTCGCGCACGCGCTCGCCGAGCCGCAGGTCGGCATGCCCGACGATGCCTTTCGCGACGGCCGGACCGCTCCGTTGCAGCGGCGCCGTCACGCCGGCGACATAAGCCGTCTCGCCGACCGGCTTCAGTTCGGCCGGCCCCGCGTCGCGATAGCGCGTCAGCGCCTGCATGTAGACGGATGCCTGGACGTTGTGGCCGGATCGCGCATCCTGCAGATAGTCGTCGAGCATGTAGATCCAGCCCGGCCGCTCGTAGAAGTGATGGTGCGCATCGACGATCGGCAGATCCGGATCGAGCGCGGGTTCGAGCGCGGATGCGAGCCAGTCGTTGCGCACCGCGAGATAGTTGCCTTGGGTCGTCATGCGGGAAGGTCCGTGTTGGGCCGGCGCGCGCGTATTGACGCACCCGGGCAGCGTGAGCGATGCGGCGGCCGCACCGAGCAACCGGCGTCGTTTGATCGAAATCGTCATGTCATTCGCTCCGGTCGAATGCATACAGCGACAGCGTGAGCAGCGTCGTGATCGCGAGGACGATCGCAAGGCCGAGCATCCCGGCCGTGAAGGTGCCGAAGCTGTCCTTCAGGTAGCCGACGAGATACGGGCCCGCGAATCCGCCGAGCGCGCCGATCGAATTGATCAGCGCCAGCCCGCCGGCCGCGGCCTGGCCGGACAGGAAGCGCGAAGGCAGCGTATAGAAGATCGTGCGTCCGGCAATGGTGCCGATCAGCGCGAGCGTGATGCCGACGAGCGCGGGCCCGAGCGTCAGGAAATGGGTCGACACGCCGAGCGCCACCGCGCCGATGAACAATCCGATCGCCAGGTTCGCGACCGGGCCGCCGCGCCGGTCCACCCGCTTCGCCCACCACAGCAACGCGATCGTCGCGAAGAAGTACGGCACCGCGGACAGCCAGCCGGTCTGCATCGTGGACATCCCGTGCGCCTTCAGCATTTGCGGCAGCCAGATGCCGATGCCGTACGAGCCCATCGTGAAGCCGAACGAGATCAGCGCGAGCACGTAGACGCGCACGTCGCGCAGCGCGACGCCGAAGCGCTTCTTGCGGCCGGCGGCGGCGCCGTCGCGCTCGAACGCGCGCTGCAGCGCGGCACGCTCGTCGTCCGACAGCCACGCGGCCGTGGCCGGGGAATCCGACAGCAGCTTCAGGACGAGAAAGCCGAGCGCGCACGCGGGCAGCCCTTCGACGATGAACATCCACTTCCAGCCCGCGAGGCCCAGCACACCGTCGAGCTGCAGCAGCCAGGTCGACAGCGGGCCGCCGATCAGCGACGACAGCGGTGTCGACACGGTGAACCAGGCAAGCACGCGCGTGCGGTAACTCGCCGGAAACCACACCGCGAGGAAGAAGATCACGCCCGGAAAGAACCCGGCCTCGCCGATGCCGAGCAGCAGCCGGATCGCATAGAAACTCGTCGGCCCCGTCGCGAGCGCGGTCGCCGCCGCCATCAGGCCCCACGTGATCATGATGCGCGCGAGCCAGCGCCGCGCACCGAAGCGGTACAGCGCGAGATTGCTCGGCACTTCGAACGCGCAATAGCCCGCGAACATGATCCCCGCGCCCCAGCCGAACTGCGTCGCGGTCAGGCCGAGATCGCGGTTCATCGTCAGCGCGGCGAACCCGACGCTCGTGCGGTCCAGGTAGTTGAAGAAGTACGCGAGCGCGAGCAGCGGAATGAAGCGCCATGCGGCCTTGCGCACGGCCCGTTGCTCGATCGACGCGTCGGTTTCGTGATCGGCGTCCAGCGCCGGGGAAGCGGATGTCATGGTTGTCTCCGTGGATGCGGCACTCCGCGCCCGTGCGATCGCGGGCGGGATGCGTCGTTCGTTGGGTCGCGGCGGCGCTACGCGCTCGCCACTTCGTTCGGCGAAGGCGTGTCGGCCGGCACACCCGGCGGTTGGCCGTCCGCGCCCTGCGCGTGCCGCCCGGCGACGACGCCGGCTTCGATCAGCGCCCGTGCCTCGTCCGGCGTATAGCCAAGCTCGCCGAGCAGTACGCAGGTGTCCTGACCGAGCGCGGGTGGCGCCGAGCGCAGCCGCAAGCGCTCGCCCGCGAGCGTGAGCGGCAGCAGCGCGGTATGCGTGTCGACCGGCCGGCCGGCGCTGCTCGCGTCGGCCGGCAGCGTCACGGCGTCGAGCCCGCCCGTCGCGAGCAGGTGAGGATCGTCGAACAGGTCCTGCGGCTTCGTGATGGGCGCATACGGCAGGCCGATCGACTCGAAGATCGCGCCGATCTCCTCAGCCGAATGCACGGCGAGCCGCGCACGCAGTTCGGGCAGCAGCCACTCGCGCGCCTGCACGCGCAGGTTGTTGGTCGCGAGGCGCGCGTCGTCCTTCAGCGCGGCGAAACCGAACGCGTCGCAGAACAGCGCCCACTGCGTGTCGGACACCACCGCAAGAAAAATTTGTTCGTTGTCCTTGACGGCAAACACGTCGTAGACGGCCCACGCGGAAATGCGACTCGGCATCGGCGACGCGGCCTGCCCCGTCACCGCGAACTGCATCATGTGCTGCGCGACGAGAAACACGTTGTTCTCGAACAGCGCGCTCTGCACCTGCTGGCCGCGGCCGGTGCGTTCGCGCTGCGCGAGCGCGGCCATCGCGCCGATCGCGCCGAACATCCCGCCCATGATGTCGTTCACGCTCGAGCCCGCGCGCAACGGCCGGCCTTCGGGGCCCGTCATGTAGGCGAGACCGCCCATCATCTGCACGACTTCGTCGAGCGCGGTGCGATGTTCGTACGGCCCCGGCAGGAAGCCCTTGTGCGACACGTACACCACGCGCGGATTCAGCGACGACAGCGCCGGATAACCGAGACCGAGCCGATCCATCGTGCCGCTCTTGAAGTTCTCGCTGAAGACGTCCGCCGTCGCGACGAGCCGCCGCACGATCTCCAGACCGCGCGGATCCTTCACGTCGACCGCGAGACTCTTCTTGTTGCGGTTGAACATCCCGAAGAAGCCCGCGCCGGAACCGCGCAGCGCACGCGTGCTGTCGCCCGCGATCGGCTCGATCTTGATGACTTCCGCGCCGAGATCCGCGAGCAGCATGCCGCAGGTCGGGCCCATCACCATGTGCGTCATCTCGATCACGCGCACGCCTTCGTACGGCAGCGGCGAAGCCGGTTGGCGATCGTTCATTGCGCAACTCCCGTCACGCAGCCTTCCGGCTGGGCCGCCGCCGGCGCACGGCCGTCCGCGTATCGGAACCCCTTCGGCAGCCCCGCATCCGGCACGTGGCCATACAGCGGCTCCCCGGGCAGCGCCGCGTGCAGGATCGCGCGCGCGGCGAGCAGCGCGTCGGCGTCGACGCCCGTGTCGACGCCCATCGACTCCAGCAGGAACACGAGATCCTCGGTGACGATGTTGCCGGTCGCGCCCGGCGCATACGGGCAGCCGCCAAGACCGCCCTGGCTCGCGTCGATCGTCGTCACGCCGGCGTCGAGCGCCGCGACGACGTTGGCGAGCCCCTGCCCGCGCGTGTTGTGGAAGTGCGCGCCGCCGGCCTTGTCGCCGACTTCGCGCTGCAAGCGCACGAACAGCCGGCGCACCTGCGCCGGATTCGCGTAGCCGCTCGTATCGGACAGACCGATCTCGTCGACCCCGCATTCGGCCATCGCGGCCGCCATCGCGATCGTCTCGTCGTCGGAGACCACGCCGGCGATCGTGCAACCGAACGCGACCGACACGCCGGCCTCGATCTGCACCGACGGAAACCGCGCATCGCGCAACGCGACGATCGCGCGCACCTCGTCGATCATCTGCGCCCGCGTCTTGCGGATGTTCGCCAGCGAGTGCGCTTCGGTCACCGATACCGGCAGCGTCAACTTGTGGATCCCCGCCTCGAACGCGCTTTCGGCGCCGCGCAGGTTCGGCGCGAGCGCGGCGACGTGCAGCCCCGGAATCGTCAGCGCATGCGCGACGACCGCCTGCACGTCGGCCATCTGCGGCAACAGCCGCGCGGGCACGAACGACCCGACCTCGATCTCGCGCAGACCGGCCGCGGCGAGCGCGGTGATCCAGCGCAACTTGTCGGCCGTCTGCATCACGGCCTTGATGCTCTGCAGGCCGTCTCGCGGCCCGACCTCGCTGACCAGCACCTTCGAATACCCGGCAACGCTCATTCGACACCTCATAGTTCTATCTGAAAGAACATCGTTCTGTTAGACGGAACTTTAGAGGCGCGTCGCATCGGCTGTAAGCGGGGTATACCCGTGAAATCGCGATTTTTTGGAACTTGAGTTCTGTCAGGCAGAACGATATAGTCGATCGACCGTTACCCAAAGGAACCACGCGCCGTGCCCCCGACCTCGACTTCCGCAGATCACACCGACGACATGCCCGACGCGTCGGCCGAAGCCTCCAGCGGCGTCGCCGTCCTGGATCGCGCGTTCGCGATCCTCCACGCTTTCGGGCAAACCGACGACCGGCTGTCGCTCGCGGAACTGTCGCGCCGCACCGGGCTGTACAAGAGCACGATCCTGCGCCTGCTCGCCGCGCTGGAACACGGCGGCTTCGTGCGCAAGCTCGACGACGGCCAGTACGCGGTCGGACACGAGCCGTTGCGGCTTGCCGCGCTGTATCAGCGCTCTTTCCGGGTCGGCCCGGTCGTCGAACCGTTGCTCGAGACGCTGAGCCGCGAACTCGGCGAGACGGCATCGTTCTACGTGCGCCATGGCGACATGCGCTCGGTGCTCTATCGCGTCGAACCCACGCGCACGGTGCGCGTGTCGATCCGGGTCGGCGAAGAGTTTCCGGTTCACCAGGGGGCGTCGGGGAAGGTGCTGCTCGCGTTCACCGAGCCGCACGATCCGCGCTGGAACGACGTGCGCGAACAGTTGTGGGCTGCGTCGTACGGCGAGCGCGACCCGGAAACCGCGTCGGCCTCCGTGCCGGTGTTCGGCGCGGCCGGCGACTGCGTCGGCGCGCTGACGGTGTCCGGCCCGATATCGCGGCTGGCCGCCGCACCGGCGATGGCCGCGGCGCTCGCGATGCTGTTGCCGCTCGCGCAGAAGGCGACCGTCGCGCTCGGTGGCGCGGGCGCGCGCTACGATGCGCAAGCCGTGCGCGACAGTCTCGCCCGATTCGCGATACCGGACAGCCCCGCCCAGCCATAGCCGGCCGCGCGCATGCGGCGATGAGGCAGCGCAAAAGGCGGCCGCATGCGACACTGGCCGTCGACGCATGCGGCACGCTGCCCGTCGGCGCCGCACATGCAACCGCCGTCCGGACACGCAAGGGAACCCCACGATGAACACCGCGAGCACCGCCACCTGGTATTTCGATTTCGTTTCGCCGTTCGCGTATCTGCAACAGGAACGGTTCGACGAATTGCCGCCTGCCGCCGCATACGAGCCGAAACCGATCGTGCTCGGCGCGCTGCTCACGCACTGGGGCCAGAAAGCGCCGGCCGAGATCGCCGCGAAGCGCATCTTCACCTATCGCCACGCGCAATACCGCGCCGACAAGCTCGGCATTCCGTTCCGGATGCCGCCCGCGCATCCGTTCAACCCGATTCGGCCGCTGCGTCTCGCGATCGCTATGGGCAACACGCCCGATGCGATCCGGCGAATCTTCCGGCATATCTGGCGCGACGGCCAGGACGTGTCGACGCCGGACGGCTTCGCCGCGCTGTGCGAGGCGGTCGGCTTTCCGGAAGGCGTGACGGCCGTCGAAGCCCAACCGGTGAAGGACGCGTTGCGCGCGAACACCGATCAGGCGATCGCGCACGGCGTGTTCGGCGTGCCGACCTTCGAGCTCGACGGCGACCTGTTCTGGGGCGACGATGCGACCGACATGTTCGTCGACTGCGCGACGTCCCGCGCGTGGCTCGACTCGCCCGAAGTGCGCCGCATCAGCGCGCTGCCGGAAGGCATCCGGCGCGGCTGACGGCACGCACGACGACGCGCAGCGGCACGGCTTCGCGTCATCGCGACGAAGTCCGCGAGCAGCACCTGGCGCAAGCGCGGTTGGCAAATGCGAAGCGGGCAGGCCCACACGGCCTGCCCACTTTTTCTTTTTATTTTTATTTTCGTTCGGTGCTGCGCGGCCCGGCGCGGCACGGCACGGCAGATCCGCGCGAGACGCGATGCGCATTCGGTCATCCGATGCAAGATCCGCGATGGCCCGCCGAATTGTCCAGTTCAACGGATTATTTTCGACGATGCGCAGCGGACGCGCGCGCAACCGTCAGATGATTCGACATGACCGCGCCGCACGGTCGCTTCCAATCCGGCCCCATCGGAAAATCGCGTTTTCTCAGAGGAATCCCGGTATTTTTTCCCATTTTCTTCGAAATTACCGGTGACATACTTGCCCCCCATTGCGCTCCGGTGCGAGCGCGCTTCCTGATTCCCGCCGGTCGCGTGTCATGTGCTGCGTGTCCGCCGGGGTCGCAGAACATGAATAATTTCGACACCACGATCCAGGTCTTCCTCACCCACATCTCGTTCGGACCGCTGATGAACCACGCGATCCGCGTGATCGCCGGCCTCTATACGTTCAAGGGCTTCATCCTCATCCCCGTGCTGTGCTGGCTGTGGTTCCAGCCGGGACCGGAACGCGAACGGCAACGCGAACTGGTCATCGCGACGGTCGCGAGCGGGCTCGTCGCGCTCGCGTTCGGCCGGCTGCTCGCGAAAGTCCTGCCGTTCCGCGTGCGGCCGATCTACAACCCCGATCTGCATCTGCACTTCCCGTCCGAGGAACTGCGTGCGGCCACGCTGCAGGCATGGAGTTCGTTTCCGAGCGATCACGCGATGCTGTGGATGGCGATCGCGACCGGCATCTTCATCATCGCGCGTCGCGCCGGCGTGCTCGCGCTGCTGTACGCGGTCGTGTTCATCTGCGTGCCGCGCGCGTATCTCGGCTATCACTATCCGACCGACCTGATCGCCGGCGCCGCGATCGGCATCGCGATCGCGTGGCTGCTGACGCGCGATGCAATCCGATCGCGCTTCGCGCCGCAGGTGCTGGAGGCGATCCGGCGCTTCCCCGCGCCGGCCTATACGCTCGCGTTCCTGCTGTGCTTCGAGCTGATCACGCAGTTCGACGAACTGCTGACGCTCGCGCAGTCGGTCAAGCACACGACGATGTAACGGGACGGCGCCGCGATGCATCCGCTGCTGTCGTCACGACGCCCGGGCACGCGCTGCCGGCCCTGCGCGGCGGCATCGCGCCCCGCGCGCGCCGCCGGTCAGGTCGTCGCCGCGCCGGCAACCGCGGCCGCGCTCGTCAGTCGCGATCGGGCGCGCCGAGCGGGAAGAACGCACGATACGGCCGCGCCTCGTCGACCGCACGCGCAAACGACGGCCGCGCAAGCAGCCGCTTGCGATACGCGATCACGTTCGCGAACGACGGGTCGATCCGGTGCGTCCAGTCCGCATAGAACAGGAACGGCGCCGCGCCGCAGTCGGCGAGGCTGAAGCGGTCGCCGGCCGCCCATTCGCGATCGGCCATCGTTCGATCCAGCCATGCGTACGACGTTTCGAGCATCGCGCGCGCATCGGCGACGCCCCGCGCATCGCGCTCGTGCGCCGGCCGCAGCGCATCGAACACGACCTTCTGCTGCGGCGTCGACACATAGTTGTCGAAGAAACGATCCATCGTCCTCACTTCCAGCGCCGCGCGCCGGTCCTCGGGCACCAGCCGCACGGGCCCCGGATGATAGAGATCGAGATACTCGACGATGATCGTCGCCTCGATCACGGTGCGGCCCGCGTCGACGAGCACCGGAAAGCGCTTCAGCGGCCACAGTGCGGCCAGTTCCTGCATCGGCTTCGGATCGTCGTGTGCGAGCACGCGGTACGCGAACGGCGTGCCGTTCTCGTACAGCGCGGTCAGCGCCTTCTGGCAATAGGAGGAAAAGGGATGGGCGTATAGCGTCGGCATCATCGCGAGGTCTCTCAGGGTTTCGGCGCCGCGTCATGCGGCGCCACGTGGTCGGATACCTTGACGACGAACGGCGACAGGCCGATTCGACATCGGACCGATCGATTTTTTTGCTCCGCGCGCACCGCGCCGCTACGACCGGCCGTCCATCACGACGCGGCCTTCGCCGCGCCAGCGCAGCATCCCGCCGCCGAGGTTCGCGACGGCATCGAAACCGGCTTTCAGCAGAATCACGGTCGCCTGCGCGGAGCGGCCGCCCGCGCGGCACACGGTCACGATCGGCCGGTCGCGCGCAAGCTCGCCGATGCGCGCGGCCAGTTCGCCGAGCGGAATCGGCGTCGCGCCGGGCAGATGGCCGAGCGGGCCGGTGAATTCGTCCGGCTCGCGCACGTCGACCACCTGTACCGCCGACAGGTGATCCTCGAGCCACTGCGGATCGATTTCCCAGAACCCGGCGAACGTATAGACGAGCGGCGCCCAGTCGGGCGCCGCCTGCACGTCGGGCGCGTTCGCGGCAACGCCGCATTGAAGGTTTGCGGGCACCGCGACGTCGATCTGGCGCGGATGCGCGAGCCCGAGATTGCGCATGTAGCCCGCGAAATCGTCCTCGCTGAGATCGCCGCCGAGGCGCGGATTGAAGCGCCGCTCCTCGCCGACGCTCGTCACCGTCAACCCGCGATAGTCGTGCGCGGGGTACAGCAGGCATGCGGCCGGCAGCGTGAAAAGGCGACCGTGGACCGCGCGATACAGCGCGCGCGGGTCGCCCTGCTGGAAATCGGTGCGGCCGGTGCCGCGAATCAGCAGGCAGTCGCCGGTGAACGCCATCGATTCGTCGTCGAGCACGAGGCTGATGCAGCCGCTCGTATGGCCCGGCGTCGCGCGCACGGTCAGGTAGCGCGTGCCGAATGCGCAGCGATCGCCGTCGTTCAGGTAGCGGTCGGCGCCCTGCGCGCCGCTCGCGGCCGAAATCGCGATCGCGCTGCCGGTGCGCTGCTTCAGCAGCCACGCCCCCGTCACGTGATCGGCGTGCACGTGCGTATCGATGGTGGCGACGAGCCGCAGTCCGAGCTCGTCGAGCAGCGCCGCATCGCGGCGCACCTGCTCGAACACGGGATCGATCAGCAGCGCCTCGCCCGATGCGCGGTCGGCGAGCAGGTACGTGTAGGTCGACGATTGCGGGTCGAAGAGTTGCCGGAAGATCATGGCGAAGTCGCTCCGTCGGCTGGGCGTGTCGGTTGGATGGAGGGTGCGGGTCGGACAACCCGCCCCGCGTGTATCGCCGGCGCGCGGGGCGCACGTTCATACAGCGTAGTTCAAAACACGCGCGCCACCGGCGGCGAGACGTCATGCCGCGCCCGGAGCGTCGCGCGCGCTGCCTTACACTACCGCCTGTTCTCGTCTTACGTTCACAGGAATTGCGCCGACATGTCGATGACGATCGATCCGAAGCAGGCCGCCGCGCTGCTGGCCGTCGCCGACACCGGCAGCTTCGAGCAGGCCGCCGTGCGCCTGCACGTGACCGCGTCCGCCGTCACGCAGCGCGTGCGCGCGCTGGAGGCGAGCCTCGGCACGCCGCTCGTGCTGCGCGCGCGACCGTGCCGGCCGACGGTGGCCGGACAGCGCGTGCTGCAGCACCTGCGCCGCGTCGCGCTGCTGCAGGCCGACCTGCAAAGCACGCTCGCGGCCGAACGCGAATCGCCGATCTCCGTCACGATCGCGCTGAACTCCGACAGCCTCGGCACCTGGTTCCTGCCCGCCCTGACGTCGGTGCTCGCGGGCGAGCGCATCCTGTTCGAGCTGATCGTCGAAGACCAGGATCACACGTTCGCGTTGCTCGAAAGCGGGATGGCCGTCGGTTGCGTGACGACCGAGCCGAAACCGATGCGCGGCTGCGTCGCGACGCCGCTCGGCACGATGCGCTACCGCCTGCTCGCGGCCGCCGCGTTCGCGGTGCGCTGGTTTCCACGCGGGCTGAACCGCACGAGCGCGCGCCATGCGCCCGTCGTCGCATATTCGCGGCGCGACACGCTGCAGTCCACGTTCCTGAAGGAGAAATTCGGGTTGCCCCAAGGCGCGTATCCGTGCCATTACGTGCCGGGCACGCACGCGCATTTCGCGGCGGTGCGACACGGGCTCGGCTACGCGATGGTGCCGGAGCCGCTGATCGGGAGCGCGCCGCTCGACGCGCAGGGGCTCGTCGATCTCGCGCCCATGCATCCGACCGATATCGCGCTGTACTGGCACGCATGGACCGTGCAGTCGCCGACGATGGCGTCGCTGTCCGCGCGGGTGGTCGAAGCGGCGCGCCGGCTGCTCGCGCCGCTGCCGTGACCCGCGGGCGACCGACGTCGCCGGCGCGGCACGCGGTGCGGTACGCGTGACGGCGAGCAACCGCGCCGCGCCGCCTATACTTTTTTCATCGGCCTCGCGAACGCGCCGCGCGGTCGATCCAGCACATCCGGCCGTTCCCTGTCCCGTGAGGAGAACATCATGTCCCGCCGCTATATCGACTGCCGCGAGTTTCCCAGCGCGATGCACTGCTCGATCGCGATTTCCGCCGACTCCGACAACGAGCTACTGGAGGCCGCCGTGCAGCATGCGGTCTCGGTGCACCAGCACACCGACAGCGCCGAACTCCGCACGCAGCTGAAAGCGCTGTTCCGCGACGGCACGCCGCCCGCCGACATGCCCCGGCAAGCGTAATCCGCCCGCACGCCGGATATCGGCAGACGGGCGGCACTACCGCCACGTCGCCGCCCCACTCCCGCTTCGCGCCGCGCGGGCGCCTCCGCCGGCCGGCGCATTCCGCCTTACGCGCGCCGCTGTGCGAAATACGCGCCGACCGCGTCGATGAAGGTATCGATGTCCGCGCGCGACACGTCGCAATGCGTGACGAAGCGCGACGCGTACAGCATCTGCGTGAGGATTCCGCGTTCCTTGAGCCACGCCTCGAGCGGCGCGCAATCGGCTTCGGGGAATTGCGCGAACACCATGTTCGTCGCATGCGACAGCACCTTCACCGGCTCGATGCGCGCGAGGCCCGCGGCGAGATGCGCGGCGTTCGCGTGATCGTCGGCCAGCCGTTCGACGTTGTGGTCGAGCGCATAGAGACAAGCCGCCGCGAGAATGCCCGACTGGCGCATCCCGCCGCCCAGCACCTTGCGCCAGCGCTGCGCGCGCTCGACCAGCGCGCGATTGCCGACCAGCACCGAACCGACCGGCGCGCCGAGCCCTTTCGAGAAGCAGATCGACACGGTATCGAACGGCGCACACAGTTCCGCGATCGGACGGCCGGACGCAACGGCCGCATTGCACACGCGCGCGCCGTCGAGGTGCGTGGCCAGCCCGCGGGCGCGCGCGAGCGCGACGGCTTCCTGGACATAGCCGTCCGGCAACACCTGGCCGCCGATCGTGTTTTCGAGCGCGAGCAGGCGCGTGCGGGCGAAGTGATTGTCGAGCGGCTTGATCGCCGCGGCGATCTTCGCGAGCGGCAGCGTGCCGTCGGGCGCGTTCTCGATCGGCTGCGGCTGGATGCTGCCGAGCACGGCCGCACCGCCACCTTCGTACTTGTACGTGTGCGCGAGCTGCCCGACGATGTATTCGTCGCCGCGTTCGCAATGGGCCATCAGCGCGGCCAGATTGCTCTGCGTGCCGCTCGGGAAGAACAGGCCGGCTTCCTTGCCGGCCCGCTCGGCCGTCACCGCCTGCAGGCGCAGCACGGTCGGGTCGTCGCCCCAAACGTCGTCGCCGACTTCGGCGGCAGTCATCGCGGCCAGCATCGCCTGGCTCGGACGTGTCACGGTATCGCTGCGCAAATCGATCATCTTCGTGCCCTGAGTGAATGCGGACCGGAACCGATGCGCCCGGCCCTGCCGAAACGAGACTCAGAGTGTACGCAATTCGCGCAGCGCTTGCCGATGCATCGCACCGCCCGATCCGGGCACGACCGGCACGGCGCACACACTCCGCGCCGGCGCGTCGTTCCCGTGATGCGACGCGCCATATTGCCGCACATGCGGCAGACCGCCACGCTGCCGGCGCCTGCGGCGCGCGTCGCGATCTTGATACGAATCAACGATTTATCCCGAAACCGCCCGTGAAGGGCTGGACATCTGCGACGAGTTGGCGCATTTCGCGGCGCAACATCGCGGCACATACTCCAGCCAACCCCGATGCCCCGTCGGCCGGGGTCCGCCGGCACCCCGCCGGCGGGTATCGTCAGCTTCGGTCAACTGGTATGGACACCGCTTTTTCGGCCCTCGATCTGGCCCGCCTGCAATTCGCGTTCACCGTCTCCTTTCACATCGTCTTCCCGGCGCTGAGCATCGGCCTCGCCAGCTTCATCGCCGTGCTCGAATATCGCTGGCTGAAGACCGGCAAGCAGTATTACAAAACCCTCTGCCTGTTCTGGTCGAAGATCTTCGCCGTCGCGTTCGGGATGGGCGTCGTCTCCGGCGTGGTGATGAGCTATCAGTTCGGCACGAACTGGTCGGGCTTTTCGAGCTTCGCCGGCGCCGTCACCGGGCCGCTGCTGATGTACGAGGTGATGACCGCGTTCTTCCTCGAAGCCGGCTTCCTCGGCATCATGCTGTTCGGCTGGAATCGCGTCAGCCCGCGCGCGCACTTCGGCGCGACGCTGATGGTCGCGATCGGCACGCTGATCTCGACGTTCTGGATCCTCGCGTCGAACAGCTGGATGCAGACGCCGCAGGGGTTCGAGATCGTCGACGGCCGCGTCGTGCCGACCGACTGGTTCGCGATCATCTTCAACCCGTCGTTCCCGTACCGCCTGTTCCACATGGCGATCGCCGCGTTCATCGTCGCCGCGCTGGTCGTGGCCGCGACGGGTGCATGGCACCTGCTGAAGGGCCGCCGCGACAAGGGCGTGAAGAAGATGTTCTCGATGGCGCTGTGGCTGCTGCTGGTACTCGCGCCGCTGCAGGCCGTGATCGGCGACCAGCACGGCATCAACACGCTGAAGCACCAGCCGGCGAAGATCGCCGCGATCGAAGGGCTGTGGGAGACCGAAAAGGGCGGCACGGCGCTCAACCTGTTCGGCATTCCGGACATGAAGGCCGAAACGACCCGCTACGCGGTGAAGGTGCCGCACCTCGGCAGCCTGATCCTCACGCACAGCTGGGACGGTGAGATCCGCGGGCTCAAGGACTTCCCGCCCGAAGACCGCCCGAATTCGACGGTCGTGTTCTGGAGCTTCCGGATCATGGTCGGCCTCGGCTTCGCGATGATCGGTCTCGCCGCGCTCGCATGGCTGCTGCGCCGCCGCGGCGGCCTGTATGAATCGAAGTGGTTCCAGCGCTTCGCGCTCGTGATGGGCCCGACCGGCTTCGTGTCGCTGCTCGCGGGCTGGGTGACGACCGAAGCGGGCCGCCAGCCGTGGGTCGTCTATGGCGTGATGCGCACCGCGCAGGCCGTGTCGCCGCTGTCGGTGCAGCAGGTCAGCCTGTCGATGATGACGTTCGTGATCGTGTATTTCCTCGTGTTCGGCACCGGCGTGTACTACATGCTGAAGCTGATGAAGGCCGGCCCCGCGCTGCCCGACGTCGGGCACGACGCACAGCACGGCGAGCCCGACACGCGCCCCGACCATACCGCGCGCCGCCCGATGTCGGCCGTCGACGAGCTGATCGAGACCGTCTGAGCCCCTTCATATTCGCAAACGAGAAAACCTATGGACGTCACCGTAATCTGGGCCGCGATCATCGCATTGGGGCTCTTCATGTACGTCGTGCTCGACGGCTTCGACCTCGGCATCGGCATCGTCTTCCCGTTCTTCCCGGACGAGAAGGAACGCGACCTGATGATGAACACCGTCGCGCCCGTGTGGGACGGCAACGAGACGTGGCTCGTGCTCGGCGGCGCCGGGCTGTTCGCGGTGTTCCCGATCGTCTATTCGACGGTGCTGTCGGCGCTGTACCTGCCGCTGATCTTCATGCTGGTGTGCCTGATCTTCCGCGGCGTATCGTTCGAGATCCGCGCGAAGGCGCGGCGCACGAAGCAGCTGTGGGACCTCGCGTTCATCGGCGGCTCGGCCGGCGCGACGCTGTTCCAGGGGATCGCGCTCGGCGCGTTCCTGCAGGGCATCGACGTGAAGGACGGCGTGTTCGCGGGCGGCGCGTTCGACTGGCTCACGCCGTTCAGCCTGCTGACCGGCCTCGGCCTGCTTGTGACCTATGCGCTGCTCGGCTGCTGCTGGCTCGTCGCGAAGACGGAAGGCGACCTGCAGCGGCGCCTCCATCGCGTCGTGTGGCCGCTGACGGTCGTGCTGCTCGGCTTCATCGCGGTCGTCAGCCTGTGGACGCCGCTGCAGGACCCGGCCATCGCGCAGCGCTGGTTCGATTCGGGGCTGTTCTGGCGCCTGCTGCCGGTGCCGTTCCTGGTCGCCGGGTGCGCGGTGTGGATGCGTCGCGCGGTGCGCGACCGGCACGACATGACGCCGTTCGTGCTGGCGCTGGCGCTCGTGCTGCTCGGCTACGTCGGCCTGCTCGTCACGATGTTCCCGTATGCGATTCCGCAGACGATGACGATCTGGGAAGCCGCGGCACCGCGTTCGAGCCAGACCTTCACGCTCGTCGGCGCAGCGGTTATCCTCCCGATCATCATCGCCTACACGACGATGGGTTACTGGGTATTCCGAGGCAAGGTGCGCCATGAAGACCAGCATTACTACCACCACTGATTCCGCCGCTCGCCAGCCCGACGCGCCGCGGCCGCGGATGCGCGGCTGGATGTGGTTCGTCGTGCTGTGGGCGGGCGGCGTGCTCGGTGCCGTCACGCTCGGCTATGCGTTCAAGATCTTCATGAACCTGACGCTGTTTGCGGTGAAGTAGGCCGCGCGGCCGCTTCGATCGAACGACGATCGGGGCGGCCGTTTTCATATCGCCGGCCGGTTTTTCCGATTCGCCGACCTCGCCGGCGCCGCGCGCCTCTCCCCTACCCCCGCTCGCGCAGCGCCGCCTCGATCTTGCGATCGGTCTTGTACTGGCTCAGCGCATACACCGACCAGATCGCGGCCGGCAGCCAGCCGATGATCGTGAGCTGCAGGATCAGGCAGATGACGCCGGCGATCGGGCGGCCGATCGTGAAGAACTGGAACCACGGCAGCAAGAGGGCAAGCAGCAGACGCATCGGATTTCCTTTTCACATCGTTGACGAACACCGTACGCGGCCAATATGGCGCGTCATGCGCCCCATTTCAAGTCGCGCTACGCGGAGGCGGACAGCCATCGCGCAACACGCGCGACGAGCGGGTCTGCTTCGTCGAAACGCTCGACGCCCGCCACCTGCGGCGCGTCGCAGATCCCGAACACCGGCTTGCCCCATTGCAGCCCCAGCGCGATTTCCGACAGCGTGCCGAGCCCGCCGCCGACCGCGATCAGGCACACGGACGCACGCGCGATCAGCGCATTGCGCGTGATGCCGAGCCCGGTCGGCAGCGCGACGGTCAGATACGGATTCGCGTCCCGCGCGTCATCCTCGGGCAGCAGCCCGATCGCGCATCCGCCCGCGGCCCGCGCGCCGCGCGCCGCGGCCTCCATCACGCCCTGCTTGCCGCCGCCGACGATCGCGAGGCCCGTCGCCGCGATCCCGTGCGCGATCCGCTCGGCGACGGCGAGCTGCGCGTGCGTCGCGTCGCGCGGCCCGATCACGCCGACCGGCATCCGATGCCGTTGCGCGCCGCGCTGTCGCTGCGCGAGTTGCGCCAGCGCGTCGCGCGCGTCGTTCGACCATTCAATGACGTCGTTGCCGTGCAAGTCCTTCCCCCAGTGCAAGAACGCAGGTGCAAAGCGCCGTCAGCACGATCGACAGCACGGCGGCCTGCGAGAAATCGGTCTGTCCGTCGGACAGCTTCAGATACATCAGCAGCGGCAGGATGTTGACCTGCGTGCCGGCCAGCGCGAGCGCCGTGCCGTACGTGCCGAGCGCGATCGCAGCCACGAGGCACCACGCGGACGCAATCGACGGCCACAACTCGCGCCACGCGACGTCGAACCACGCGCGCCACGGCCGCGCGCCGAGCGTCAGCGCCGCCTCGAGCGGCCGCCGGTCGAGATTCGCGAGCGCCGGGTAGAGCATCAGCGCGACGCGCGGGATCAGGTAATACGCATAGGCGAACGCGAGCCCCGGCATCGAGTAGATCGCGCCGCCGACCACGGTCGGGTCCGCGCCGAGCGACGCCAGCAGCATCGTGACGAAACCGGCGCGGCCGAACACGAGGATGAAGCCGTACGCGATCACGAGGCCGGAGAAGGCGAGCGGCACGCCGAGCAGCGCCAGCGACCAGCGGCGCCGCGCCGGCGACTGCCCGGCCAGCACGAACGCGACCGGCACGCCGACGGCGACGGACAGCGTGCCGGCGCCGATCGCGAGCGCCAGCGAATGCACGATCGCGTCGGCGACGAGCGGATCGCCGAACACCGCGGCGAACGCGCGGCCGCCGCCGTCGAACGCGGCGCCGACGAGCGCGCCGAGCGGCAGCACGAAGCACACCGCGAACAGCGCGGCCGCCGGCGCCGCGCCGTAGCGGCGCAGCACGCCATCCCGCATGGACGAAACCCGCATCGCGCGCCCCTTACTTGCCGAGCGTGGCCTGCGACCAGAGCTGGTCGACTTCGGCCTTGTGCGTCGCGGCCTTCGCGACGTCGAGCGGACGCACCTGCGGCGCGTTCGGCAGCTTCGCCGCGACGTCCTGCGCGACCGGCGTGCCGGGCACGGCCGGGCGCACGTAGCCCTGCGCGAACAGCCCCTGCCCGACGTCGCTCATCACGAGGTTGAGCCACAACTGCGCGGCGGCCGGATTCGGTCCGTTCTTCACGAGACTCATCGCATACGGCGCCGATACGCTGCCGTCCTGCGGAATCACGACTTCGGCCGCATCGCCCATGCCGTCCGTGTACTTGGCCTTGAGCCCGTCGTTCTCGTAGCCGATCAGGATCGGAATCTCGCCCTTGACGAATTTCGCGTACGGCGTCGTCCCCTCGACGCGCAGCACGTTGCCCGCCTGCTTCAGCTTGCCGAAGAACTCCGCGCCCGGCTTCGGGTTGTCGACGCTGCCGCCGTTCGCATACGCAGCGGCGAACACGGCGACCTGCCCCTGCCCGGTCGAGCGCGGGTCGAGATAGACGACCGCATTGCGATATTCGGGTTTCAGCAGGTCGGACCAGCGCTGCGGCACGTTCTTCACGAGCTTCTTGTTGACGAGCAACGCGATGTTCAGCGAGTGCACCGCGAACCAGCGGCCGTCGGCCGCGCGGAACACCGCGGGCAGCTTGTCGAAATTGACCGGCTTGAACGGCGCGACGACGTCCTTGGACGTCGCATCGAGCGCCGACGCCGCGAAGTAGTAGGCCGTGTCGGCCTGCGGGCGACGTCGCGACTTGTCGAGCGCGACGACCGTGGCCGCCGATCCGATGTCGTTGTACGTGATCTCGACCTTCGGGTAACGCTTGCGGAATTCGGCGAACAGCGACTTCCAGTTCGCCCACTCCGGGCCCGTGTCGAACGACACGACGAGCCCTTCGTCGGCGGCCTTCTCGTACAGCGCATCCTCGCCCGGATACAGCGGCGCGGCATGGGCCAGCGCCGGCGCGAGGGTCGCGAACGCGCAGAGCGCCAGCAGGCGGCGGCGCGTCGCATGAAGAATGTGGCGGCGTGCGGACATCGTGATTCTCCGTTGAATGAATAGGTCGCCCGCGCTCACGCGGCGGGCAGCACGAGCAAATGGCGCGGCTCGATCGACACGCAGCGCGCGGGCAGTTCGCGCCCTTCGCCGAGCAGTGCGTCGGTCGCGCCGACGGGCACGAAATCGAAGCGCTGTGTCGCGCCGAAGTAGCGCACCTCGCCGACCCGGCCATCGATGCGGTTCGCGACATACACGGGGGGATCGGGCTGCAGGTGTTCCGGACGGATCAGCACCTCGACCGGGTCGCCCGGCCGGTGCGCACCCGTATCCGCGCACAGCGTCGTGAACCGCACGTCGACCGCGCCATGTGCGAGCACACGGCCGCGCAGCAGCGTCGAATGGCCGACGAAACGCGCGACCTGCGCGGTCGCCGGACGCTCGTACAGGTCGCGCGGGGTGCCGGCCTGCAGCATGCGTCCGCCGTCGACGATCGCCACGCGGTCGGCCATGCTGAGCGCTTCGTCCTGGTCGTGCGTGACGAGCAGCGTCGTCGCGCCGCATGCGCGCTGCAGCGCGCGGATCTCGTCGCGCAGCTGGTGGCGAATGCCGGCGTCGAGCGCCGCGAGCGGCTCGTCGAGCAGCAGCAGCTTCGGTTCGATCACGAGCGCGCGGGCCAGCGCGACGCGCTGCTGCTGCCCCCCGGACAGCAGCGCCGTGCCGCGCCCGGCCTGCGCGGCGAGGCCGACACGTTCGAGCATCTCGAGCGCGCGGCGGCGGCGCGGCGCCGCGGCCATGCCGCGCATCTTCAGGCCATAGGCGACGTTGTCGACGACCGACAGGTTCGGAAACAGCGCGTAGTGCTGAAACACCATCCCGACCTCGCGCTGCCACACCGGCACGCCGGCCATGTCGCGGCCGCCGATCGCGATACGGCCGCGGTAGCCGTCGAGCAGGCCGGCGGCGAGGCGCAGCAGCGTCGATTTGCCGGAGCCGCTGCGGCCCATCACGGCGAGCAGTTCGCCCTGGGCCGCGGACAGCGTGACCGCGTCGACGCCGTGACGGGCGCCCGGATACTGGAAGCTGACGTTTTCGAAATCGAGACTCATGACGGTTTCACTTCAGGCGTTGCACGGTGAAGACGGAGGCGAGCGTCGCGAGCACGGCGAGGACGAGCAGCACGACGGTCGCCGCGCAGGCCATCCCGGACGCGCCGTAGAACGCCTGCAGCAGCACGATCGGATAGTTGCGGTAACGGAAGCCGGCGATGAGGTTCGAGATCTGGAATTCGCCGATCGACAGCGCGGCGACCATCACGAGGCCGGAGAACAGGCTGTGCCGCAGGTTCGGCAGCACGATCGTGACGAACTGGCGCAGCGGCGTCGCGCCGAGCGTCGCCGCACATGCCTCGAGATGCGCGAGGCCCAGGTGCCGCAGGTCGCTCAGCAGCGTCTGCAACAGGTACGGCAGCGTCAGCACGGCGTGCGCGGCGATCATCAGCGGCAGCGTGCCGAGCCACGGCAGCGCATCGCCGCTGAAGATCGCGATGTAGCCGAACCCGAGCGTCAGCGCCGGCACCGCGATCGGCATCAGCATCACGATGCGCGCCGCGAAGCCGCGGCCGGCCAGTGCGCGGTGATGCAGCGCATAGGCGAGCGGCAGCGCCAGCACGGCATTGATCGCGCAGCAGGCGAGCGCGACCACGAGGCTCGTGCCGAATGCGCGGGTGAAGCTGCGATTCGCGGCCAGATCAGCGAACCAGTGCGACGTGATGCCGGTCGGCAGCAGCGTGTTCGTCCACGACTGGCCGACCGAGCCGATCAGCAGCAGCACGATCGGCAGCGCGAGATACAGCCCGAACGCCGCGACGAACGCCCGCAGCAGCAGGCGTCCCGCCATCGCGCGCGGCCGTTTGTTACGACGAATCGGAATAGCTTCGGCAAGGGCCGGAGCGGATGGCGAATGCATGGCGAATCTCGCTGACGGACACGGAACGGGTCACGCAACGCCCGCCGGGCCGGGCCGGCACGCGTTGTCGTGACGGACGCAGTGTGCGGATCCGACATGGCATCGTCATGAAAAAAACGTACAACGCCCGCATCGATCTGTGCGCGCAAGGAATAGTTCGCCGTGAAGCACCTGTTTCCCAACGTCGCGGAGCTGCACGCGTTCGCGAGTTCCGTGAAGTACCTGAACTTCTCGTATGCGGCGCGCGAGCTTGGCCTGACGCCGAGCGCGGTCAGCCGGCAGATCGCGAATCTCGAGGCGCTGTTCGGCGTGAAGCTGTTCGTGCGCGAGGGGCGCAATCTCGCGCTCACGCGGGCCGGGCAGGTTTATCACGCGCGCGTGATCGGCCCGCTGCGCGAGATCGGCAACGCATCGATCGAATTGCTGAGCGCGCGCGAGGACAGCGACCTGCTGACGATCGCCAGCGTGCCGACCTTCACGACGAAGTGGCTGGTGCCGCGTCTCGCGCGCTTTCTGGCCGTCGCGCCGGCGGTCACGCTGAGTTTTCGCCGCCATCTCGCGCACGGCGACATGTTTCCGTTCGGACTCGACGCGGCGATCCGCTATGGGGACGGCGCATGGGAAGGCGTCCGGTGCGATTACCTGGACGGCCGCACGTTCGTGCCGGTCTGTTCCGGCGAATTCGCGACGCGGCATGCGCTGCGCACGCCCGCCGACACGGCCGCCGCGCCGCGGCTCGTGCACGAGCAGGCGGAAATCGCGTGGTCGCTCTGGGTGGAGCGCCATCGCGTCGCCCGGATGAACGCGCTCGCGGGGCCGCGCTTCGAACAGTATTCGGTGCTGATCCAGGCCGCGCAAGCCGGGCTCGGGCTCGCGCTCGTGCCGCGCTTCCTGATCGTCGACACGCTCGCGAGCGGCGCGCTCGTCGAACCGTTCGACGCGCCCGTCGACGTCGACGCGCAGGGGCACTACCTGTGCTACGCGCCGGAGCGCCTCGAGACGAGCGCCGCGCTGCGGCGCTTCAGGGAATGGATGCTCGACGAATGCGCGGACCGATGAGCGTGCCCGACAGGGCCGGGCACGCGTGGACGGCGCGTCGCCGTGCCGTCCGTCACGTTGCGTCAGTGGTCGATACCGAGCCCCGGCAGCACGTGCGTGTTCTCGGCCACGACCGCGTGCAGCAGCTTCGGTTCGGCGCCGAGCAGCCCGAGGATCGTCGGCGCGACCTGCTTCGTGCCGACGAGATCGCTCACGGTGCGCGCGCGGTGGAGGCCCGGATACGACACGAGCAGGCCGAGGTGGCTGTCGTCCGGCGCGTTGCCGCCGTGCTCCTCGTCCTTCTTCGTGCTCGACGTGTAGATCACGCCCGGATTCGGCTGGACGACGATGTCCGGCGTGCGGCCGTTCGCCGGATCGCCGAACCGGTCGGCCAGCGCCGCGCCGTACAGGATGTATGCCTGCGAGCCGTCGGCGCAGATCCCCGGCGCGTTGCAGCCGAGGTTCGCCTTCAGCGTCTGCACCACGGCCGTGCGCTGGCTGCGGTCGCGCAGCCAGATCAGGCCGACGTCGTCGGTCTGCACGAAGCCCGTGCCGACCAGGCCCGAACCGTCGTTCAGGTTGCCCGTCGTCGTGTTGTTCTGGCCGAAGTTGCCGTTCGGGTCGAGATAGTTGTTCGCTTCGAGCAGTTTCGTCAGCGTGTCGCCGTTCTTCACGAGCTTCGTGTGATCGGTCGGCGACTGGCCGTGCTTCGCCGTGACGATCACCGCCGTCGACGTGTACAGGTTGCGCTGCTTCAACTCGTTGACGATGCGGCCGATCGAATTGTCGACGTACGTGATCGCGTTCGCGACCTGGCCGTTCGGCGTGAAGTTCGCGTCGAGATAGCCGCCGCCCTTCGCAACCGGCGCCTTCTGCGCGACGCTGAGGGTCTGGAAGTTGGCGCCGAACAGCGTCGGCACCGGCGCGTTCTTCGTGCCGGTCGAGTCGCGGCCGTCGATCTGGTTGACCAGCGCCTGCACGTGCAGGTTGTCGAAGCGCGCGGTGTGCGAATAGACGTCGGTGTAGGCGGTGTTCGTCGCCGGGTCGATCGAGTTGATCTCGGTGCGCATCAGATCGTCGACGCCGGTGCCCGACGGGCCGTTCAGCCAGTCGTAGCCCCACGCGTGCTTGTCGGCCCATGCGGTGTATGCGTTCGGCACGCCGGCCTTGACGGCCTCGAACACCGTGTTGGTCTTCACGTAGTTGTGCGGATAGACCGGCACGCACTGGCCATTGACCTTCGCATGCGGGATCGCCTGCGGATTGAACGCGCCGCCGCCGTCGAGGTGCACGAGCGCGCCGCCGTTGATGGCGTCGATGCCGGTCGTCTCGTCGAACACGACGTTCCAGCCCTGCTTGCCCGAGCAGGTCGTGTCGCTCGGTGCATACAGATTGCGGTCGTACGACACGTCGTAGAACAGGCCGGCCGTCTTCGGCGAGCCGCCCGTCACGAGCGCCGCGAGGCCCGGGAACGAATCCGACAGGCCCGGCGTATAGGCGTTCGTGTATGTGACGCCGGTTTGCGCGAGCACCGCGATGTTCGGACACGTGTTCGCGCCGATGCAGCGCGCGAGGTCCTGCTCGTGCAGGCCGTCGACGCTGATCAGCAGCACGTGCTTCACGACGCGCCGGCCGTGGCCGGCGGCGTCGCCCTGACCGTTGCCGTCCTGCTGCGCGGCGTGGACACCCGCGCTTGCGAGCGCCAGCGCGCCCGCCACCATCGCCGCCACCTTCCGCTGCTTACCAAGGAAAGACATCATCACCCCACCTCATCGATTGACGTTGAACTGCGTGACCTGCCAACAGGCGCGCAAAATATGGCGGGATCGTGCGGCGCTCCGATGAAGCGGGGCTTTCTGTTTTCTGTCAAACGTAACCAATCGCAAATGACACGACGCCGTCGCAATGCAGGGTGCCCCAGGCGCACGCCGCGACGCGCGCACCGGGCCGGTGCAGGGTGCGCGCGATCGCCCGCCGCGCGATTTTTTTTCGTGCTTGGCGCATGACTATTGGCGTGTGATAAAGGGTTTTCCCTGACCCGGAGCACGACTATGTCGACCCTGGAAGCTCTCCGGTTCGTGCTGGACGATGCACGTACCCCCGAAATCATTCGCCATCACGTCGTCGACGCGCTGCAGTACGCGCTGCGCAACTACGGCCAGGTGTTCACCGCGAAGGAAGTCGAGTGGCTGACGCAGTGGGACGACGCCCGCCTGCCGCTGGCCGCGAGGAAGGAACTGGACAAGCGCGAACCGGCGATCGCCGAGCGCTGACAGGAAGGCGCGCCGCCGCGCCCGATTGCCGGTCGGGCGCGGCGGCGGCGGATGATGGCGTGACGCGGCTTACTGCAGGCCGAAGTCGACGCGCGTCGTCGCGCCCTTGTCCTCGATGCCCTTCGCATCGAGCTTCGGCGCCACGACGAACATGCGGCTCGAATCGATCTTGCCGTCGAGGTATTGGCGCACGGCCTCCGCGCGCCGCTGCGCGAGCGCGCGCAGCGCATTGTCGTCGGCCGGCGCGTGATCGGCGAGCGCCTGCTTCATGTCCGCATCGGGCAGCGTCTTCTGCAAGCCGATCAGGTTGCGCGGCTTCTTGAAGTCGGCGGCCTTGTACGCACGCGTCAGGTACTTGCTGTACTCGGCCGGTTCGACCTTCACCGACATCGGGTCGATGCTCTCGCCCTGGCCGACCACGTCCTTCAGCTTTTGCTGACGCACCAGGCGCTCGACGTACGCGTCGCGCAGCCCCGGCGTGTCCTTCGCCGGATCGACGCGGCCGATCAGGTCCAGCCGGATCGACGGCTTTTCGGTCAGCATCTTCACGACGGTGTCGAGCTTCTTCTGCTGCGCGTCGGTCAGCGCGTACGTGCCCGGCGCGAACTCGACGTAGCCGAGATCCTCGCCGCCGCTGCCGCCGAACGCGTTCGCGAGCAGCGTGAACGGCGACGTGACGGCCTTCGCGATCAGGTTCAGCACCGCGCGCCAGATCAGCCCGCCGACGCTGAACTCCGGATTCGACAGCGAGCCCGACACCGGCAGGTTCACGTCGATCTCGCCGCGCGTGTTCTTCAGGAGCGAGATCGCGAGCTTCACGGGCAGCTTCGTCGCCGTGTCGTTCTCGACGTGATCGCCGAACGTGAGCTGGTCGATGAAGATGTGGTTGTTCGCCTGCAGCTGATCGTTCGCGAGCTGGTAGTGCAGGTCGACGTTGAGCTTGCCCTTCGTGATCGGATAGCCGGCGTACTTCGCCGAATACGGCGTCAGGTTGGTCAGCTCGATGTCGTGCGCGGTCGCCGTGAGGTCCAGCGCCGGCTTGTCGATCAGCGGGTTCACCGAGCCCTTGATCGAGATCGGCCCGTTGCCCGCGAGGTTCGCGGCGACGTCGACCGGCGCGGACGTCGTCGAGTCCGTACCGAACGCGCCGACCGTCCCCTTGATCGCGACCAGATTCGCCGTGTAGTTCGGCTTGATGAAGTTGTCGGTGTAGGTCACGCGGCCGTTCTGCAGCAGGAGCTGGCCGAAATGCATGCGCACCGGATTCTGCGGCGGCGGCGCGGCCTTCACGACGACCGTCGCCGATGCGGCGGCCGGCGCGGACGCCTGCTGCACGGCCGCGGCCGATGCAGCCTGCGCGGCGGCCGGCGGCGTCACGCCCGGCGACAGCGGCACGGGTTCGCCCTTGCTCGCGTCGCGCGTGAGCGATTGCGCGGGGCCCGTCTCCTTCGCGACGACGTCCTTCAGGTTCAGCCGCCCCTGCGCATCGAGCAGCACGCGGCCGTAGAAGTTCGAGAACGTCACGCGCGCGGCGTCGACGTCGGTGCCCTTCTCGTCGTAGTTCACCTTCAGGTTCGACAGCGCGAGCGAGCGCCAGCCCGCGAACGGGTCGGACGTCGCCTTGTCGAGCATCCGCACGTCGACCAGCGCGACATCGCCGCGATAGGTCGCGCGCGGCGTGTCCTTCACCTGCGCGAACGTCAGGTTGCCCTGCGCGTTGAGCAGCGCGCTCGCGATGGTCGCGTTCAGCGCGCTGCCGAAGTACGGCTCGAACGCGGCCGCGTCGAGGCGGTTGCCGTTGATCTTCAGGCCGAGCTTCAGCGGCTGCGCGGTCACGTCGCCCGACACGTTCACCGAGCCCTTGCGGTTCAGCGTCGCCTTCAGTTGCACCGGCAGCGGCTTCGTCATGTCGTCGCTGATCTTCTGCACCGACAGGTCGAGCGGCTTGATCGCGAGCTTCACCGGACGCGGCGTCGACAGGTCCGTGAAGTTCGCGGACGACTCCTTCACGTTCAGCGCGTCGATCCGGTAATGCCACGACGGCGCGGCCGCCTCGGCCTTGCGCGCGACCGTGCGCCTGGGCACCGCCGCCTGCGCGGGTTCGGCCAGCGCGGCCAGGTCGATCTTGCCGTCCTTCAGGCGCTTCACGTCGAGCGCGAGCCCTGTCGCATCGACGCTCGCGATTTCCGCGGTGCGCGCGGCGACGTCGACCTTCGCGATCTTCGCGCTCGCGTCGGGCAGCACGATCGCGGGCGCCTTCGCGTCCGGCGTCGCGAGCTTCAGCGACTTCAGGCTCACCGTGCTGTCGGCGACCTGCGCGTCGAGCGGCGTCTTGCCCCAGTCGGCCTTCGCGTTGACGCTCGCGCCGAGCGTGCCGTCGAGCACGCGCGCGCGGGTCGCCTCGCCGAGATACGGCTGCAGCGCCGGCAACGCGAGCGCGTCGACCGTCAGCTTCGTGTCGGCCTGCTTCGCGGCCAGGCTGAACGCGCCTTCGGCCTTCACGTCACCGCCGCGCGACAGCGACGTCGACAGCGTGTATTTCGCGGGCGTCTTGCCCTGCAGCGTGAAGCCGTCGAGCGTCGCGGCGAGCTTCGTCAGCGACAGCGCGGTCGGCGTCGCGGGCACGCGGTCGTCGACGTTGATCGTGCCGCCGTCGATCGCGAAATGACGGATCGTCAGGTCGAGCGGCGGCGCTTCCTTCGCGGCGGCTTCGGCCTTCGCGCCGCTCGCGGCGTTGGCGGCGGCGGCGGTCGATGCGGCGGCGCCCGACGCGGCAGGCTTGCCCGCGTCGGCCTTCGGCGCGGCGGCCGGCGTGCCGGCGAGCTTCTCGACGTTCAGCACGCCCTGCTTGTCGCGCGCCAGGTCGACGACCGGCTGGTCGAGCCGGATCTCGTCGAAATGCAGCACGTTGCGCAGCGGCTCGAGGCCGGCGGCCGCGACGTGCACGCCGCGCGCGGCGAACAGCGGCGCGGACGCGCGGTCGGTCACCTTCGCGTCGTTGAGATCCACGGTGCCCGACACGCGCAGCGACGGCGTGGCGCCGCTCATCACGAAGTTCAGCGTGAGGTCGCTGCTCAGCAGGCCGCTGGTGACGATCACCGGCAGCTTCGCCGGCGCGTAGGAAATCAGCTTCGGCACGTCGAGCCGGTCGAACTTCAGCACGACTTCCGATTCGCGCGACAGCGCGAACGGCTTCGTTTTGCCGTCGATCGCGATCGGGCTGCCGTCGATTCGCGCGCGCAGCTTCGGCTGCACGAAGATGTCGGTCTTCGACGGCAGCGTCGCGATGAACGGAATGCCGAGCGTCCAGTTGTCGACCACGTGCTTTTCGTTCAGCAGGCGGTCGTCGAAGTCGATCCGCCCGTCGTTGACCTGAATGTTCGACACCGAGAAATGGGTCGGCTTGCTTTCGGGTTTGGACGGCGTCGAGAACTTCTCGATCAGGTCGGTGAAGTTGAAGCGTTGCGCGTCGTAGCGGACGATATGGAAGCGCGGCGAGTCGACGCGCACTTCGTTGACGATCGGCGCGCCGCGGAACAGCGACGACCACGACGGCCGCACGACGAGCTTGCCGATGTCGATGAAGTCGCCCTGGCCGCCGCGCTCGCCGACGTGTACGCCCTCGGCTTCGAGGTTCAGCGTGTACGGGTTCAGCGCGATGCGCTGGACGGTGGACGGCCGGCCGAGTTGCTGGCTCAGTTGCTGTTCGGCGATGTGGCGGATCAGCGGCGGCGCCGCGAAGAATCCGAGCAGTCCGAATAAAACGAGGAAGATCAGCACGCCGAGGCCGATACGTCGGGTCCGGCGCGAGCGTGCAACGCTGCCGAGGGCGTGGAAGGTCGAGGGTACGGTTTCTTTGTCTGCGCTTGACATGCTTGGATGCCTCGGGAATGGATGCCGGGCCGCGCCGGAAAACCGGCACGGCCGCGCACGCTATCCCGAAAGTATAGGCTCAGGTGGTGACGGAACGACGCTCGGGCGAGGCCGCCGCGCCCGCGGGTCGGACAGCGGCGGCGCCCGTCGGTTCACTTTCGGACGACGACGGGCGGCATCCACGAGCCGTCGCTCGCCTGCGGCTTCGGTGCGTAGAGTCGCAGCGCGAGCGCGAAGTCGGCGCGCGGCGCCGGCAGCCAGTTGGCCGCGTGCGTGCCGCCCGGCGACGCCGACACGACCACGTCGATCGAGCCGTCGTGATTGCGGCGCAAGCGGTCGCGGTCGCCAAGCGAGCGGCGCGCCGAGCCGACGTCGGGCAGCGCGCCGTTCGTCGTGTACGGCGTGAGCGTCCAGAACCCGCGCACCGGCGGCAGCGCGCCCGGCGCGAAGTGCAGCACGTAGCGGTTCGCGCCGTTCAGTGTGTGGCCGTCGCTATCGACGCGCACGAGCGCGAGCGTCTCGTCGTCGCGCGTCGCGGTGCCGAACTGCGTGTAGGCCGCGTATGCGCGCAGCGCATAGTCCTGGCCGTACTTGCCGGCCGTGTCGCCGATCCAGCTCCAGCCGTTCGCGTTCAGCAGGTTCGACGGCGGTGTCGCGAGCCGCGCGCGCGCCTCGGCGACGCCGGCCGTCGCGGCGTTCAGGCGATCGCCCGTCCACAGCACCGGGTAACCGGCCGTCACGCCGATGTCGCCGAGCAATTCGTTCGCGTGCGCGTCGTCGGCCGGTGCCGGATTGTCCTGCAGCGCCCGCGCGAAGCGCGTGAAGAACGCCTTCGGATCGAGCGCGGCCACCTGCTCGGCCGGCGTGCCGCCGCTCGCCGCTTCCAACGGCGCGCTGCCCGCATGGACCGCGACCGACGCGCCGCGCGTGCTGCCCGTATAGACGGACAGCGGCACCACGCGGATCGCCCGCTGCAGTTTCTTCACGTTCGTGAGGTCGCGCCCGCCGCTCGTCTGCAGCCGCACCTCGAGCCACGCGTTGGCCGACGGCACGTCGATACGCAACGCGCCCTTCGGCAGCGTGCCCTGCCAGTCCTTCGCGGCGAAGGCAATCGTTTGCGATCGCGCGGCGCCGCGAGCGCCACGCGCCGCCACGCTCGACGACGACCACAGCACGTTCGTCCACATGTCGAGCGCGCGGGCATCCCAGTAGCGGCCGCGGGTATCCGGCAGCGTCACGATCACCGGCTCGGCACCGACGTCGAGCCAGCCGGTCGAGTCGAGCGTGTCGACGCCCGGCAGCGGCGGGTTGAGCGCGCCGACGGGCGGCAGCGCCTGCGCGTGGCGCAGCGTGTTGAGCGGCGCCTGGCCCGGCTGCGCGCTGTCACCGCCCGTCGCGGCTTCCTTCGCGACGTCCATCAGCACGAGCGGATACGCGTATACATAGGAGTCGGCCACTTCGGCACGCATCCAGCCGGTTTTTCGCTGGATCGCGTCCGGCTGCGACGCGCATCCTGCCAGCAGCGCCGCCAGAGCCAGCGACGCGCCTGCCGCGCGCCGCAGAGAAATTGATTCTCGTAGGTTTTCAATCATTGAGTACTGGCCGAATATCGTTCTTGTCAGTCAACGCCTTGTTCGACTCACGATCGGCGAAAGCAAGGCACCCCAGCATGCCCGATCGCCGCTTCGCTCGGCGGGCGCTGATGTCAGGCCGGTATCATAGCGCCTAAGGGCATCCCCCAATATGCCGAATATCGGGCGCAGCGGTAGCGGGGCTGTCGTCGGCCCAGAGTTCCATTGATCCGGCCCTTGTCCGGAACCGCCCGCCGCCTGCGCGGGGCGGCATGCCGGGCGAGAATGGGCCGGCCGTCGCTACGATGCCGTATTGCATCGCCACCCCTTGACCTTCCCATCATGGGAATGTTGATACTGGCGTCATTCGCGGCACGAACCGCGCTTTTGGGGAATCCGACATGACTGAACCACTCGCCTCCGCCGACATGCAAACGATCGAACTGTCCATCGACGGCATGCATTGCGGCGGCTGCACGGGCCGCGTGCAGCGTGCGCTGGCCGCCGTGCCGGGCGTCGTCGAGGCGGCGGTCGATCTCGACGCGCATGCGGCGACGGTGACCGTGCAGGACACGGTCGAGCCCGCGCAGCTCGTCGCCGCGGTCGACGCCGCCGGCTATCACGCCGCCGTGCGCGAAGCGGCGGTCGAAGCCGTTGCGTCCGCGCACGTCGAGCACGCGATGCACGCGACCGCCCGGCCCGCAGCGCCGGCGAGCGCACTGCCCGCGCCCGCCGCCGGCATCGAACTCGACATCGACGGCATGACCTGCGCGTCGTGCGTGTCGCGCGTCGAAAAAGCGCTGGCGAAGGTGCCCGGCGTCGCGCGCGCATCCGTCAACCTCGCCACCGAGCGCGCGACCGTCGACGCGGCACCGGACGTTTCCGCGTCGCAACTGGCCGAAGCCGTGCGGCAAGCCGGCTACGGCGCGACACCGGTCGCCGCGCCGCCTCCGGCCGCTTCCCGCGATCTCGAATTCGACATCGGCGGCATGACGTGCGCATCCTGCGTCGGCCGCGTCGAAAAGGCGCTGGCCGCCGTGCCTGGCGTCACGCGCGCATCGGTCAATTTCGCGACCGAACGCGCGTCGGTGCATGGCGCCGGCGCGCTCGACGCCGCCACGCTGATCGCGGCGGTCACGACGGCCGGTTATCGGGCGTCGCTCGCCGTTGCGCCGGACGCGGACGCCTCGGCCGACGCCGAAGCCCGCGCCGCCGAACCCGCGCAAGCCCCCGACGCCCGCAAGCGCCGCGAAGCGATCCGCGAACGCAATCTCGTGATCGGCTCGGCCGTGCTGAGCGTGCCGCTCATCGTGCCGATGCTCGTCGCGCCGTTCGGCATCGACGCGATGCTGCCCGGCTGGCTGCAGCTCGTGCTCGCGTCGGTCGTCCAGTTCGGCTTCGGCGCACGCTTCTACCGCGCCGCCTGGCATGCGGTGAAGGCACGCACTGGCAACATGGACCTGCTCGTCGCGCTCGGCACGTCGGCCGCGTACGGCCTGAGCCTGTGGATGCTGCTGCGCGACCCCGCGCACCCCGGCCATCTGTATTTCGAGGCATCGGCCGTCATCATCACGCTGGTGCGCTTCGGCAAATGGCTCGAAGCGCGCGCGAAACGCCAGACGACCGAGGCGATCCGCGCGCTGAACGCGCTGCGCCCCGATCGCGCGCGCGTCGTCGAGCACGGCGTCGAACGCGACGTGCCGCTGGCGCAGGTCCGCATCGGCACGACCGTCAGCATCCGTCCGGGCGAGCGTGTGCCCGTCGACGGCCGGATCGCGTCGGGCCGCTCGCACGTCGACGAATCGCTGATCACCGGCGAAAGCCTGCCGGTGCCGAAGGAAGACGGCGATCCGGTCACGGCCGGCTCGATCAACGGCGAAGGCGCGCTCGTCGTCGAAACCACCGCGATCGGCGCGGAGACGACGCTCGCGCGCATCATCCGCCTCGTCGAATCCGCGCAGGCGGAAAAGGCGCCGATCCAGCGGCTCGTCGATCGCGTCAGCGAAGTGTTCGTGCCGGCGATCCTCGGCATCGCCGTGCTGACGCTGGCCGGCTGGCTGATCGCCGGCGCCGGCATCGAAACGGCGATCCTCAACGCGGTCGCGGTGCTCGTCATCGCGTGCCCGTGCGCGCTCGGCCTCGCGACGCCCGCCGCGATCATGGCAGGCACCGGCGTCGCGGCCCGCCACGGCGTGCTGATCAAGGACGCCCTGGCGCTCGAACTCGCGCAGCGCAGCACGGTGATCGCGTTCGACAAGACCGGCACGCTGACCGAAGGCAAACCGTCCGTGACGGCATTCGACGCCGTCGGCATCCCACGTGAGCAAGCGCTCGCTCTCGCGGCCGCGGTCCAGCGGCAAAGCGACCACCCGCTCGCGCGCGCCGTGGTCGCCGCGCACGATGCGGACGTCGTGGCCCGCGGCGGCGGCGCGGGTTCGGCCGAGATCGTCGCGGCCGAGGTCGTCGCGGCCGATGCACGCGCGGTGGCCGGACGCGGCGTCGAGGCGCGCGTCGGCGGGGAGCGTCTCGCACTCGGCAGCACCCGCTGGCGCGACGAACTCGGCATCGTCGTGCCGCCGGAACTCGACGCGCGTGCCGGGGAACTCGAGCGCGCGGGCAACACGATCTCGTGGCTGATGCGTGCCGACGCGCCGCGCGCGCTGCTCGCGCTGATCGCGTTCGGCGACACCGTGAAGCCGGGCGCGCGCGACGCGATCGCGGCACTGTCGGCGCGTGGCGTCGCGAGCGTGCTCGTCACGGGCGACAACCGCGGCAGCGCGGCGGCCGTCGCGGCGACGCTCGGGATCGGCGAAGTGCATGCGCAGGTGCTGCCCGACGACAAGGCACGCGTGGTGGCCGAACTGAAACGCACGCACGGCGGAATCGTCGCGATGGTCGGCGACGGGATCAACGATGCGCCCGCGCTCGCCGCGGCCGACGTCGGCATCGCGATGGCGACCGGCACCGACGTCGCGATGCATACGGCCGGCATCACGCTGATGCGCGGCGACCCGGCGCTCGTCGCCGATGCGATCGACATCTCGAAGCGGACGTATCGGAAGATCCAGCAGAACCTGTTCTGGGCGTTCGTCTACAACCTGATCGGCGTGCCGCTCGCGGCGCTCGGCTGGCTGAATCCGGTGATCGCGGGCGCGGCCATGGCGTTCTCCAGCGTCAGCGTCGTGACGAACGCGCTGCTGCTGAGGAGATGGAAAGGCCGCGCACGCTGATGCGGGCCACGACAAGCGCCGGGCCGTTCGATGGACGGCCCGGCGCTTGTCGTATCGGGAATCGCTTGCCGTCCGGCGGGGCGCAAATTGCATGCGCTGCGTCGGGACAGATCATCGGAAGGCGGCCGGAAAAAACGACAACTCGCGTCACCGACGCGCGCGTGCGGGCCTCAGCCCTGGACGACCGGCTTGATCAGCGTCGTCGTGATCGGCACGAAGCCGCACGCCCGATACAGCGCACGGGCCGCCGTGTTGTGATTGAACACCGACAGCCCGATTTCGGTGACGCCATGACGGCGCGCCTCGGCCTCGAGTGCATCGAGCGCGCGCGTGGCCCAGCCCTGGCGGCGCCGGGTCGGGACGATGTCGAGATCGTAGATGAACAGCGTACGGTTCGGCCCTTCGGGCACGATCGCGTACCAGAGGTCGCCCACCGTGTCGCCGCTGGCGGCGTCGATCAGTTGAACGAGCGTCTGGCCGGAAGTGAGCAGGCCATCGGGAAGCAGCGTATCGAAGCAGGCGCGGGCGCGGGTCTGCGCGTCGTCGGTGGCGTTCTGCCCGGATGACACGAGATCGCGCGCGTAGCCGTCGATGGCGCGCGTGCGGTATGCGTGGAATTCACCGGCCGTCATCGGCCGCATCTGCAGCATGGCCCGGGTGTCGCGAGGGAAGTCGGACTTCCAGTGTAGCGGGACGGTCGCACCGGCGCGCGATGCGGCGGTGGAAAACGGGCAGGCAGAGGCGGCGAGCGCCGCGCCGAATCAGCGAATCAGCGAATCAGCGAATCAGCGAATCAGCGAATCAGCGAATCAGCGACGGTACAGGACGGTCGGAACGCGGTTCGCACGACGCACGCGCTCGGCTTCGGCGTGACGTGCAGCGTACGAATATTCCGCGTCGAGCGGCAGGTGCGGGGAGACGAACAGGTCGTCGATCTTTTGCAGCAGGGCAAGAATGAAGCTCATGTGAGACTCCTGACAGATGATTCTAGGGTTTTCCCTTAGATGGATGCCATTCTAAGGGTTTTCCCTGAACTCTGCCAGCTCACCGCATCAGTTTGCCGCACCCGCGCCACCGCCGATCGACGGCACGCCCCGACGCGCCTTGTCACGCCGGGGTTTGCAGGTAGGGTCGGACGATTTAGCGCGTTCGACGCATGCGCTTCGCGGCCGCCGCCTCGCGGTTCGCATTGCGCTGCAGCCGGTCGACCTGCGACAGCATCGCTTCGTGGTGTTCCGCGAGCGTCATCAGCGTTGCCTGCTGCGTCGACAGGTCGGCAGCCAGCCGGTCGATCCGCTGCTGCCGGGCGTCGACTTCCTGCTTCAGGTGCGCGATTTGCCGCGTTTGCAGCACCAGCGCGACGAGCCCCGCGAACACGACGATCGCCAGCGCCAGCAGCAGCCGGTTGACGCGACGCATCTCGCGATCGGCCGCCTGCTTCATGCCGGCCGTCTCGGCCTGCAGCGCGGCGAGCCGGTCCGACAGCGGGCGCAGTTGCGTGTCGGGATCGAAGGCCGACGCGCTCGACGTGGCCGGTTGCGCACGTTCCGCCGACGGCTTCGTCACGAACGACGCCGCGGACGCAACAGGCTGCGCGAACGGCGCGGCCGGCGCCGCGGCTGCTTGCGTGGCGTCATGGGCACGCGCGGCAACTGCGGGCTCGGCCGGTTCGGCGGTCGCCGACCGTTCAGTGGATGGCGCAAGGTGCTGCGCCGGGGTCACTTCCGACGCCGCGTCGACGGCGGCCACTTCCGGCGCGCCACGCGCCGCTGCCGCTTCGCGTGCGCCAGCGACAGCACGGCGCTTGCCGCCGGCGGCTGCGCGACGCCCCTTCGTAGTCTCGCCGGGTGTTCGCACTGCTTCGTCGCGTGTGGCCGGCACGGCGGCGCCTTCGGGCTCATCGCTCGCTTTCACGAGTCGGTCGCCGATGACCGCATCGACCGCACCTTCCGCCGCTCCGGCATTCGCCGTCGAACGATCGGCGTGCGTCCCGGCCGCGTCGCCTGCTTCCGCCGCGCCGCTGGTCTTCACCTGGCTGCCGTCGGTTGCCGGCTCGCCGGTTGCCGTCGCGACGACACCATCGAGCAGCCGCGCCTCGCCGGGCTTCGTTGCATCGGCATCGGCCACGTCGCCGCGTTCACGCGTCGACGCAGGCGCCGTCGTTTTCGCCACGGCCCCGCCGTCGGCGCCCGGCGTGCCGAATCCATCCAGCGTCGCCTGCCGACCGCCGTCATCGCTGTCCGCGACGGCGGCCACCGTGTCGGCATCCACCGCCCCGTCATCGCGCGACACCACCGGCCCACGCGCAGCCGGCTCGAGCACCGGATCGCCGAACAGGTCGAGCGTGCGTTCGTCCCGCGGCGCATCGCCGCCCGTCGCGTTGCCGGACCGCGCGGTCGCCCTGGCGGCAGTGTCTGCCGCGGCCGCGACGGAACGCGGACGCGAACGGGCCGACGAGCGGTCGGAGCGGGAACGGGAGCGAGGCAGGGAAACGGATTCGGTCATGGAGTCGGATTACAGGTCCGCGAACGCGGAACCGGATGTCGAACGGAATCAGTGACCGGCCATTGTCGCATGACCGATCGCCGATCCGGCCGATCGGATGCCGTCTATTCGTCACCCGACAGCCCGCCGCCTTCCTCGAATCGCGTCACGCACGACAGCCCGCGCAGCTTGTCGCAGATCGCGCGGTATTCGAGATCCGACACGCGCCCGAGCGCGATGCGCACCTCGTCGTGCTCGCCCGTGTCGTCGGCGCGCTGCACGATGAATTGCTTCACGCGCGCGCTGTCGGGGCCGAGGGCCGCGTGCAGCGAATCGAACGTCAACGCGCCGCCCACCACCGTCAGCGCGAGCTGACGCCGCTGCCGCACCGTGAAGTAGCGGCGCTCGAGCGGCTTGATGCCGGCCAGGATGATCAGGATGATGATCGTCGCGGAAATCGACGCGACGTACAGTCCGCCGCCCACCGCGAGGCCGATCGCGGCGACCGACCAGAGGCTCGCGGCCGTCGTCAGCCCGCGCACGATCTCGCCGCGCAGCAGGATCGAGCCCGCGCCGAGGAAACCGATGCCCGAGACCACCTGCGCGGCGATCCGCGACGGATCGAGCACGATGTGGTCGCTGCTGCCCAGCACATCGGCGAAACCGAACGCCGACACGATCATGATGAGCGTCGAGCCGACACAGACCAGCATGTGCGTGCGCAGGCCGGCCGCCCACGACAGGCGCTCCCGTTCGAAGCCGATGACACTGCCGAGCGCCGCCGCGAGGACCAGGCGCATCACGAGTTCCAGGTTGCCGAGCATCCGATTTCTCTCCCGTTTTGAAGACTGCCGCGCGGAATGGTTTATCCTTGGCCCCGGCCGCGCCGCTCCGCGCCGACTCAATTCGATCCAAGCGCTCAACCCCGCCATGTCCGTTCCCGATTCCGCTTCCGCCCAGGCCGCCCGATTGCGCGACCATTTTGCGCACGTCATCCTGCCCATCTGGCAGGGTTCAGGGTTCGACCAGACGCTGCGGCTGCCGTTCGAGGCCGTCGATCCGGCCACCCATGCACCGCTGCCCGTCACCCGTTATCGCGCAATGGCATGCGCGCGACAACTGTTCGTGTTCGCGCAGGCCGGCCACACCGTGCACGCGGCCACGCTGTTCGACTCGCTGTGCCGCCGCTTCCGCGACCCACGCCACGGCGGCTGGTTCTACAGCGTCGATGCGCAAGGCGCGCCGCTCGACACGACCAAGGACCTTTATACGCACGCGTTCGTCGTGTTCGCGTGTGCCGCATGGCATGCGGCGTCGGGCGACGCCGCGGCGCGCACGGTCGCCGAGGACACCGCCGCGCTGATCCAGGACCGCTTCGCGCCGCAGCCGGGCGACGCGCTGCTCGACGCCGCGCGTCACGCCGACTTCTCGTCGTCGGGCAGCGGCGCGCTGCAGAACCCGCTGATGCACCTGACCGAAGCATGGCTCGCGGCCGCCGATGCGTTCGGCGACGCGGCGTTCGACGATGCGCTCGTGCGCACCGCGCAGGCCGTCGAGCGCACGTTCGTCGATACGGCGACCGGCTGCGTCGCCGAACTGCCGCTCGGGGCGGCCGACAACCGCTTCGAGCCCGGCCATCAGTTCGAATGGTTCTATCTGGTCGATGCGGCCGGCGCGCGCCTCGCGCAAACCGGACTCCCCGACGCGCTCGCGCGCGCGTTCGCGTTCGCCGAGCAGCACGGGATCGATCCGCAGACGGGCGCCGTGTGCGCGGCGGTCGACGCGCAAGGCGCATGCATCGACGGCACGCAGCGGATCTGGGCGCAGACCGAATACCTGCGCGCGCTCGCCACGCACGGCGGCACGCCGGCCTCCGCACCGCTCGCGCAGCAGATCGAGCGCTTCGCCGCGCGCTTCCTGCATCCGCGCGGCTGGTTCGAGTGCAAGACGGCCGACGGGCAGGTGTCGCGCGCCGACATGCCGTCGACGACGCCCTACCACCTCGCGACCGCTTACGCGGCGCTGCCCGCCGCTTCGTAACCGGCGCCGGCAAACGACGACGACGCGCGCGCGTCGCGAACACCGCGAGCCGCGCGCGCGTCGCCCAGTTCGAACACCGACACCGCCTGCATCAGGTGCGCGGTCTGGTCGTTCAGCGACGCGGCCGCCGCCGCGACTTCCTCCACCAGCGCCGCGTTCTGCTGCGTCAGCTGGTCCATCTGCGTGACCGCCTGATTGACCTGCTCGATGCCGACGCTCTGCTCGACCGACGCGGCCGTGATCTCCGACATCGTCTGCACGACCCGCGTGATCGACGCCGAAACCGTCCGCATCGCGTCGCCGGCCCGTTCGACGAGTTCCGAGCCGCCGTCGATCTGCGTGACCGACTCCTCGATCAGCGCCTTGATTTCCTTCGCCGATTGCGCGCTGCGCTGCGCGAGCGAGCGCACTTCGCCCGCGACCACCGCGAAGCCGCGGCCCTGCTCGCCGGCCCGCGCGGCCTCGACCGCCGCGTTCAGCGCGAGGATGTTGGTCTGGAAGGCGATGCCGTCGATCACCGAGATGATCTCCGCGATGCGCCCGGAGCTTTGGGCGATGCCGCGCATCCGGTCGATCACGCTGTCGACCACGCCGCCGCCGTGGCGCGTCGCGTCGAGCGCCGCGTCGGCCAGCGCGCTGGCCGCACGCGCGCTGTCGGTGTTCTGGCGGACGGTCGCGGTCAGTTCCTCCATGCTCGCGGCGGTTTCCTCGAGCGACGCGGCCTGCGTGCCCGTGCGCGCGGACAGGTCCGCGTTGCCGCCGGCGATCTCGCCCGCGCCGAGGTGGATCGCGTCGGACGCGTGACGCACGGTGCGCACGGTGTCCGCGATGCTCGCCTGCATCGTGGCAAGGCCGCGCAACATCCGGTCGATCTCGAACACGCCGCCCGCCCGCACGGCTTCGTCGAGCCGGCCCTGCGCGATGCGCTCGAAATGGCGGCCGGCCTCGTCCAGCGGCGCGACCACCGCGCGCCGCGCGGCGGCGTAAATCGCCGCGCTCGCGGCGAGCATCGCCACCAGCAGCACGATGCCGACCCACTTGAACCACTGAATCCCGCTATCGATCGTGGCGAGCGCGTCGCGGCTCGACTCGGCGCCGTAGTCGGCGAAGCGGTGCAGTTCGGCGAGGTATGCGTCCTGGAAGCCCTGCGTCGGCTGGTCGAGGAACGCCTGGATGTTGTCGGCGTCGAGGAACTGCACGAGTTCGCCCAGCGCGCCGCGCAGCGCGCGATAGCGCTCGACGAGCACCGCCACGCGCGCGCGGTTCGTCGCGTCGACGGCCTGCGCGGCCGTCAGCGCGGCGAACGCCTTGTCCGCTTCGGCGAGCGAAGCGCTGGCATGGCGGATGATCTCGTCGGGCTTCGGGCCGCCGCGCACCATCCGCGTGCCCGCGCGCGACAGGTTCACGCGGGCGTCGAGCAGGCCCTCGGTCGCCTGGCTGGCCGCGTCGACCTGCGCGATCGCGACGTTCGACAGGTCGTCGACGCCGCTGCGCGTCGATGCGAGCGCCCAGAAGCCGAGCGCCTCGATCGCGAACAGAAAGAGGCAAAACACGGTCAACACGCCGAGCAGACCCGACGCGAGCTTGATTTTTCCGAACATGGGGGAGATTCCTGGAGAGGCGACGATGGAGCAATGCCCCGGCATTAGCGGCATTTCTTCGTCGGACTTTAGGAACATCCGGCAAGCGGCGCCCGGCCAGTCCCCGCCATCCCCGTCGAATCGCCGGCAAACGAGGACAACGCGCGCGTTCGGCGCAGTAATCGCGTCGCATCGCGCCGGCCGTTGCGCGAAATGCGGACGAATTTCCTTGCTTATCCGCAGCCCCCTTCCTAGAGTTCAGCGCAAGCGGACACGCATTGCGAGGGCAGTCGATGACGGACATCACGGACCACGCGCGCGGCGCATTGCGCGCGCAACCGTTCAGCATGCTGCTGGGCACGGAGCTGATGCATATCGGCGACAACGAAGTGTCGCTGTGCCTGCCCGTGCGGGAAGAGTTGCGGCAGCAGCATGGCTTCGTGCACGGCGGCGTGATCGGCTACCTCGCCGACAACGCGCTGACCTTCGCCGGCGCGCTCGTGCTCGGCCCGCGCGTCATCACCGCCGAATACAAGATCAACTACCTGCGGCCGGCCGTGAACGGCACGCTCGTCGCGCGCGCGAAGGTCGTCTACGCGGGCCGGCATCAGGCGACCTGCCAGTGTCATGTGTTCGTCATCGACGGCGATCACGAGCGGCTCGTCGCGATCGCGCAAGGCACGATCAACCGCGTCGGCGACGGCAAGATGCCGGATGCGCCGGAGGAAACGGCGTAAGCGGCCGATATCGCTCGACACGGCGGAGCACACGCGGCGACAAGCCCCGCGCACCGGCTCCGTCAACCCGCGTCATCATCCTGCAACGATAGAAACCGCGGCGCCACGCGCGCCCGCACGTTCCCGTTCTCGTCAGTTCGATAGATCCCGCGCGCCGCAATGTGCGGATGCTCGACCGCAGCGGCCACGCTCAGCACCGGGGCGAAGCACGCGTCGGTGCCTTCGAGCAGCGCGCGCCAGTGCGCGGACGGCTGCTGCGCGAACACCTCCGCAAAGCGCGCCTTCAGCGCCGGCCAGCGTGCGCGGTCATACTGCGACGCCGGATCGACATCGCCCAACCCGAGCCGCTCGACCAGCAGCGCGTAGAACGGCGGCTCGAGCGCGCCGATCGTCACGCATTCGCCGTCCGCGCAGCGATATACGTCGTAAAACGGCGCATCGTGGAAGAGGCTCGGCTGCGCGCCATCGAGTTGCCCGTTCGCGCGTGCCCACAACGCGAGCGAGCCGAGCATCGACACGATGTCGACGATCGCGCCGTCGACCACGCGCCCCGGCCCGCCGCCGCGCACGTCGAACAGCGCGCAGACGATCCCGAATGCGAGCCCGAGCGCGCCGCCGGCATCGCCGACGACGGTCGGCGGCACGCCGGGCCGGCCATCGCGCGGCGCGGACAGCGACAGCAGCCCCGTCAGCGCGACGTAGTTCAGGTCATGCCCGGCGGCCGCCGCGAGCGGTCCGTCCTGGCCCCAGCCCGTCATCCGTCCGTACACGAGCTTCGGATTCTCGCGTGCGCAATCGTCCGGGCCGAGACCGAGGCGCTCCATCACGCCGGGCCGCAACCCCTCGATCAGCGCGTCGGCCTGCGCGATCAGCGCGAGCGCCGCGTCGCGGCCGGCCGGCGTCTTCAGATCGAGTTCGACGATCGTCTTGCCTTCGCGCAGCAGGTCGCCGTCGCGGCCCTGCAGCGCGTCCGGCGCGCTGGTGCGGCCTGCCGGACGCGCGATCAACGTGATGCGCGCGCCCATCCCGGCGAGCATCCAGCCCGCGAGCGGGCCGGGGCCGAGGCCTTCGAATTCGACGATGTGGACGCCGGCAAGCGGGACACCAAGCGACATACGATTCTCCTGTCGACCAGCGTTAGTGCTTCGGCGCACCGATACGGCCACCGATGCGAAACACTGCGTAGCGAATAGCCTTCGTCACACGTGCGCCAAACGAAAAATCCCTGCGCAGCGGGTCCGCTTCGCAGGGATCGATCCGGTTCAGCACTGCCGGGTTGCACGCGCGAACCGCGGCACGCTCAGAACGCATCCCCCGGCACCCGCACCCAGCCTTCCATCAGCACGCGCGCGCTGCGGCTCATGATCGCCTTCGTGACCGTCCATTCGCCATTTTCGAGCCGGGCTTCCGCGCCGACGCGCAGCGTCCCCGACGGATGGCCGAAGCGCACCGCGTTGCGTTCGCCGCCGCCCGCCGCCAGGTTGACGAGCGTGCCGGGAATCGCCGCGGCCGTGCCGATCGCGACCGCCGCCGTGCCCATCATCGCGTGATGCAGCTTGCCCATCGACATCGCCCGCACCAGCAGGTCGATGTCGCCCGCGTTCACGCGCTTGCCGCTCGACGCGACATAGTCGGCCGGCTTCGCGACGAACGCGACCTTCGGCGTGTGCTGCCGCGTCGCGATCTCGTCGAGCGTGTCGATCAGGCCCATGCGCAGCGCGCCGTGCGCGCGGATCGTCTCGAACTTCTCGAGCGCCTTCGGGTCGCCGTTGATCGCGTCCTGCAGTTCGGTGCCCGTATAGCCGATCGCCTCGGCCTCGACGAAGATGGTCGGAATCCCCGCGTTGATCATCGTCGCCTTCAGCGTGCCGATGCCCGGCACGGCGAGGTCGTCGACGAGGTTGCCGGTCGGGAACATCGAGCCGCCCGAGCCTTCTTCCTCCGCGGCCGGATCCATGAACTCGAGCTGCACTTCGGCGGCCGGAAACGTGACGCCGTCCAGCTCGAAATCGCCCGTCTCCTGCACCGCGCCGTTCGTGACCGGCACGTGCGCGACGATCGTCTTGCCGATGTTCGCCTGCCAGATGCGCACGGTCGCGATGCCGTCGCGCGGCACGCGCGACGCATCGACGAGCCCGCCGCTGATCGCGAACGGGCCGACCGCCGCCGACAGGTTCCCGCAGTTGCCGGTCCAGTCGACGAATGCCTTGTCGATCGCGACCTGCCCGAACAGGTAGTCGACGTCGTGGCCGGGGCGCGTGCTCTTCGACACGATCACCGTCTTGCTGGTCGACGACGTCGCGCCGCCCATCCCGTCGATCTGCTTGCCGTACGGATCGGGACTGCCGATCACGCGCAGCAGCAGCGCGTCGCGTGCGGCGCCCGGCGCCTGCGCGGCGTCCGGCAGATCCTGCAGCCGGAAGAACACGCCCTTGCTGGTGCCGCCGCGGATATACGTCGCCGGAATCCTGATTTGAGGAATGTGAGCCATGTTTGCGTTGTCCCTGTGTGGCCCGGTCAGGCGGCCTGCGACGATTCGAGGAAGTCCTGCGCGAAACGCTGCAGCACGCCGCCCGCCTCGTAGATCGACACTTCCTCGGCCGTATCGAGGCGGCACGTCACGGGCGTCGCGACGCGCTCGCCGTTCTTGCGGTGAATCACGAGCGTGAGGTCGGCGCGCGGCGTACGCTCGCCGATCACGTCGAAGGTCTCGGTGCCGTCGATGCCGAGCGTCGCGCGGTTCGTGCCCGGCTTGAACTCGAGCGGCAGCACGCCCATCCCGATCAGGTTCGTGCGGTGGATCCGCTCGAACCCTTCGGCGACGATCGCCTCGACGCCCGCGAGCCGCACGCCCTTCGCGGCCCAGTCGCGCGACGAGCCCTGGCCGTAGTCGGCGCCGGCGACGACGATCAGCGGCTGCTTGCGATTCATGTACGTCTCGATCGCTTCCCACATCCGCATGACCTTGCCTTCGGGCTCGACGCGCGCGAGCGAGCCCTTCTTCACCGCGCCGTCGACGACCGCCATCTCGTTGATCAGCGTCGGGTTCGCGAAGGTGGCGCGCTGCGCGGTCAGGTGGTCTCCCCGGTGCGTCGCGTACGAATTGAAGTCCTCTTCCGGCAGGCCCATCTTCGTGAGGTACTCGCCGGCCGCGCTGTTCGCGAGGATCGCGTTCGATGGCGACAGGTGATCGGTCGTGATGTTGTCGCCGAGCACCGCGAGCGGGCGCATGCCCTTGAGCGTGCGCTCGCCGGCCAGCGCGCCTTCCCAGTACGGCGGACGGCGAATGTACGTGCTTTGCGGACGCCAGTCGTACAGCGGCGCCGCGCGCTCGCCCGCATCGGTGGTGCGCGCGAACATCGGTTCGTAGACCTTGCGGAACTGCTCGGGCTTCACGCTCGATGCGACGATCGCGTCGATCTCCTCGTCGGTCGGCCAGATGTCCTTCAGCGTGACGGGCTTGCCGTCCTGGTCGTGGCCGAGCGCGTCCTTCTCGATGTCGAAGCGGATCGTGCCGGCGATCGCATACGCGACGACGAGCGGCGGCGACGCGAGAAACGCCTGCTTCGCATACGGGTGGATGCGGCCGTCGAAGTTGCGGTTGCCGGACAGCACGGCGGTCGCATACAGGTCGCGATCGACGATCTCCTGCTGGATCTTCGGATCGAGCGCGCCCGACATCCCGTTGCAGGTCGTGCATGCGAACGCGACGATGCCGAAACCGAGCTTCTCGAGTTCCGGCAGCAGGTTCGCTTCTTCCAGATACAGCTCGACCGCCTTCGAGCCCGGCGCGAGCGAGCTCTTCACCCACGGCTTGCGCGTGAGGCCCTTTGCGTTCGCGTTGCGCGCGAGCAGGGCCGCGGCGATCACGTTGCGCGGGTTGCTGGTGTTCGTGCAGCTCGTGATCGCGGCGATGATCACCGCGCCGTCGGGCATCTCGCCCGCCTTCTCTTCCCACTGGCCGGCGATGCCGCGCGCGGCGAGGTCGGACGTCGGCAGCCGCTTGTGCGGGTTCGACGGGCCGGCCATGTTGCGCACCACGCTCGACAGGTCGAACGTCAGCGTGCGCTCGTATTGCGCGCCGTCCAGCGTGTCGGCCCACAGGCCCGCCGCCTTCGCGTAGGTCTCGACGAGCTTCACCTGCTCGTCGCTGCGGCCGGTGAGGCGCAGGTAGTCGGTCGTCTGGCCGTCGATGAAGAACATCGCGGCCGTCGCGCCATATTCGGGCGCCATGTTCGAGATCGTCGCGCGGTCGCCGAGCGTGAGGCTCGCCGCGCCCGCACCGCGGAATTCCAGGTACGCGCCGACCACCTTTTCCTTGCGCAGGAATTCGGTCAGCGCGAGCACGATGTCGGTCGCGGTGATGCCGGGCTGGCGCTTGCCGGTCAGTTCGACGCCGACGATGTCGGGCAGGCGCATCCACGATGCGCGGCCGAGCATCACGTTCTCCGCCTCCAGCCCGCCCACGCCGATCGCGATCACGCCGAGCGCGTCGACGTGCGGCGTGTGACTGTCGGTGCCGACGCAGGTGTCCGGATACGCGACGCCATCCTGCACCTGGATCACCGGCGACATCTTCTCCAGGTTGATCTGGTGCATGATGCCGTTGCCCGGCGGGATCACGTCGACGTTCTCGAACGACTGCTTGGTCCATTCGATGAAGTGGAAGCGATCCTCGTTGCGGCGATCCTCGATCGCGCGGTTCTTCGCGAACGCGTCCGGATCGAAGCCGCCGCACTCGACGGCGAGCGAGTGGTCGACGATCAGCTGCACGGGCACGACCGGGTTCACCTTCGCCGGGTCGCCGCCGCGCTCGGCGATCGCGTCGCGCAGGCCCGCGAGGTCGACGAGCGCCGTCTGGCCGAGGATGTCGTGGCACACCACGCGCGCCGGGAACCACGGGAAGTCGCGTTCGCGCTTGCGCTCGACGATCTGCTTCAGCGAATCGGCGAGGATCGCCGGATCGCAGCGGCGCACGAGGTTTTCGGCGAGCACGCGCGACGTGTACGGCAGCGTGTCGTACGCGCCGGGGGCGATCGCTTCGACCGCGGCACGCGCGTCGAAGAAGTCCAGCGACGTGCCGGGCAGGGGTTTGCGGTAGGCGGTATTCATGATGTGGGGCGGAAATCGGGGTAAGACGTTCCGCGCGCGCCGGCAGCCCGCATCATGGGCGCCGGTGCGCGCGGCGGGCGTGTCAGCGCTTCTCGATCGGCACGAACTGCAGGTCTTCCGGACCGGTGTAGTTCGCGCTCGGGCGGATGATCTTGTTGTCGACGCGCTGCTCGATGATGTGCGCGCTCCAGCCGGACGTGCGCGAGATCACGAACAGCGGCGTGAACATCGCGGTCGGCACGCCCATCATGTGATACGACACGGCGCTGAACCAGTCGAGGTTCGGGAACATCTTCTTCGCGTCCCACATCACCGATTCGAGGCGCTCGGCGATGCTGTACAGCTTCAGGTCGCCCGCTTCCTTCGACAGCTTGTGCGCGACGCCCTTGATCACCTTGTTGCGCGGATCGGAGATCGTGTAGACCGGATGGCCGAAGCCGATCACGACTTCCTTGTTCTCGACGCGGCGGCGGATATCGGCTTCGGCGTCGTCCGGCGAGCTGTAGCGGCTCTGGATTTCATACGCGACTTCGTTCGCGCCGCCGTGCTTCGGCCCGCGCAGCGCGCCGATCGCACCGGTGATCGCCGAGTAGATGTCCGAGCCCGTGCCCGCGATCACGCGGCCGGTGAACGTCGATGCGTTGAACTCGTGCTCCGCGTACAGGATCAGCGACGTGTGCATCGCGTCGACCCACGACTTCGACGGCGTCTTGCCGTGCAGCAGGTGCAGGAAGTGGCCGCCGATCGAGTCGTCGTCGGTTTCCGTCTCGATGCGCTTGCCGTTGTGCGAGAAGTGATACCAGTACAGCAGCATCGAGCCGAGCGACGCCATCAGGCGGTCGGCGATGTCGCGCGCGCCCGGCAGGTTGTGATCGTCCTTCTCCGGCAGCACGGTGCCGAGCACCGACACGCCGGTGCGCATCACGTCCATCGGGTGGGCGGAGGCCGGGATCTGCTCGAGCGCGGCCTTCAGCGCGTTCGGCAGACCGCGCAGCGCGCGCAGCTTGGTCTTGTACGCGGCCAGTTCGGTCAGGTTCGGCAGCGTGCCGTGCACGAGCAGGTGCGCGATTTCCTCGAACTCGCACGATTCGGCGACGTCGAGAATGTCGTAGCCGCGGTAGTGCAGGTCGTTGCCGGTCTTGCCGACCGTGCACAGCGCCGTGTTGCCGGCCGTCACGCCCGACAGCGCCACCGACTTCTTCGGCTTGAATGCGCCTGCGGCGGCCGGTGCTGCTGCGTCTTTCGTCTCGCTCATGTTTCCGTTCTCCAATGGGTATCGGGGTGTCATGTCGGCCGGGCGCGGCGCGGGTGCGCGCGCTCCGGCTTCATGCAAAGCATTCCGGGAACCGTGTCCCGGCGCGCGGGCCGCGTTACTTCTTGCCCTGCGCGAACAGTTCGTCGAGCTTCTGCTCGTAGGCGTGATAGCCGAGGAAGTCGTACAGCTCGGCGCGGGTCTGCATGGTCGGCACGGCAGCCTTCTGCGTGCCGTCGCGGCGCAGCGTCTCGTAGAAATTCAGCGCGGCCTTGTTCATCGCGCGATACGCGCCGCAGCAGTACAGCGCGATGTCGACGTTCGCCTCGCGCAGTTCGTCGAGCGTGAACAGCGGCGTCGAGCCGAACTCGGTCAGGTTCGCGAGGATCGGCACCTTCACGGCGGCCTTGAAGCGGCGGTAGTCGTCGAGCGTCTTCATCGCTTCCGGGAAAATCATGTCGGCGCCGGCTTCCACGTATGCGATCGCGCGCTCGATCGCGGCGTCGATCCCTTCGGCGGCGGCCGCGTCGGTGCGGGCCATGATCACGAACTGGTCGTCGGTGCGCGCATCGACCGCGGCCTTCACGCGATCGACCATTTCGTCGGTCGGCACGACTTCCTTGCCCGGACGGTGGCCGCAACGCTTCTGGCCGACCTGGTCCTCGAGGTGGACGGCCGCGACGCCGGCCTTGATGAACGAGCGCACCGTGCGCGCGATGTTGAACGCGCCGCCCCAGCCCGTGTCGATGTCGACCAGCAGCGGCAGGTCGGTCGCGTTGGTGATCCGGTTCGCGTCGATCAGCACGTCTTCCATCGTGCTGATGCCGAGATCGGGGATCCCGAGCGAATTCGCGGCGACGCCGCCGCCCGACAGGTAGACGGCCTTGAAGCCGACGGCCTGCGCCATCTTGGCTGCGTACGCGGTGATCGCGCCGACCACCTGCAGCGGCTGCTCGGCCGCGACTGCCGCGCGGAATTTCGCGCCGGCGCTCTGAAGATGCGTGTTGCTCATGAACGGCCTCCTGAAGGAATGCCCATCAACAGCAAGGACCGGGCCAGCTCGCGAAACACCGCTAACCCACTGATTCTTAAGCAACCGGCAGGTGCATCGAATCGTCCGGTGATTTCAATTCGGCAATTCCATGTTTCAAAAATGAAATCGCGCGCGCATAATCGATCGCCATGGACCTCTCCTCGACCAAGCCCGTCGGCCCGGCCGACCGCACCGTTCGCCCGCGCATCTGGGCGATGGGCATCAGCCGCCTGCGCGACCTGTTTCGCGAGATCGCCGGCGAATTCGACGAACGTGCCGACGTGCGCATCGTCACGCGCGCGTACGAAGACGCGCTGAGCGCGATCGCGGAGGCCGGCACCGCGCGGCCCGACGTGATCGTCGCGGCCGGCTCGAACGGCGGCTTCCTGAAAACGCGTGCGCAGGTGCCGGTCGTGGTGGTGTCGCCGACCGGTTTCGACGTGATGCAGGCGCTCGCGCGCGCGCGGCGCGACGCATCGCGGATCGCGCTCGTCAGCGCCGGCGAGACGCCGCCCGAAGTGCGCCGCTTCGTCGCCGCCTACGGTCTCGACGTGCAGTTTGCGTCATATCAGTCCGCGCAGGAAGCGGAAGCCTGCGTGCACGACCTGCACGACCGCGGCATCGAGACGATCGTCGGCCCCGGCCTCGTCACCGATCTCGCGGCGAGCGCCGGCATGGGCGCGGTGTTTCTGTATTCGCACGCGTCGGTGCACAAGGCGGTCGAGACGGCGCTCGAAGTCGCGTACGCCACGCACGCCGAGGCGTTTCGCCGCCAGCGGCTCGACAACCTGTTGCAGCACCTGCGCGACGGCGTGGTCGCGCTCGATGCGCGCGGTCGCGTCGAAGCCATCAACGAGCGGCTCGCGTCGGCGCTCGGGGTCGAACCCGCGGCGGCCGTCGGCCGCGCGCTCGTCGACCTGCGTCCGGAGCTGCGCACGCTGCGCGGCGAGGACGGCGACGCGCTCGCGACCGTGCGCGGCGTGCGCTACGTCGTGCATCGCGGGCCGCTGGTCGATCGCGGCGTCACGTCGGGCAGCGTGCTGACGTTCCAGGAATCGCGCGCGGTCGAACGGCTCGACCGTGCGCTGCGCTCGCAACCGAACACGCAGCAGTTCGCGGCGCGCTTCACGCTCGACGACGTGGTCGGCGCGTCCGCGCCGATGGCGCGCGTGCGCGACCTCGTGCGCCGCTACGCGAAATCCGACGCGACCGTCCTCGTGCTCGGCGAAAGCGGCACCGGCAAGGAAATGATCGCGCAGAGCCTGCACGCGCTGTCCGTGCGGCGCAACTATCCGTTCGTCGCGATCAACTGCGGCGCGTTTCCGGAGGCGCTGCTCGAGAGCGAGCTGTTCGGTTACGAGGAAGGCGCGTTCACCGGCGCGCGGCGCGGCGGCAAGACCGGGCTGTTCGAGGCCGCGCACCGCGGCACGCTGTTTCTCGACGAGATCGGCGAGATGCCGCCATCGCTGCAAAGCCGGCTGCTGCGCGTGCTGCAGGAGCGCGAGGTGATCCGCCTCGGCTCGACCGAGCCGATCCGCATCGACGTGCGCGTGATCGCCGCGACGCACCGCCCGCTGCTCGCGGCAGTCGAGGACGGCACATTCCGCGCGGACCTGTATTACCGGCTCAACATCCTGAACATTGGCCTGCCGCCGCTGCGCGAGCGCGCCGCCGACATTCCGGCGCTCGCGGCCACGCTGCTCGTGCAGGCCGCGCGGCGCGAACCGCGGCTGGCCGAACGCGTACGCGAAGTCGGCGATGCGATGCGCGTGCTCGACGCGACGCAGGCGACGCTCGCGCGCTACCGTTGGCCCGGCAACGTGCGGGAACTGCAGAACGTGGTCGAGCGGATCGCGGTGGAACTGGCCGAGGAAGTCGACGAACACGATCCGGGCGCCGCGTGCGCGGCGCTCACGCCCGATGCGCTGCAGGCGATCGCGCCCGAGTTGTTCGCGGCGCCGCCCGACGCGATCGACACCGACGACGCACAGACACTCCACGCGCGTCGCCGTCGCGCCGAAGCCGACGAGATCCGCGCGGTGCTCGATGCGTGCGGCGGCGATCGCGATCGCGCATGCGCGATGCTCGGCATCAGCAAGACGACGCTGTGGCGAAAGTTGTCGGCGAAATAGGTGTGGGTGGAATGGGCGCGGCGGCATGACATGCCGCGCGCGCGCTGCCGTCAATCGGCCTTGTGATAGTGGCGGTAAGCCTTCGCGCGATTGCCGCACGACGACATCGAGCACCAGCGGCGGCTGCCGTTCTTGCTGTCGTCGATGAACAGCCACTGGCATGCATCGTTCGCGCAGCGCTTGACCTTCGCGAGCCGCGTGCCGCCCAGCAGGTCCGTCGCCGACCACAGCACCGGGCTCAGCAGCCCCGCGAGCGTCGCGTCCGCTGCCCCGAGCCGCCACGCGTAGCCGCCGTCGATCCGCGCGAGCGCGACGCGCGGCGCCGCTTCCGCCAGAAAACCGCCCAGCAGCGCGAGATCGTCGGCTTGCGGCTCGCGCCGCTCGGCTTGCGCGTGAAAGAGCCGATACAGCGCCTCGCGCAACGCGAGCGCGCGCGCCAACATCGCCGGCTCGCCTCCTTTCTCCGTCACCTGTGCGCGACACAAATCGGCCAGGCCGGCCGGCACGCCCGCCTGCTCGCGACACCATGTGAGCAGGTCGTCCAGCGTGCCGAAGGTTTCGGTCGGCGCGTCGGCACCGCGCCAATACAGCGTGTTCGCGAAATCGATGCTCAGCGTTTCGGACGGTGCCGGAACCAGGCAGTCCGTCATGACGGAAGGTTGCGTTTTGCTCATGACGCGATCGTATCTAACCACCATGCCGGTTGACAAGCATCCGGACGCTTTCTAACATAACCATCAAGGTGGTTAAACAAGGTTTGCTGCACTGACGTCCCCTCTTCAGTTCAAGGAGCCACAGATGATCGATCGTTTTTCCTGCGACGTTGTCCACACCGGCCGCGGCCGTGCCTTCCACGACAGCACGCTCGGCGCGCTTCGCTACAAGCGGCTGGCCTGGTGGCTGTAAACGGGTTTGCCGCACTGACGTCCCCCTTCAGTCCAAGGAGCCACAGATGATCGATCACCTTTCGTTCGGCGTTGCCCACATCGACCGCAGCCGCGCGTTCTACGACAGCACGCTCGGCGCGCTCGGCTACAAGCGGCTGTACAGCGACGACGGGTCACTCGGCTACGGCACCAGCGAACCGGTGCTGTGGTTGCAGCACGCGGCGCGTCCGGTCGTCGCCGATCCCGATTCCGGGTTGCACTTGTCGTTTCGCGCATCGTCGCCCGTGGAAGTCGACGCGTTCTATCGCGCCGCGCTGCAGCATGGCGGACAGGACAACGGCGGGCCAGGCAAACGCGAGCACTACGGTCCCGGCTACTACGCGGCGTTCGTCGTCGATCCCGACGGATATCGGCTCGAAGCCCATTGCGAGCTGGACAACGTCGTCTGATCCGGTTCGCACCGACACGGGTGAATGACAAGGGCCCGATTCCGCATCGCGCGGAATCGGGCCCTCGTCTTTGCTGCATCGATGTCCGGTTCGCGACGGCCACCGCGAACAATCGCGCCAGTGGCCGAGCGGACGGTCGGACGGCGCGGCCGGGTCTACTGCGCGTCGCGCGTGCGCTGCAGTTGCTCGCCCAGCCCCTCGACGCCGAGGCGCACGGTCTGGCCGGCTTTCAGGAACACAGGCGACGGCTTGATGCCCATCCCGACGCCCGGCGGCGTACCGGTCGTGATCACGTCGCCCGGTTGCAGCGTCATGCAGGTCGACAGGTAGGCGATCAGTTGCGCGACGGTGAACACCATCGTGCGCGTGTTGCCGTTCTGGTAGCGGTGGCCGTCGATTTCGAGCCACAGGTCGAGGCGCTGCGGATCGGGCACCTCGTCGCGCGTCACGAGCCACGGGCCGATCGGGCCGAACGTATCGAAGCCCTTGCCCTTGTCCCACTGGCCGCCGCGTTCGATCTGCCACTCGCGCTCGGAGACGTCGTTGACGACGCAATAGCCGGCGACGTAATCCAGCGCGCGCGCCTCGTCGACGTCCTTGCAGGTCGCGCCGATCACGACGCCCAGCTCGACTTCCCAGTCCGTCTTCACCGAGCCCTTCGGGATGTCGATGCCGTCGTTCGGACCGCAGATCGAACTCGTCCATTTGCCGAATACCACCGGCTCCTTCGGTACCGGCATGCCGGCTTCGGCCGCGTGATCGGCATAGTTCAGACCAATGCCGATGAACTTGCCGATGCGCCCGACGCACGCGCCAATGCGCGGCTCGCCCGGGACCAGCGGCAGCGTGGCCGGGTCGATCGCGCGCAGGCGCGCGAGAGCGGCGTCGGACAGCGCGTCGCCGGCAAGATCCGGCACGTGCGCGGACAGGTCGCGAATCCGGCCGTCCGCGTCGAGAATACCGGGCTTTTCCTGGCCGGACGGGCCATAGCGAAGCAGTTTCATCGTGCTCAACCTCTATTGTCGAATGTGACAGGATACCGGCCGACGCAGCCGCCTGTGGCCACGCGCCGGACTGAATGCCGATCGTCGATGACGCGCGTCGGCGCCGCATCCGGAGTGCGACGCGCATCGAACGGGCGGCCGCCGGTCTGCGCATCGGCGACGACGGCCCGGCATCCGCGACACGTGCCGGCCCGTGCAGTGCCGGCCGGCTTCACGCGCGGCCACGCCGTCGCTGGCCCGCCGCTCTTTGTACCATCGGCGGCCCGCCGTGAAATGGCCCGCGACGGATAACGACTATTGGTGCGCCCGCGGAGGTTGCACCGCAGCATCGGGCCCGCCGAACCATTCGGCTTTACGCCAAAAACCACCGTCCGTCGACTCCGAAAGATGAATTGCGAATATTTCTTATGACCCTGTCATCGGGAACGATATGTAATCCGTTCTTGCTGGGTAACGATCGGTGAAAGGACGCTGCATTGCTCACTGGACGTTTGTTGTTGAGCGCGCGCGGATGGCAGTCACATCCGCGTGCGGCTTCGCGAATCCGCGTGCAAACCGGCCAGCGTGCGTCGCCCACCGATTGGCAATCCCCGGACTTCCTACCCCATGATGCAAACGACCAATAATCCGCTCCCCGGCAGCGACGCACGGGAGTCGATGGGCGCAGCCGACCGCTATCGCGCGCCCGCGCTCGACAAGGGTCTCGACATTCTCGAACTCCTGTCGGAACAGAAGGAAGGACTCACCCGCACCGAAATCACGAAGGAGCTCGGGCGCAACGCGAGCGAGATCTACCGGATGCTCGAGCGTCTCGTCGCACGCCGCTACGTGATGCGCTCGAGCGGCGGCGACCGTTACACGCTCAGCCTGAAACTGTTCGCGCTCGCGCATCGGCATCCGCCGATGAACCGGCTGATCGCCGAGGCGTTGCCGCTGATGCAGCGCTTTGCCGACGCGGCCGAACAGTCGTGCCACTTGACCGTCTACGATCGCGGCAACCTGCTCGTGATCGCGCAGGTGGACGGCCCCGGCCCGTGGGGCGTGTCGGTGCGGCTCGGCTCGCGCGTCGGGCTCGCCGATACGGCGTCGGGGCGCGTGATGCTGTCGTTCCAGGGTGCCGAGCAGCGTGCGCACATGCTGGCCGAGCATCGCAAGGTCAAAGGCGAAGCCGCGATGAACGAGCAGGAACTCGCGCACGCGTGCCAGTCCATTCGCCAATCCGGCTACGTGCGCCAGGACAGCCGCCAGGCATACGGCGTGACCGACTTGAGCGCGCCGATTCTCGGCCCGGCCGGCCATGCGATCGCGGTGCTGACCTGCCCGTACATGCGCCGGATCGACGCGCATATGGCGCCGTCGGTCGAGGTGGTCGTCGCAGGACTGCGCGATACGGCAGGCCAGTTGTCGATGTGCCGCGCGGAGACTTGCTGAACGTTGCAGAACGGTCGACCGCGCTGAAGGCGGTCGACCGTTCGGGCGCGGTGGTCGTTCGGTCACGCGGCCAGCGGATCGGGCAGGCGGGCGGGCTCGACATCGCGCACGCGGTGTGCGACGCGTGCCGGCCGCGCGGGCTCTCGTCCCGGCATTCCGCAGACCGTTTCCGGATGCGCGGACGCCGCGCTACGCTAGAATAGCGGCCCTCTCAAAAACTACGACGGCCGGCTGTCGCGGCCGTCGTATCCGATGGATGTCATGGCCAAACTTCTGAACGATCAAGAATTCCAGCGTTTCTCCGAACTTCAGCAGAAGCAGGCGAGCTTCACGATCACGCCCGAGGAAGCGGACGAGTTGCGCGACATCGTCGCGCGCGCGCAGAAGAAGCGCGACGACCGTGCCGAAGCGATGCGCGCGATCGAGAACTACATCGAGCAGTTCGACATCACGCCCGACGAACTCTTCTCGCCCGAGCAGATCGGCGAGGCCGCGCGCACCTACGGCCTCATCACGGCCACCAAGAAGGAGCGCACGCTGCCGCCGTCGATCACGTTCAACGGCAAGCCGTACCAATGGACCAAGACGCTTCCGGACGACGTGCGCGGCGCGCTGTTCGATGCATTTACGTCCGGCGAATCGGTCAAGCGCTTCATCGCGATGCCGAAGGACACCGCGCGTTGCGCCCTGACGATCGCCCGGCTCGAGCGCGAAACCGGCGGCGTATATGCCGACGCGCACCTCGAAGAACTCGCGATTTCGCGTGACCAGGTGAACGACGCAGCGTCGAAACTCGCTGCATAAATGCCATCGCGGGCACGGTTCATGCGTGCCCGCACCGGCGCGGACGCCGGCACAAGCCCGCGCCGCGCCAGCCGGAGCACTGCGTCCGCAGGCTCCCGAAAAATCTCACCGAAGCGTCCCGTAAGCGCTCACCAGAGCATCCCGTAAAAGCTCACCTGAGGTTCCCGGAGACGCTCACCGGCCCCTCCCGAACATCCTCACCAACGCATCCCGCAGACGCTCACCACCCTTTCCCGGAAAGGCTCACCGGGGCTTCCCGCAAGGGCTCACCGACAGCTCCCGCGAAGGCTCACCAGGCGCTCCCGTATCGACTCACCCAATTGCTCCTGGAAAGGCTCACCGTCGGCTCCTGAAAATTCTCACCTTTGTTCCGTTTCCGATGCTGCCGGTGCGCAATGCGGGCGTCAGTGCGCTCAAATATGGCACCGGGACCGGTGGCACCCGCAGGTCATTGGCGCACGCAACCGACCGCCGCGGACGCCATGACCCGATGCACTCGCCCTTCCCCGCCGGTCGCGAAGCCAGCGCTTTGCCGATCCGCGTATTGGAGCGAAAGAGTTAAGCGATTTGCATTCCGAACTACAACCAATTCGCTCCGTCGCAACTGTGAATCCCGGCGTCGCGCGTTCCGCAGCGGCTGCGCACGACACCGCCGGACCTTCGGACACGCTCGCCGACGCGATTACGGTTGCAGCTTCATCCTGAACCCCACCACGCCGGGTTCCTCCGTCGTCGACACCTCGAAACCGCAGGATTTCGCCAGCGAGATCATCGCGGTGTTCTCGCGCAGCGCCTCGCCCACCATCCACGCGGTGCCGCGCGATCGCGCGTAGTCGATGATGCGGGCCATCATCAGCCGCCCCAGCCCCTTGCCCTTCTGATCGGGCCGGACAGCGATCGCGAACTCGGCCGTCTCGTTGTCGGGATCGGTAACCGCGCGCGCCACCGCGAGTGTGTGCGGCCGGCCCGACACGTCGGTGAACGACACGATGAAGGCCATCTCGCGGTCGTAGTCGATCTGCGTCATGCGCGCGACTTGAGAATGATCGAAGCTGCGCACCGCACCGAAGAAACGCATCCGCAGATCGTCCGGCGTCATTGCGCCAAGCAGCTCGTTGTGCGCTTCCTCGTCTTCCGGACGGATCGGCCGGATCGTCACGGACTCGCCGCGCCATTCGAGCGTCTGCTCGAGATGGCGCGGATACGGCATGATCGCGAGCCGGCTGCGCCCGGCCGCCAGCGTGACGCGCGGCGCGACCACGTATGCCCGGTCGGAGAGCACGCGCAGCGTGACCGACATCGCGACGACCTCGCGCACGTCGCAAACGACCTGCGACAGCGCCGTCAGCGCGTCGAGCGTGGGTTCGACGGGCGTGCGGCGTGCATATGGCGAACGCTCCATCACCACGCGGGCGAGCACCGTATTCAGCGGCGGCAGCCCGTACACGACGAACGGCGCCGATACGCCGTCGGCCGATGGCACGGCATAACGAAACACCGGGCCGAAGTTCGAATCGTCGTACATCTCGACCGTGACGTCGACGACTCTGGCGCCGGCCGACGCATCGGCCGGCTCGCCGTGCACGCCGAAGTGGGACAGCCAGCGCAACGCCGCTTCGCCGGCGAGTTCATGCTCGTCGGCCTCGACCATCCGTCGGGCCTCGGCCTGCGCGGACGCAACGCACTCGGCCGGCTGCAGCGGCGTGCCCTCGGGCGTCTGCATCAGCAACTGCCGCCCGAGGTTGTAGTCGACGAGCCGTGCGTATGCGCGCGCAAGCCGCTGCGGTGTGGTGTGCACCGGAATGCCGTTCGCGTGCAGTGCGTCGCGCGTCGCCGCATCGACCGCACCGAAGAAACACGCGAGGATGCCGCGGTACGCGTACTGCCGCGATTCGATCAGCGTGCGCGCGACCGCATCGGCCGGCGCGCTGTGGGACGTCGAATGCACGACGAACAGCGTGCCCGTTTGCGGGAACGGCGCGAGCGCCTTGATGGCGGCGCCGAAATGCTCGGGGCGCGCATCGTCGCCGAGGGTCAGCGGATTGCCGGGCCCGGCAAGATGCGGCAGCGCGGCCGCGACCGCCGACGCTGCCTCGGCCGGCCAGTCGACCAGCACATCGCGCACCTCCGCGACCGCATCGACCGCGAGTTTCGCGACGCCTGCGTCGCTCGTCACGAGTGTCGCCGCGCCGCGCGCGGTGACGCGCCCGACGCCGAGCGTCTCGATCTCGTCGAGCAGATCGTCGAGCGCATCGACACGCACCATCCCCGCACGCTGGAACGCCGCGGTGTAAAGCGCATCACCGGGATCGGCGCGCCCGGTGCGCAACGCGAGCACCGGCTTGTTGCGCGCCGCCGCACGCGCTGCCGACATGAACTTGCGCGCGGCACACACGGTGTCGAGCTCGAGCAGGATCGCGCGCGTGCCGGGGTCGCTCGCGAGGTAGTCGAGCACGTCGCCCGCATCGACGTCGGCCTCGCTGCCCAGCGCGACGACATGTGAAAAGCCGAGGCCTCGTGCATCGGCCCAGCCGAGTACCGCATTCGTCAGCGCGTTGGATTGCGACACCCAGGCGACACCGCCCGATCGCGCCGTATAGGCCGGTGCGCCGAAATGCGCATGCCGCGCGGGCGACAGCACGCCCAGGCTGCCGGGCCCGACGATACGGAGCACGAACGGCTTCGCGGCCTTGAGCGTGCGATCGAGCGCGGCACGGTCGGCGTCGGTGCGCGCCTCGCCGACGATCACCGCGACACGCGTGCCGATCTCGCCGAGCTTGCGCACGATGCCGGCCCATGTGGCAGGCGGCGTGCAGATCACGGCGACCGATGGCGGCGCGGGCAGCCGGTCGACATCGGCCACGACCGCGTACCCGTTCAGCTCGCGATACTTCGGATTGACGGGCCACACGGGCCCCTCGAACGCGCCATCGAGCACGCGCGCCCACACCATCGCTCCAATACTGCCCGCGCGCGACGATGCACCGACGATCGCAACGGACCTGGGCTGGAACAACGCATCGAGATGACGGACGGTCACATCGGCTCCATACGGTAACGAAAGACGACCCGACCGGCGCACGAGCCGGATGGCCGTGCGCCGGTCGACGCGAACTCCAAGCATAGGCGAACCCGATGCGGCTGCCTATATGCCGAACGGCCGACTGTGCGACGCGCATCAATGCCCGCAACATGGGCAGGTCACCGACGTCTTCGCACACGCAACGGGCGAGGGCGACACGATGCGGTCTTCCGGTCGCCGCTTCAAAGGTGAGGATTTACAGGAGGCATGGTGAGCAAGTTCGGGAATTGCAGGGCGCGCAGCGTAAATGCGCGAGAGGTGATCGCAATCGGCGGTACGTCTGCACCGCGCAGATCGGGAATGCCAATGCGCGCATGCCGCGTCATTGCAGTGTTGTTTACGGGAATTCGCGGCGATATCCGGTCGAATCACGGCAAATTCGCAAAACGATATCCGTTAATCGCGCGGCATCGGTGTTCAATTCGCGGTTTCGAGTCGTGCCCCGGCTGCCCAAAAACAAAACGGTGCGACGGCCGCATGGCCGTTCGCACCGTCAGTCAGCGCACGAAAGGTGAGGATTTTCGGGAGTCAGTCCTTGATCAGGAAACGCGCGCGGTTCTTGCCGAGCCATGCCGGCGCCCGCCCGCGGCCACTCCACGTTTCACCCGTCTTCGGGTTCAGGTACTTCGGCGGCAACGGACGCTTCGGTTTCGCGGCAGCAGCGGCGCCGATCGGTCGAAAACCGAGCTCTTCCGCGGTAATGTCGAATTCCTCGATTTTCGCCCGAATGGCGGCAATCGCATCGGCAATTGCCTTTTCGCGTTCCTTGTCGATCTTTTGCTGAAGTCTTTCGAGCTGCGCTGTCAGTTGCCTGTAGGTCGCCATATGGATGGGACTCCGTGAGTGTTATTCATGAAAAATAGCCAACTCCAAGCGAATAGAAAAGCGCTTCTCCCGATTACGGTCTCCTTATCCGGCCATGTCGGGATCAATAACCGCTTTTCTTCTTGCATGCGAAGAGAAGATTTCGCGTTGCGTCATCGGTTGATTGCTGGAGGACGTCGAATTCACCATTGCAGATGGCTCGGGCATTGTCCGTGCAATTGCTCCAGTCGCTGCCGGTGCACTGCACCTGCGAAGTCGGGCGCCCGTCAGAAGTGAACAGAGGCGCCCCGCCGCCGCACCCGCCGAGCCCCGCAACCAGGGCCAACAATCCGGCCCGACGCCAATGCGTTCGAGGCCACCGACAGACCGACGCAAGCATGTGTTTCATTGTTCTTTCCGTCAACCGATTTTTTAATGCCGCGAGTATGCCATGCACCGCCGTCAGGCGTTCAATCGGGCGTCCGGTCCGGCCGTCCACGCGTCTTGTACGGCACGGCCCTGTGCGGATCGTCGGTGATGCGAACGAATACCCGCTCGACGTCGGGAAGCGCGCCGAGTTCGCGCTCCAGCGCCTGCCGATCGAATGCCGGATCGGCACACCCTTCGACATAAATGAAGCGCCGCTGCACGGTGATCCACAGGCTCGTGCCCTGCAGACGATCGGTGCCCGCGAAATGCGCTTTCGCCGCCTCGGCGATCGGCGCGTCATACATATACGAATTCGGTTTCGTGCAGCGGTGGGCGAGCCAGCAGGTGGTCCCGCGCTCGACGCGGTAATGCGCGTCGTCTTCCATCTCGGCGCGCGTCATCCACGGGCCGAGCGGCAACGGGCATTCGGCGAAGCCTCGCGACAGCGCGACGAAGGGATCGTTGTACCAGTTGCGCCGTACCACGGGCGCGTCCGCGTCACCCGCCTGCGCGAGCGAGGACGTCGCCACCAGTGCGGCCAGCCATCCGGCAATTGCGAGTCGCTTCATCGTCGTCTCCTGTCGGGCACTTCACCGGTGCCGTTCGTCATGTCCCAGCGCATCCACCGCTGCTTGCTACCGGTCGATCCCGAGCGCCGTCAGTTTCTTGTACAGCGTCGCCCGGCCGATGCCGATGCGCGCGGCCGCTTCGACCACCTTCCCGTCGCAGGCCGCAAGCGCGTCGATCAGGAACTGGCGCTCCCACGCGGCCAATGCATCGGTATACGAAACGACCGGCACACCAGGCGCCCCCGCTGCTTCGCCCGCATCCCGGCCGACCGGAGACGGAGCAGCCCGCATGCCTGCCGGCACGGCATCCGTCACCACGCGCACCGGCCCAAGGAACGGCGCGAGCGCACCCGCATCGATCACCGATCGGTCCGACAGCATCAGCGCACGCTCGAGCGTGTTGCGCAGTTCACGTACGTTGCCCGGCCACGGGTACGCGCACAGCATCCGCAGCGCATCGTCGGTCAGTTCGCAGTGCGCAGCGCGACCGTGCTGCGCGGCGAGCTCCTCGAGCGTTGCGTAGACGAGCGCCGCGATGTCGGACGCCCGCTCGCGCAACGGCGGCGCGTGGATCGTCAGCACATTGAGCCGGTAATAGAGATCCGCGCGAAAGCGGCCGGCCTCGACCAGCGCGGGCAGGTCGGCCGACGTCGCGGCGATGATCCGCACGTCGGCGCGCACAATCCGGTTCGAGCCAACCGGTTCGAACTCCTTGTCCTGCAATACGCGCAGCAGCTTGCCCTGCAGCGGCAGCGGCATGTCGCCTATTTCGTCGAGAAACAGCGTGCCGCGATCGGCCAGCTCGAACTTGCCGACGCGTCCCTTGCGATCGGCGCCGGTATATGCGCCCGGCGCCGCGCCGAAGAATTCGGTTTCGAGCAGCGTGTCGGGAATCGCGGCCACGTTGACGGTCACGAGCGGCTGAAGCGCGCGCGCCGACGCCGCGTGAATCGCATGCGCGAGCAGTTCCTTGCCGGTGCCCGTCTCGCCGAGCAGCAGCACCGGCGAATCGACCTGTGCGGCGCGCCGCGCCTGCCGCTTGGTTTCGAGGCTTGCGGCGCTCGTGCCGACGAAACTCGCGAACGTGTATTTCGCACGGCGTGCCTGCGCGAGCGAACGCTGCGTGGCGATCAACTGCTGCTGAAGCTGCACGTAACGGGAAAAGATCGGCGTGAGCGTCTTCAACTGGTCGAACAGTGCGAAGCCGATCGCGCCGACCGTCTCGCCCGTCTCGTTCTTCAACGGCAGGCGCGTGACGACGAGCGGCTCGCGGCCCGTCTCCATGATGTCGAGCAGGATCGGCTGTCCGGTCGACACGACCTCGCGCATCAGGCTGTTCGGAATCACCGCCTCGCAGTCGAGGCCGACCGCCTGCTGCGGATCGGCGAACCCGAAGCGCGCCGCATAACGCTCGTTCATCCACACGACGCGCGCGTCGCGATCGACGACCACCGTGCCCGCGCTCGAATCCTCGAAAGTCTGAAACAGCGACTCTGCGGCGCGCCGCAGCACGTCGCCGTAATTGACGGGCAGGCGGGCCCAGTCGTTCATCATCGTGTCGTTGTCTCCGCGTATGCTTGGCCGGACGTCTCCAGAACGAGACGCAGTATCTCATTTCGGAGACGCCCCGGAATGCCTTGTCCGGGAAAGCCCTGCCCGATTCAGCGGGCGGTCCTGGCGGCCGAATCGTCTCCCGATGGAGACGATTTATGTAGAATCTTCAGACATTGGCCGGCGCGGGCCCGCCGGCCTGCGCCGGATCCACGTCCGGCGGCGCAATCCGGCCGATGGCACGAAACCTGCACGAACCTGAGCCGGTTCGCGGCGCGTCCCGCGATCGAACAACAACCAAAGCCATTCCAAGCTATTAGGAGACTCCCCTTGTCTTTCGTGATCGTCCTCGCCGCGCTGGCGTTCCTGATGTTCGCCGCGTATCGCGGCTACAGCGTGATCCTGTTCGCGCCGATCGCCGCGCTCGGCGCGGTCCTGCTGATCGAACCCGCCGCCGTCGCACCGGTCTTCTCCGGCATCTTCATGGAGAAAATGGTCGGCTTCGTCAAACTGTATTTCCCGGTCTTCATGCTCGGTGCCGTGTTCGGCAAGGTGATCGAGCTGTCCGGGTTCTCCGAGTCGATCGTCCATGCCGCGATCCGCTACATCGGCCGCTCGCGTGCGAATGCGGTGATCGTCGCGGTGTGCGCGCTGCTCACCTATGGCGGCGTGTCGCTGTTCGTCGTGGTGTTCGCCGTGTATCCGTTCGCGGCCGAACTCTATCGCCAGAGCAATATTCCGAAGCGGCTGATGCCCGGCGCGATCGCGCTCGGCGCGTTCTCGTTCACGATGGATTCGCTGCCCGGCACGCCGCAGATCCAGAACATCATCCCGACCACGTTCTTCAAGACGACCGCCTGGGCCGCACCGGTGCTCGGCACGATCGGCTCGCTGTTCATCATCGTCGTCGGCCTCTCGTATCTGGAATGGCGCCGCCGTTCGGCGATGGCAAAGGGCGAAGGCTACGGCACGTCGCTCGTCAACGAGCCGGAGCGCGTCGAAGCGACGGCATTGCCGAACCCGGCGCTGGCGATCCTGCCGCTGATCCTCGTCGGCGCATCGAACTTCACGTTCACGAAACTGATCCCGCAGTGGTACGGCGCCGCGTCGTACACGGTCGCGCCGGACGTGCTGCCGGGCGTGCATACGCCGGTCACGACGTCGATCAAGACCGTCGTCGCGATCTGGTCGGTCGAGGCCGCGCTGCTGCTCGGCATCGTGCTGGTCGTCCTGACCGCGTTCAAGCGCGTCAGCGACCGCTTCGCGGCCGGTTCGAAGGCCGCCGTCGGCGGCGCGCTGCTCGCCGCGATGAACACGGCGTCGGAATATGGTTTCGGCGGCGTGATCGCCGCGCTGCCGGGCTTCCTCGTCGTCAGCGATGCGCTGAAGAGCATTCCGAACCCGCTCGTGAACGCGGCCGTGTCGGTCAGCTCGCTCGCCGGCATCACCGGTTCGGCGTCGGGCGGCATGAGCATCGCGCTCGCCGCGATGTCGGACCTGTTCATCAAGGGCGCGCAGGCGGCCAACATCCCGATGGACGTGCTGCACCGGGTCGTCGCGATGGCCAGCGGCGGCATGGACACGCTGCCGCACAACGGCGCAGTCATCACGCTGCTCGCGGTCACGGGCCTCACGCACCGCGAGTCGTATCGCGACATCTTCGCGGTGACCGTGATCAAGACGCTCGCGGTGTTCTTCGTGATCGCCGTGTACTACACGACGGGTCTCGTGTAAGTCTGCGCATGCGGCGGCGTTCCGAACGCCGCCGCGCCGCGTCCGGCCGCATCGCCGCGGCCGGCGCACGTTCCTTCCTCTGCACGCCAAGGTTGGGCAACCAGCCCTGCATCGTCGAAGCAGGCGGCGCAACGCCGGTCGCGACGCGACGCATCTTCCCGATACCTCCGCATGCAAGCCGGGGCGAATCGACGGGGTTCTCATCCGCCGGCTCATCCCCCGCCCGATCGGAGCCGCACGGTGCCACACCGCCGCGCGGCCCGCACGGCCCGACGCCCGTCACGCACCGCCGTCCGGCACGGTCCGTTCCCGCCATCCATTGTTACCGGCAGCAGAACACTGCGTTGGGCGCGATCGCATTTTTCGCGCGCGCGGCCGGGCCTACACTGCTTTCAACCGCCGCCGCTTCGTCGAACGAAGGCCGGACGCCCAGTTGGAAACATGGAGGTCACGATCATGAAGCGCCTGATTCAAGCAGTTGCCGTTGCCCTGGCCGTATCCGCGCCGCTCGCCGCGCAAGCGCAGTCGAACCCGCCGCTCACGCGCGCGCAGGTTCACGCCGAAGTGAAGGCACTCAAGCAGGCCGGCTTCCAGCCGAGCGACTGGTTCTACCCGGCCAGCATCGTTTCCGCCGAAGCGAAGATCGCCCGTCAGCAGAGTGCCGGGTATGGCAGCGATCAAGGTGCATCGTCGGAGTCGAGCCACTAATCGACGTCATGACGCGGCCGTTCCATCCGGCCGCTTTCTCGCAGGCCATCACGCCTTCACCGGCTCGATCAGTTTCGCGCATGCCGCTGCCTGCGGATCGCCCGCAGGCAGCTTCGCGCACACCCCGTCGAACTGCTTCACGACCGACCTGACCGACGCGTCGTGCGCGCCGCCGCCGCGCCAGCGATTCAGTTGCGCGACGACCTTGGTCAACGCGCGCAGGTTCGCCCCATAAAACGCATCCTTGGTCTTGCCGGCCTGCGCGAGCACGCTCGCGGCGATCGCCTCGATCCGCGCCGAATCGTCCGGCGCCAGCGCGACCGCGTTCGCGAAATAGGTCGCGCCCCAGCGCAGTTTCGTCGCCGGGCCGCTCGCCGAGTCGTACGCCTTCCGGTACCAGTCGAGCGCCGCGGCCTTGTCGCCGCGCGCCTTCGCATTCGCGGCCAGTCCCGACATGAAGTAGTACGGCGTCGACGAACGCGGCAACTCGGCCTTCAGCAAGACGTCGGATTCGTCGTACAGCCCGGCGTCGGTCAGCGTGTCCGCCGCTTCGCTGACGAGCGCCTGCCGCTCGTACGCGTTCGCGGCGCCCCGCACCGATGCCGCGATCTGCTTGCGTGCGGTATCGATCAGCGCCGGCGCGGCGAGCGGCGCGCCAGCGTGCGCATCGTCGCGCGCGAGCAGCACGCGGCCGTGCAGCGCCATCAGACGGTCGATGGACGACAGCGTCGTATCGGTCGACAGGCGCGCGAGCGCCGTGTCGTACGCGCCGCGCAACTTCGTGCGCTGCGCGGCGTCGCCGCCGAGGTATGCGACCACGCGCGCGGGCGCCGCGACGAGCACGTCCGAATCGGCACGCGCCAGCGCCGGCTCGCGCAGCACCGCGCGCAGCGCGTCGGCAAGCGCCGCCTTGTCGAGCGCGCCGGCCTGTGCGGGATCGTCCGATGCCGCGACCACCGCCGACTTCAGCGCGAAGCGCGCGGCGTCCGCCTTCGCGCCGGCCGCACGCGCACGTTGCGACAGCGTCTGCAGCGTCACCGCGACACGGTCGGCCGGCACCGGCAGCGCGCCGTCTGTGTCCCAGGAATAGTCGGCCAGCAGATGCCATTCGGCCGGCGTCAGTGCCGCGCCGTCGTTCAGCGCGGTCGCGAGCGTCTGCCGCACCGGATGCGCGGCCGTCATCCCGAGCGACAGCGCCTGCATGTAGCGGTCGAGATCGGCCTCGCCCGGCAGCCGCGTCACCTCGGTGCCGTCCGGGCGGAACAGGATCATCGTCGGATAGCCGTGCACCTTGAAGCGCTCGCCGAGTTTCTGCGCGCTTTCGGTATCGCCGTCGAGATACACGGGCACGAAGAACGACGAGCGGGTCTTGAATGCCTGCTGGCTGAAGATCGTCGACTTCACCTGGTTGCATGACGGGCACCACACGGCGCCCCAGTACAGCAGCAGCGGCTTGCCGGTGCGCTTCGCAAGCGCGAACGCGGCATCGACGTCGCCCTGTTGCCACGCGATGCCGGGCGGCAGATGCGCGCCGTCGCCCGTCGGGCTCGATACGGCGGCGCCCTGCGGCGCGGTGGTGGCGAACGCCGCACCCGCGGCGGCGAACAGGCAGGCTGCAGTCACGTTACGGAGAACGGTTTTCATCGAGACGGGTTCCGTTGAAAGAGACGGTTGCACGAAGCGGCGAAACGAAAACACGATGACGCGACGAAACGACGAAGGGCATCGACGGATGGCGCCACGCATGCCGGAATCGACCGAGCGCGTCACGCAGGCATCCACAAGTAAAGCCACGACCGGCCGCTGCATGGTCACATCGCGCAGCCGTGCCGACCGCGACGACCGGCAAATCGCTCGACGATACGATTCGCGCGGCCGGTTGAAAACGAACGAATTCTCGAATGGATATGACGTGCGCTTCGTCGACAGCCTCCCGTCATGCCGCCCGGTCCCATGCATGAATGCCCTGTTCGCGCGGGCGTTCGAGCCGCTGCCGTCATTTCTCGCGCGACGTAAACGGATGCTGGAGCGTGTTCATATACACCGCGGGGTGCGACGATGATCTGCCGGATCGCGTCGACGTCGTGCGTCTCGCCGTGCCGGATCGTGATATCGGTCATGACTGGGTGGAGTCGAAGGTATCGGGCCGGGGCATGTCGCCGCGCGAGCGCAACAACACATCGAGCTTATCCGATTTCATGCGAATGAAACATGGTCGACGCACAAGTCTATAACGTTGCACGCGCAACGACATGGCGTCACGTCGCCTTCAGGAAATCGGCAATTTCCTACCGCCATCACTCGCACAAACCGGTAACTTTCGACCATCCCGAAATCCGCACCGCGCGTCGCTTGTTCGTTGCGCACGCAACATCGAGAACGCGACACGCCATGTCATTTCCGCATCACGAACGCACAGCGTGCCGAATCCCGGCAACGGCTGTCGCGCGCGTTGCCATACGAGCTGCATGCGAGCGTGCAGATCGACGCCCGCAAGGGCGCGTCAAGCTGACGTTCGCGAACACGGGCCGCGCGGCAGCGGTGTTCGACATCACGACGAGCCGCACCTCGACCGCGCGCCACGCCGCTACGTCGTCGAACCGGGCAAGGCGCTGCGCGGCGACTGGGCGGCGCTGGCTGACGACGGCGGCAAATATGACCTGTGGATGCTTGGCCCGCACGGCTATCACCATCGCTTCACCGGCGACCTCGCCCACTGGTACGACTTCGTCGTCACCGCCGACAGCGACGCCACCTTCTCGCCCCGCGTGGCCGGCCGCGTCGAAACGGGTCGCCACTCGGTCAGCGACCCGGCGATGGGGCTCACCGGCCGCTTCCGACGGCACTGCGCCCCCCCGACCCGAGCACCGGCCGGGCGCCGAGCGCGGCGAGGTCCGATCCGGCTGAAACGCCCGCCCGGCGCGGCTCATACATCAGAGGGATCGGTGGTGCAGCCCTCATTTCGGGTCCACGAAAATGCTCCGTATTGCCGCCCGTTCGCGTTAAACTTCGTCAAGCTGCATTCAACAACGACATCTTCGCCAATCTGGCACACACGACACGAGGATAGGTTCGATGCGCACAACCGGCTCATCCGGGGCAATGACCCTGCTCACCGAACACGACCCGGCCGATGGCCGCGAACTGCGCTCGCTCAGGCTCGAATCGACCGGCGACGGCAAGAGCGTGCTGCTGATCGAGATCGACGAACGCAAGCCCGGCATTCACCGCGAGGTCCGCTACGAGATCACGCCGGCCGAACTGATCGCGGCGATCCGCTCGCACGGCGCCGAGCTGCCCGGCGAAAACCACGGCGCCGCCTCGCTCGCCCGCACCCCTTCCTGATGTCGAACGGTGAGCCGCGTGCAATGCACTGGCTCACCGTTCTGTCCACATTTCCCTGCCGCCGTCAGGCGCTTTCCGTCATTCCCCTCCGCCCGCTTGAAAATGGCCGATAATCGGCCCATTCGCGTACCTTCCTCACGCGCTCCCTTTTCGGCCAGCCGTCATGCTCCGTGACCTCGTCGCCCAATACGGGCCGCTTCTCGTCTTCGCCAACGTCCTGGCGGCGGCCATCGGCCTGCCCGTGCCGGCGATGCCGACGCTCGTGCTGTTCGGCGCGATGGCCGCGATGCATCCGGCGATGATCGGCTCGCAGCTCCTGACGGTGCTCGCGCTGTCGGTCCTCGGCGCGCTGATCGGCGACACCGTGTGGTACGTCGCCGGGCGGCGCTACGGCGGCACGACGCTGAAGACGATCTGCCGGCTGTCGCTGTCGCGCGATACCTGCGTGAGGAAAACCGAACGCTTCTTCGGCCGCTACGGCGTGCGCGTGCTCGCGGTCGCCCGCTTCATTCCGGGGCTGTCGCTCGTGTCGGTGCCGATGGCCGGCGCGCTCGGCACGCGCTATCGCACGTTCGCCGGCTACGATGCGCTCGGCGCCGCGCTGTGGACGACCGTCGGGCTCGTCGCGGGGCTCGTGTTCTATCGACAGATCGACTGGCTGTTCGCCGGCGCGAGCCGGCTCGGCCGCGCGGTGCTGCTGGTGATCGTCGCGCTGCTGGCCGTCTATGCGGCCGTGCGCTGGATGCGCCGCCGCGCGCTGATCCGCCAGCTCGCGAGCGCGCGGATCGGCGTCGACGAACTCGATCTGCTGCTGCGCGACGCGGCCGCGCCGGTGGTGCTCGACGTGCGTTCGCCCGAGCACCGCAAGCTCGACCCGTTCACGATTCCGGGCGCGCAGTTCGCGGACGAGCGGCACATCGAGGACATCGTCGCGCGCTACCCGTTCTCGCAGAAGTTCGTCGTGTATTGCTCGTGCCCGAACGAAGTGACGGCCGCGCTGATGGCCAAGCGCCTGCTCGACGCGGGCTTCACCGATGCGCTGCCGCTGCGCGGCGGCCTCGACGCCTGGCGCGACACGGGCCGCCAGCTCACGTCGCTGGTGGAAGACATCCCCGCCGCGAACGATCCGGTGGCGGGGTTGCACAAGCCGGCCTGATCGAACTGACCGCAGGCCGGCCGCGCGAGACGAGAAATGCCGAAGGGGGCGTGGCGCCCCCTTCGATCAGAACGCGTGCAGCGGCACGTTCACGACCAGGCGGTATTCCTTGTTGGTCGCGTCCGAGTAGTGCGCGGAACCGTTGTGCCACATCGCGATGAACGTGACCTTCGTGTCCTTCAGCTTGCCGCTCTGGAACGTGTACGACGGGATGAAGCCGAACTCGTGGTGACGGCCCTGCACCGGCGCGCCGTTGCTCCAGTAGATGCTCGACTTGCTCGGATCCGCAGCCGCGCCCGCGCTCGCATCCGCGCCCCAGCCCGTCACGCCCCACACCATCGCCTTGAAGCCCGGCAGGCCCGCTTCCTTGCCGTAGAACGTGTAACGCAGCTGCAGCGACTTTTCGTGCGGCGCGTTGTAGTCGACGTCCATCGAGTTGGTCAGGAAGATGCCGTTGGTTTCGTTCAGGTAGTCGAAGAACTGGTCGCCGAGCACCTGCTGATAACCGAGCAGCAGTTCGTGCGGGCCATGTTGCGCGGCCAGCGACAGGCTGTATGCGTTGTTGTTGATCTTGCCCTGCAGCGCGTCGCCCGTGTCGTGCGTCGAGTAAACGTTACCGAAGCCGGTCCACTTGATCGACTTCGTATCGCCGATGCTGTGCTTCACCGACGCGTAGTACTGGTGCCACACGTCATCGGCCTGGTTTGCGTACAGCGCGACTTCGCCGTCCGGCGAGTAGTCCCACGTGCCGCCGACGTAGGTCAGGCGATTGATGCGCGTGCCGCCATACTGGGTCGTGAGATTGGTGAGCGTCGTGTGGCCGCGCGCGTCGGTCTTCGTGAAGCTGCCGGCCTCGAGCATCACGTTCTTGAACTCGTTGCTGACGATCGTCGCGCCGAGGAACGTCGGCGGCAGCGCGCGGTTGTCGTGCTGCTCCATGAACGGGTTGTCGACGGCCTGCAGACCGTACTTGACCACCGTGTTCGAGATGCGCGCCTTCACGTCGTAGATGCCCGGATAGGCCCATGCAAGCTGGTTCGAACCGCCGCCGCCCTTCGCGATGTGCACCATGCTGCCGGCGCCGGCGCCGCCGTCGAGCTTCAATGCCGCATACAGCGACGCGTCGAAGCCGATGCCGATCAGGCCGGTCGTGTAGCCGGACTCGAAGTTCGCCATCGCACCTTGAACCCACGCGTGACGATGCGGTCCGCCCTTGTTGTCGAGCGTATCCGCATAGTTGCGGAACAGGAAGTTCAGGTGGCTGTCGGCGATGAAGCCGTTCGACTTCGACTGCGCCGAAGGCTCATCGGGCGGCGTGACGGCCTGGTTCGCCTCGGCGTTGATAACGGCGTTCGGGGTCGTTGCCTGCGCAACCGTCGCGCCGGCGGACGGCGCGGCCTGCGCGACCGTCAGCGGTGCGGGGGCCGCGTCGTCGGCGTGCGCGACGCCGCTCAGCGATACGCCGGCAAGCGCAGGCAAGCCCCATGCAAGCAGCATCTTCGATGCCGTCCCGATCGTCTTTTGCTTTTTCATCGTCATTCTCGTCTTGTGTTGATGTCGTCCACGCCGGTTGCGATCCGCTTCCAGCCCCCCGGCGAGCCCGGTTAAGGACGCGCCTTTACCCGCGGCGCGAAGATCGTTCGCGCCGCACCTACCCCTGTTGACCTGCCTGGTTATGTTTGCTGCGTCACTTCATGCCGCCACGCCCGCCCGGATGCACGCGACACGCGCCGCCGAGCCGTGCCGCACTTCCGGCAGCGGCACGTCCTGCGCGCACGCGTCGATCGCGACCGGGCAGCGCGTGCGAAACGCGCAGCCGGACGGCGGGTTGAGCGGCGACGGCATCTCGCCCGCCAGCAGCATCGGACGGCGAGCACGCTCGCGCGCCGGCTCCGGCGTCGGCGCCGCATCGAGCAGCGCCTTCGTGTACGGGTGTTGCGGCACGCCGTACACGTCATGCCGCGTGCCGAACTCCATCACGCGACCGAGATACATCACGAGCACGCGCTGGCTGATGGCCTTCACCACCGCCAGGTCGTGCGCGACGAACAGATAGGACAACGACAGTTCGCGTTGCAGATCGCGCAGCAGGTTCACGATCTGCGCCTGGATCGACACGTCGAGTGCCGAGACGGGCTCGTCGCAGATCACGAGCTTCGGCTCGCCGATCAGCGCACGCGCGATGCCGACACGCTGACACTGTCCGCCCGAAAATTCGTGCGGGTAGCGCAGCAGGTGATGCGCGTTCAGGCCGACCCGCTCGAGCATCGTGACCACGCGGCGCCGCACTTCGGCGCGGCCGAGGCCGGCGTGGTGCGTGACGAGCGGCTCCGCGACGATCTGTTCGATCGTCATGCGCGGATCGAGCGACGCGAGCGGATCCTGGAAGATCATCTGCACTTCGCGGCGCATCGCGGTGCCGCGCAGGTGGTCGGGCGCGACGGCTTCGCCGCGCCAGCGCACCGTGCCTGCCGTCATCGGCACGAGGCCGATCAGCGCACGCGCGAGCGTCGACTTCCCGCAGCCCGACTCGCCGACGAGCCCGACCGTCTCGCCGCGCTTCACGTCGAACGACACGCCGTCGACCGCGCGCAGCGTGCCCTTCGGCGACCACGGATAGCCGCCGAGCGGCACGCGGAAATGCACCTTCAGATCCTCGACGGACAGCAGCGTGTCGCCCGTCGCGCCGGCATTGCGGCGTTCATCGACGCTCATCGCAGACCTCCCGTCAGTTCGGCCAGCGGCCGGTGGCACGCGCGCACCGCGCCCGCGGCGCCATAGGTTTCGAGCGCGGGGCGCGCGGCGCCGCAGCGCTCCTGCGCATACGTGCAGCGTTTCGCGAACGCGCAGCCGGCCGGCGCGGTGCCGGGCATCGGCGGATTGCCGGGAATCGCGACGAGCGGCGCATCGTCGGCGTCGGTCAGGCGCGGCAGCGCGTTGAGCAAGCCGATCGTGTACGGATGCGACGGCGCCGCGAAAATCGATTCGGCCGGCGCGTATTCGACGGTGCGGCCCGCATACATGACCATCACGTCGTCCGCGAGGCCTGCCACCACGCCCATGTCGTGCGTGATCAGCACGATCGCGGTGCCGCGCTCGCGGTTCAGCTCGCGCAGCAGATCGATGATCTGCGCCTGCACGGTCACGTCGAGCGCGGTGGTCGGCTCGTCGGCGATCAGGATTTCCGGCTCGGACAGAAGCGCCATCGCGATCATCACGCGCTGGCGCATGCCGCCGGAGAATTCGTGCGGATACATGCGGATGCGGCGCGCCGCGTCCGGAATGCGCACCGACTCGAGCGCCTCGATCGCGCGCCTGGTCGCTTCCTTGCGCGACAGCTTGCGATGCAGTTGCAGCGTCTCGGTCATCTGCCGCTCGATCGTCAGGAACGGATTGAGCGACGTCATCGGATCCTGGAAGATCATCGCGATCCGGTCGCCGCGCACCGCGTTCAGCGCACGCGTATCCATCTCGAGCAGGTTGTCGCCGCGATAGCGCGCGGCGCCCGTCGTCGTGCCGTTGCCGGCCAGCAGGCCGAGCAGCGCCATCACGGTCTGACTCTTGCCCGAGCCCGACTCGCCGACGATGCCGAGCGTCTTGCCGGCTTCGAGCGAGAACGACACGCCGCTCACGGCGTCGATCGGCGGCGCGTCCTTGCGCGAGAAGCGCACGCCGAGGTTTTCAACTTCCAGCAGTGCAGCCATTTCAGCGATCCTTCGGGTCGAGCGCGTCACGCAGGCCGTCGCCAACGAAGTTCACGCAATAGAGCGTCACGCACAGCATGACGGCCGGCGCCAGCAGCAGCCACGGCATCGATTCCAGTTTCTGCGCGCCGTCCTGGATCAGCACGCCCCAGCTCGTCATCGGCTCCTGCACGCCGAGGCCGAGGAACGACAGCACCGATTCGGTCAGCACGATGTTCGGCACCGACACCGTCGCGTACACGACGACCACGCCGAGCAGGTTCGGCACGACGTGGCGCACCACGATCGACGCCGGCGACACGCCGATCGCGCGCGCCGCGTCGACGAACTCGCGATTGCGCAGCGACAGCGTCTGGCCGCGCACGACGCGCGCCATGTCGATCCACGAGAACGCGCTGATGGTCAGCACGACCAGCATGAACGAGCGGCCGAACAGGGTCATCATCAGGATCGCGATCAGCAGATACGGGATCGCGTACATCATGTCGACGACGCGCATCATCGCGGAGTCGACACGGCCGCCCGCGAAGCCGGCGGTCGCGCCCCACGCGACGCCGAACAGGCCGGACACCAGCGTGCCGAGCAGGCCGACCTCGATCGACACGCGGCCGCCGATCAGCGTGCGCACGAGCAGGTCGCGGCCGAGTTCGTCGGTGCCGAACCAGTGCTGGTTCGCGAGCGTCGGCGGCAGGCTGATCGCGCCCCAGTCGCTCGCGGCGGGATCGGCCGCGAGCAGCCACGGGCCGACGAAACACGCGAGCGTGATGAGCGCGAGCAGCACGAGACTGAATACGGCCGCGCGGTTGTGAAGAAAGCGCGCGAACGCGAGCGCGAGCGGCGAGCGCGAACGCGGCGGCGAGTCGGTCTGCACGGGCAGACTGACGACGGGAGTGGTCGGAGTCATCGCAGTGCCTCGCTCAATAACGGATGCGCGGATCGAGCCACGCGTACGCGAGGTCGACCAGCAGGTTGAACAGCACCGCACAGACGGTCGTCAGCACGACGAGGCCGAGCACCAGCGTGTAGTCGCGGTTGATCGCGCCGTTCACGACGAGCTGCCCGAGCCCCGGCAGCGCGAACACCGATTCGGTGACGACGGCCGCCGTGATCGACGTGATGCAGACCGTGCCGAACAGCGACACGACCGGCATCAGCGCGGGCTTGAGCGCATGGCGCAGCACGATCGTCGAGCCCGGCAGGCCCTTCGCGCGCGCGGTGCGGATGTAGTTGCTCGACAGCGTCTCGATCATCGAGCCGCGCATCACGCGTGCGAGGAGCGACACGTTGATGAAGGTCAGCAGCACGATCGGCAGCAGCCGGTACTGCCAGCCGCCGTCGCCCCAGCCGCCGGCCGGCAGCCAGCCGTTGCCGGCCGACGTCTTGAGCAGGATCGCGAAGATCCACACCAGCACCGGGCCGAGCACGAACGGCGGCACGACGTTGCCGAAGTTGCCGATCAGCATCACGAAGCGATCGATCAGGCTGTCGCGGCGCACGGCCGCGACGGTACCCAGCAGCACGCCGAACACGATCGAGATCGGGATCGACACACCGCCCACGCCGAGACTCACGGGCAGCGCCTTCTTCACGAGATCGTTCACCGACCAGTCGACGTAACGGAACGACGGGCCGAGATCGCCTTGCAGCAGCGAACCGAGATACAGCAGGTACTGCTTCCACAGCGGCTCGTCGAGGTGGTACTTCGCGTTCAGGTTCGCGAGCGTCGCCGCGGACAGCTGCTTCTCCGTATCGAACGGACCGCCGGGCGTGAAGTGCAGCAGCAGGTAGCAGACGGTGATGACGGCGAGAATCGTCGGCACCGCCCACAACGTGCGTCTCAATGCGTAGGCCAGCATGATCGCTCCGCTCAGTGCTTGATCAGGTACATGTCCTGCGAAGCACGCATGTCGATCACGTTCTTCAGGGAGTAGCCGCCCACGTAGGGCTTCACGAGACGGTCTGCCGAGTACTGGAACAGCGGCACCATCGGCGTGTCGTTCATCGCCGTGTCGTGCGCCTGCGTGAGCAGCGCGGCGCGCGCCTTGTCGTCGAGCTTCTGGTTGCCGTCGTCGACGAACGTGTCGACCTGCTTGTTGCAGTAGCCGACGGTGTTCTGCGAGCTGCCGCAGCGGATCAGGTCGAAGAAGGTCATCGCGTCGTTGTAGTCGGCGAACCAGCCGTCGCGCGCGATCTGCACCTTGCCGTCATGCCGCTCCTTCATCAGCACCTTGAACTCGACGTTCTCGAGCTTCGTGTTGATGCCGAGCTTCGTGCGCCATTCCGATGCGGTGAACAGCGCGACCTTCTTGTGCAGGTCGTTGGTGTTGTACGTGAGCGTGAACGACAGCGGCTTCGCGTCCGAGTAGCCGGCCTGCTTCAGCAGGTCCTTCGCGGTCGAGATACGCTTGGCCATCGGCCACGACGCCCATTCCGGCGTGAACGGCTGCACGCCCTTCGTGCCGTTCGGCATCAGGCCGTACATCGGCTTCTCGCCGGCCTGCGTGAGCTTCGACGTCAGCACGTCGCGATCGATCACCATCGACAGCGCCTGGCGCACGCGCTTGTCCTTGAGCGCCGCGTCGCTGTTGTTCAGGTAGTAGTAATAGGTCGCGAGCTGCAGGCCCGGACGCAGTTCGCCGCCGAACTGCTTGCTGACCTGCTGGAAGATGCCCGACGGGATCGAGTAGCTGTAGTCGATCTGGCCGGCCTGGTACATGCGCATCGCCGTTTCGTCGCTTTCGATCGGCAGGTACGTGACCTTGTTGATCACGACCTTCGGCGCGTTCCAGTACTTCGCGTCCTTCGAGATCACGATGCGGTTGTTCGGCTGCCAGTCGACGAGCTGGTACGCACCGTTGCTGACGATGTTGCCCGGTCGCGTCCATGCGTCGCCGAACTTCGCGACGGTGTCCTTGTTCACCGGCGCGAGCGGCACCATCGCGGTCAGTTCGGGGAAGAACGCGACGGGCACGTCGGTCGTCACTTCCAGCGTGTACGGGTCGACCGCGCGCACGCCGAGCGTCGTCGGCGCGGCCTTGCCGGCGATGATGTCCTTCGAGTTCTTCACGAACTCGACGAGGATCGTGTACTTCGAGCCCGTCTTCGGATCGACGAGGCGCTGCCACGCATAGACGAAATCGGCGGCCGTCACCGGCTGGCCGTTGCTCCACTTCGCATCGTGGCGCAGCTTGAAGATCCACGTTTGCGGTGTCTTGCGCTCCCACGACTGCGCGACGCCCGGCACGACCTGGCCGGCTGCATCGATGCGGGCGAGCCCTTCGAACAGGTCGAGGCCGATCGTGTTGCCGGTCCACGACTCGATGTGCGCCGGGTCGAGCGACTCGACTTCGGCGGGCACCTGGCGCGTCAGGTCCTGTTGAGGAGCGAGCGCGACGTTCGACGGAACGGTCACGGCGTGAGCGGCGGGCGTCGTCAGGGCGAGCGCGGCCAGCACGGCCGACATGGCATGCAAGGATTTCATCGTGGCGGTCTTGAGAAGGTTGTTCGGTGAGCGATGCGCGGCGAATGCCGCGGTTACGCGTGAGACGCTGACGGGTTCAGCGATTGAGGAGGCCCGTGATTCTCGTATTGCATCTTAGTATTCCTTACGTTTCTTTCGACAGGCATTCCGTCTCGGAAACGAAGGAATACCTGTGCGTTAGAACAGCCGCGGTGTACCGACCCAGACCACCACCGACTCGATCTTCGCGGTGTTGACCCAGCTGTGCGGGACCGTCGACTGATAGTGCGAACTGTCGCCGGCCTGCAGGACGAACGTCTTGCCTTCCAGCGTCAGCGACACTTCCCCTTCAATCACATACAGGAACTCCTCTCCTGCATGTGTCGTCACTTCAGACCGCTTCTGTCCCGGCGGCATCCGCACGAGGATCGCCTCGAGCTGACGCCCTTCGGTCACGTTGGTCAGCCTCGCGAACAGGTTCGCCGAATCGGCGAATCCGAAGAAGCGCAACTGATCGCCTCTGCAGACCGAGCGTTCCTCGCTCGGCGTATCCACGAAGTACTGCACCGTCACGCCGAGCGCCTGTGCGATACCGGCCAGCGACGTCAGCGACGGCGACGCGAGCCCGCGTTCGACTTGAGACAGAAACGGCTTCGAAATCCCCGCGGCGGTAGCGGTGTCGTCGAGCGTGCGCTTGAGTCGTTGGCGCAACGCGCGGATCTTGCTGCCCAGTGCTGCGGCAGCGTCTGCCGACTGCGAGTTTTCAGTGGGGGGAACCATAGCAGGCCGAAAAGTGGTCGTCAAAAAATGTTTGATGGAAAGTAACTAAGTTAGATCGATTTGGCTTAGTCTTCGGTTTCGCACACGTCTTCGGTGTTGAGCCCGGTGCACTAAACAGGGCACGAAGCGAGCGAAACGACGCGCTATCTTGCCAGACTCGCCCGCTTCACAGGCAAGCTGCAAGCGGCTCTCCGGGAATTTGCGGAGAACGGGCGCGAAGCTTACAAATAGATGATGAGACAAATGTTCCTGAAAGCTGCTGCCATATCGGGAGTTTCCCTGAGTGGCGCGGACCTGACGCACCGGACCGGCAAACGTTACCATTCGCGCGCCGGTCGGGGCCTTGCACCGCCTTGCCTGGCGGCGTCCGACCCCGGCCCGGGCTAACCGCCCGACTGCTCCATCGCCGACGCAAAGCCTACCCGGCCACAGTGCTCCGGCGCCAGTTCGACCCCCAAGGCGACGCGCGATCCGCGCCGTCCGTTTCAAACGAGATTGATGATGCACGCACCTGTTTCACAGACCCGATCGTTTACGACGGTCTTCCTTATCGAAATGTGGGAGCGCTTCGGCTACTACGGCATGGCCGCGCTCCTGGTCCTCTTCATGGTCGACCGGCTCGGTTTCACCGACAGCCATGCGAACCTGACCTGGGGCGCGTTCACCGCGCTCGTCTACGCGTCGCCGTCGATCGGCGGCTGGATCGGCGACAAGGTGCTCGGCGCCCGTCGCACGATGATCATCGGCGCGGCCGTGCTGTGCGCCGGCTACCTGATGCTGGCGGTGCCGAACGACGCGCTGGCATACATGTATGCGTCGCTCGGCGTGATCGTCGTCGGCAACGGCCTGTTCAAGGCCAACGCGGCGAACCTCGTGCGCCGCATCTACGAAGGCGACGATGCGCGCATCGACAGCGCGTTCACGATCTACTACATGGCGGTCAACATCGGCTCGACCGTGTCGATGCTCGCGACGCCGTGGATCAAGGATCACTGGGGCTGGCACACCGCGTTCGCGGTCTGCTGCGCCGGCATGCTGCTCGCGATCCTGAACTTCATGCTGATGCACCGCACGCTCGCGCACATCGGCTCGCAGCCCGACGACGAACCGATCCGCTGGAAGCGCCTCGGCGGCGTGGCGGCAGGCGGCGTCGCGCTCGCGCTGATCACGCTGTACGTGCTGCAGCACAAGCAGCTCGCGGTCGCGAGCGTGTGGACGGCCGCATTCGCGATCCTCGCGATCTTCGCGTACATGATCGCGAAGTCGGAGCGCTCGGAGCGCGCGGGCCTGATCGCGGCGCTCGTGCTGATCGGCCAGGTGATCCTGTTCTTCATCTTCTACGTGCAGATGTCGACGTCGCTGACGCTGTTCGCGCTGCGCAACGTCGATCCGCGCTTCATGCTGTTCGGCACGACGCTGTTCACGTGGAGCGCCGCGCAGTTCCAGGCGCTGAACCCGATCTGGATCATGATGCTGAGCCCGGTGCTCGTGTGGGTCTACAACGCGGTCGCGAAGAGCGGCCGTGACCTCCCGGTCGCGGCGAAGTATGCACTCGGCTTCGGCGCGGTGGCGGCCGGCTACCTGGTGTTCACGATCAGCGGCCGCTACGCGGTGGACGGTCGCGTGTCGTCGTGGTTCATGGTGTGGGGCTACGGTCTCTACTCGCTCGGCGAACTGCTGGTGAGCGGTCTCGGCCTCGCGATGATCGCCCGCTACGTGCCGGCGCGCATGAGCGGCTTCATGATGGGCGCGTATTTCGTCGCGACGGGTGTGTCGCAGTATCTGGGCAGCGTCGTCGCGAACTTCGCGCAGATGCCGTCGCACGACCTGCCGGCCACCGAATCGCTGCCGCTCTACCTGTCGCTGTTCGAGAAGCTCGGCTGGCTCGCCGCGATCGGCATGCTGCTCGCACTGCTGCTGCTGCCGATGATGAACCGCCTGTCGCGTCAGCATCAGCGCTGCGCGGAAGAGCGCCGCGAGGAAGAAGCCGTTCAGGCGCAGGCGATGGCCTCGGCGCAGTAAGTACTATCCCTCGGCGTGCGGCCTGCACGCCACATTCTCCCGCCAGCGCGGCCAGCACGTCCTACACTGGTTGCAACGGCGCATCCGCTCCGTCGCGATGCGCACTGGCGGGAGAAGATCATGAAAAGCAAAACGACTCGGCTCTTGAGGATACTGTCGGATATCCGGCACGCGCAGCGCTGTACCGCGTTGCGCGCCGCCCGGGCCGCGGCCGAAGCCGACGCGGTGCTCGCGGAGCAGGACGACCCGAAGTCCGACGAACGCGACGACGCCGAATCCGACGACGCGACCGCCGTCCCCCGCTCCCGCATCGGCTCACCTCACTGACCGCACCGACGCCGCGCGGCACCCCACGTGCCGCCTCCGTGCTTCCGCGTTGTCGATGGCTTCCGCGCCGCTCATGCGGTCGCGCCGCGCCAGCGCGCGAACCACGTTCCCGAACCCGCCACGGCCATCATCAGCCCGACCGCGCATGCGTCGGCCGCGAAGCCCACGCCGATGTGCCGCAGCTCGGCGCCGTTCGCGACCGGATGCAGCAGCGAATCGATGACGAGCGAGATCGCCGCGCCCGCGACGAAGCAGATCAGGCCGCGCCGGCCGACCGCGACGACGGGCTGAACGGCCTGCGCGATGCGCGCGATCCAGCCGCGGCGCACGCAATCGGCCATCAGCCATGCGATCGCCGCGAAGCTCACGATGCGCGGCAGCGCGAGATCGCGCTTGAGCACGCCTTCCGGAACCGGCAGCCCCGAGAACAGCTTGTAGCTCGCGCAACCGAGCACGATCGCGCACGCGACACCGGTCGCCGCGGCGCTCCAGCGCCCGAGCGCGACGTGCCGGTAGAACGGCTGGCAGCGCGCGAGCACGCCGGCGACGAACATCAGTTGCCATGCAAACGGGTTGAAGCTCCAGCGAAACCCGTCGGTGTCCAGCAGTTCGGGGCCGAGCCAGCCGGCCGCGAGCCACGACGCCGCGCTCGACGCGACGAGCAGCCACGGTTGGCGGCGCGCGAACGGCACGATCACCGGCGACGCGAGCGCGAACAGCACGTACATCGGCAGCACCGACGCGAGATACGGCTGGCGCTGGAACGTGAGCAGCTCGGCCGCGCCCGTGAGCGGCGACGCGAGCATCACGCTGACGTCGTCGAGCGCGAGGTTCGGCGCGTCGATCCCGTAATGGTCGAGCACGGCGGACACGACGAGCATCAGCGTCGACGTCGCGAGAAACGCGCGATAGATCTGCATCGCGCGGTGCACGAACCGCCGCTGCGCGGCGCGCGCGCCGTGCCGGTCGGCGATCGCGCCGTACGCGCTCGCGGTCGCGAAGCCGCCGAGGAACACGAACACCTCGGCCGCGTCGCACAGCGCGAATGCGTGGAGCGTCACGCGCGACAGCATGCTCGCGCCGATGTGATCGACGACGATCATCAGCAGCACGATGCCGCGGAAGAAATCGACTTCGATCAGGCGGCCGCCGCGCGCCGGCGGCATCGAGACGGCGGGTGGCATGCTCAACGACATGGCCGCACCTGCGCGACGACGGCGCGGCACGCACCGGTGGAAAGTTCGGAAAAGAGAAGGCGAACGCGATCGGCGGCGATGCGCGTATGCTCGCATCGCGCCAATCCGGCCGGCCCGGCACGGAAATGACCGTTCATGGAAAAGCCGCATACGAAGAAAAGACGGTCAGGTCAGTCTAGCGGCCGGTCGGGGGATACCCTAAGTAACAAAGTGCAACGGAATCTTCTATTCGATTACAGGCGTGACGTCGACGATACGAAGCTGGCAAGGCCGCCAGCCGGGCGTCGGCACGATGCCAGTTCGACGCCGGCATCGCGAGATTCGACGCAACGCACGCGCGATGCGCGGCACGTTCGCTGCCGCCGTCGCGCCGCCGCGCGAAGACGCTCAGCCGCGCATCGGCAAGCGCCGCATCAGCATCGCGCTGTGCCACGCGGTCAGCGCGACGGCGGCCCAGATCGGCCCGTACGTCGCGAGCTGCGCCACGCTCAGCGTCTCGCCGAGCAGCAGCAGCGACACCGCGACGAGCAGCACCGGCTCGACGTAGCCGAGGATCCCGAACAGCGCCATCGGCAGCATCCGGCTCGCCTTCAGGTAGCTCGCGAGCGCGAGCGTGCTGAGCACGCCGAGCCCCGGCAGCAGCATGGCCCAGAGCAGCGGATGGCTGGCGACCGGCGTCGCGCTTGCCGACACCATCGCGAGCGCGACCGGACACAGCAGCGCGATCTCGAGCGCGAACGCGGCGAGCGAATCGGCGTTGATCCGGCGACGCAGCACGAAATACGGCGGATAGCCGAGCGCGACGACGAGCGTCGGCCACGCGAACGCGCGCGTCGCCCACACCTCGTGCGCGACGCCGAGCGCCGCGCACGCGACCGCCGCCCACTGCAGCGGATCGAGGCGTTCGTGATAGTAGAAGCGGCCGACGAGCACCATCGTCAGCGGCAGCAGGAAATAGCCGAGCGACACTTCGAGCATGCGCCCGTGCAGCGGCGCCCACAGGAACAGCCACAGCTGCAGGCCGAGCAGCGCCGCGCTCGCCGGCAGCGCGATCAGCAGGCGCCAGTCGCGCACGCCGCGCCGCACGAGGTCGACGAGCGCCGGCCAGCGCCCGCGCAGCGCGATCAGCGCGAGCGCGCCCGGCGCGGTCCACAGGATGCGCCACGCGAAGATGTCGAGCCCGGTGAGCGGCGCGAGCAGTTTCGCGTAGGCGGACATCAGCGCGAACAGCGTCGACGCCATCACCGACAGCGCGATGCCGCGACCGGCCTCCGGATACCCCGTCATGTTGTTTTCGCCTTACTGCTGCTGGAAGCGCTCGAAGCGCTTTTCGACCTGACGCTCCTCGAACGTCACCTCGGTCACGTGCGCGGACGGCGGCCCGTGCCGCAGCCAGGCGAGCATCCGGTCGATCTGCGCGCCGGGGCCCTGGATCATCGCCTCGACACTGCCGTCCTCGAGATTCGCGACCCAGCCGCGCAGCTTCAGCGCATGCGCCTCGCGCACCGTTGCGTGACGGAAGCCGACGCCCTGCACGACGCCGCGCACCCGCACGTAGTAGGTCTCGATCCGTTCGTCCAGTTCATTGCGGCTCATCGCGTCGCCCTCCCGTAGCATTCAAGCCCGGCATTGTAGTCGCGTCGGCGGCTTCGCACACGCGCCCGGCAAGCGGGCCGCACGCGGCCGCCGACGCCCGCCGCGGCCGCCGCGCGGCGCTCGCGTCGCCGGGCGCGCCGACCACGTACAATCTCGCCGACGCACAACCGCCGCGCCGCCCGCGCGCGGCCCCGAAGGAAACGCATGACTGATACCTCCCGCGATCTCGTTCTCGTCACCGGCGCGTCCGGTTTCGTCGGCTCGGCCGTCGCACGCATCGCGCAGCAGAAAGGCTATGCGGTGCGCGTGCTGGTGCGCCCGACCAGCCCGCGCACGAACGTCGCGGATCTCGACGCCGAAATCGTCACCGGCGACATGCGCGACGAGACGTCGATGCGCGCCGCGCTGCGCGGCGTGCGCTATCTGCTGCACGTGGCGGCCGACTACCGGCTGTGGGCGCCGGATCCGGACGAGATCGAGCGCGCGAACCTCGAAGGCGCGGTCGCGACGATGCGCGCCGCGCGTGCCGAAGGCGTCGAGCGGATCGTCTACACGAGCAGCGTCGCGACGCTGAAGGTCACGAGCGCCGGCGATCCGTCCGACGAGAACCGGCCGCTGACCGCCGAGCAGGCGATCGGCGTGTACAAGCGCAGCAAGGTGCTGGCCGAGCGCGCGGTCGAGCGGATGATCGCCGACGAAGGGCTGCCGGCCGTGATCGTCAACCCGTCGACGCCGATCGGCCCGCGCGACGTGAAGCCGACGCCGACCGGCCGCATCATCGTCGAAGCCGCGCTCGGCAAGATTCCCGCGTTCGTCGATACCGGCCTGAACCTCGTGCACGTCGACGACGTCGCGCACGGCCACTTCCTCGCGCTCGAGCGCGGCCGCATCGGCGAGCGCTACATCCTCGGCGGCGAGAACCTGCCGCTGCAGCAGATGCTGGCCGACATCGCGCAGATGACGAACCGCAAGGCGCCGACGATCGCGCTGCCGCGCTGGCCGCTCTATCCGCTCGCGGTCGGTGCGGAGGCCGTCGCGAAGTTCACGAAGAAGGAGCCGTTCGTGACCGTCGACGGCTTGCGGATGTCGAAGAACAAGATGTATTTCACGTCCGCGAAGGCCGAGCGCGAGCTCGGCTACCGCGCGCGTCCGTATCGGGAAGGACTGCGCGACGCGCTGGACTGGTTCGGCTCGGCGGGCTATCTGAAGTAACACAAAGCGGCGTGCGTCACGCCGCTTTGCGCACTTTGTTACACGTCGCTGACGGACCGGCACCGGCGCAGCGGTTAAAATCGCGGGTCTTACGCAGAGAAGACACGCATGAACCTGAACGAACAGATCGATTCGCTCAACGCGGGCGTCGATCGGCTCCTCCACGATCACCACGCCGCGCAGCAGGCGGCACGCAGCGCGGAAGCGTTCGCGCGCGCCGCCGCGGCTGAAGCCCAGGCCGCCGCCGCCCGTCACGCCGCCGCCGAGACCGAAGCCCAGGCCGCCGCGCAGCGCCACACGGCCGCAGCCGCCGACGCCGAAGCCGCGCAGCAGCGCCACGCGGACGCCACCGCCGCGGCCGAAGCCGCCGCCCAACGCCACATCGAAGCCACCGCCCAGGCCGAGGCCGCCGTCCAGCGGCACGCCGAGGCGACCGCGCTGACCGAAGCGCTCGCCCAGCGTCACGCGGATGCCGAAGCCGCGTCGCAGCGTCATGCGGCCGCGATCGCCGAAGCCGAGGCCGCCGCGCAGCGTCATCACGCCGCCGCGACCGAAGCGGATGCAGCCGCGCAGCGTCATGCGGCGGCCGCCACGGAAGCCGAAGCCGCCGCGAAGCGCCATGCCGAAGCAACCGCCGAGGCCGAGGCCGCGACGCAGCGTCACGCGGCCGCGATCGCCGAGGCGGAGGCACTCGCGCAGCGTCACACGCAGGCGATCGCCGAAGCGGAAGCCGCCGCGCAGCGCCATGTCGAGGCAACCGCCGAAGCCCAAGCCGTCACGCAGCGCCACACCGAAGCGATCGCGCAAGCCGACGCGGCCGCGCAACGCCACGCGGCGGCGACTGCCGAAGCCGAGGCCGTCGCGCAGCGCCACACCGAAGCGATCGCGCAGGCCGAAGCGGCCGCCGAGCGTCACGCGAAGGCGATCGCCGACGCGGAAGCGCTGGTCGAAGCCGTCGTGACGGACGCCGCGACGAACGCGGCGGCTGTGGCAGCCGCGCCGGCCGTCGCGGCCGAAGTCGTCGAACCGGTTGTCGAGTCCGCGGTCGAGCCGGTGGCACACGCAGCCGTGGCGGCGACCGCCGACGAAGTCGCGGCAGCGCCCGCCGATGCCGGCATCGCCGTCGTCGCGCCGGCCGCCGACACCGCAATCGAAGTCGCCCCCGCTGCCGAAACAGCGGACGCCGCCGCCGACAAGCCGACGCTGCACGTCGCCCGCCCGTCGCAGAACGAACTGACGCTGACCGTCAACGGCCAGTCGATCACGCTGCACCCGGAGCAGCTCGGCCAGTTGATCGAGGAACTCGCGCATGCGCGCGCGTCGATGCAGCCGGAACCGCCGCCGGGCATCCCGGCCGGCTGGCGCTTCGTGACGACGAAGAACCCGATGATGGCCGTGCAGAAGCAGTCCAACGGCGACCGCCTGCTGGTCGCGCGCCACACCGGCTACGGCTGGGTGCCGTTCACGTTCTCGCCGGACGTCGTGATCCAGATGTACATGATGCTGACGCAACGGTAAGCACGTGCGGCGGCGCCGCCGCATATGACAAAGCCCGATCGATTCACAATCGATCGGGCTTTTTGCTTTCCGGAATCCGGAGGAACGACCGGCATCCGCCGGCGTCCGTCAGCGCTCCACCGGCGCCTGCACGCGCGCCTTCCACTGGCCGCCCTTGCCGCGCCAGTAGCGCCACGCGGACGCGAACGTCGCGCCGACGTAGAACAGCGCGACGAGCGGCAGCGCCGGCGCCCACAGCGGCGAGCGGCGGTAGTAGCGCAGCATCGGCGCATATGCGGTGCACATCGACGCCCATGCGAGCCACGCCGGCCAGGCGCGCGCGCCGTACGCGAGCGCGGCCACGGGCGGCACGAGGTAGATGATCGTCATTCCGAGCAGCGTGCCGGCGAGCAGCAGCGGCGAATAGTGGAGCTGCGTGAATGCGGTGCGCGCGATCATGTTCCAGATGTCGCGCCAGCTGTCGTACGGCCGCAGCGACACGCTGCGGTCGGCCAGATCGAGCCGGATCGGATGCCGGCCGCTGCCGCGATGCTTGATCTGCGCGGCAAGACTGCAGTCGTCGATCAGCGCGCCGCGGATCGACTCGATGCCGCCCGCCTCCTCGAGCGCGCTGCGCTTGACCAGCATGCAGCCGCCCGCGGCGCCGGCCGTCCTGTTGCGCGGATTGTTGATCCACGCGAACGGATAGAGCTTCGCGAAGAAGAACACGAATGCCGGGATCAGCGCCTTTTCCCAGAACGAATCGCAACGCAGCCGCACCATCAGCGACACCAGATCGCGCTGTTCGGCCTGCGCGCGCGTGACGAGCTGGGCGACGGCGTCCGGCGGATGGCCGATGTCGGCATCGGTCAGCAGCAGATAGTCGGCCGGCAGTCCGAGCGTGCGCACCGCGGCGATGCCCTGCGACTGCGCCCACACCTTGCCCGACCACCCCGCCGGCAGCGGCTTCGCGGCCAGCACCGTCAGGCGGTCGGCGCGGTTGATCGCGAGCGCGGCGGCGCGGGCCGCATCGGCGGTGCCGTCGTCGCTGTGGTCGTCGACGATGATCAGATGAAAGTCGCCCGGATAATCCTGCTCGAGCAGCGACGTCGCCGCCCGGGCGATCACGTCGACCTCGTTGCGCGCCGGCACGACCGCGACCACGGCCGGCCAGCCGGCCTCGGCCGCGGCGCCGCGTGCCTCGGGCGGCAGCGCCCGCGCGGGGCGCGCGCGCCAGAAGCCGCCGCGCGCGACGAGCAGCACGATCCAGATCAGCAGCGACAGGCCGGATACCAGGAAGGTAATCGCCAGCATCATCGGCACGCCTCCTGCCGGATGCCGGCGTGAGCGGCGCCGGATCGTCCGGTCATAATCGGGGTCGGAGTGAAAACACCCATGACCGCATCGGCGGCAGGGCAATACGCGTAAGAATCGACGGTCATCGAATGGCCTTGAAATGAGCGCGACGCCGGGCAGCCGGACAGGTTGCCCGCGAAACCGCGCAGTTTACCGGGTTCCGCGCGCGCGAGCGCCGACGCGGCTCTGCGGCGGATGCAACACGGCCGATACGGCACCAGAGCAAGGACGGCGCGATAGGGTTAAAATGCGCGATTAATTCGGGGTTCCGGGGCCTGGCCTGGCCGGTTCGTTTCCTGCCTTCATAACATCAAGCCGGGGCGAGCGAGCAGTGCCAGCTCCTCGAACCCCGGCGTCTGTCGTCGGAGTTCGCTCACTTATGCGAGTCATCCTTGCCCAGCCCCGCGGCTTCTGTGCGGGGGTTGTCCGTGCGATCGAGATCGTCGATCGCGCGCTGCAACAGCACGGCGCGCCGGTCTATGTGCGTCATGAGATCGTGCATAACCGGCATGTCGTCGAAAATCTGCGTAATAAAGGGGCACGATTCGTTGAGGAGCTCGACGAGGTGCCGCATGGCGCCGTGGCGATCTTCAGCGCGCACGGTGTCGCCCAGACGGTCGAACGCGACGCCGAAACGCGCGGGCTCGACGTGCTGGACGCAACCTGCCCGCTCGTCACGAAAGTGCACGTGCAGGGCCGCCAATACGTCGCGGCGGGCCGCCGGCTGATCCTGATCGGCCATGCGGGCCATCCGGAAGTCGAGGGCACGATCGGCCAGATTCCGGCCGAGGTGATCCTCGTGCAGAGCGAGGCAGAAGTCGATACGCTGACGCTGCCGGTCGACGCGCCGGTCGCGTACGTCACGCAGACGACGCTGTCGGTCGACGACACACGCGGCATCATCGAAGCGCTGCAGCGCCGGTTCACCGACATCGTCGGCCCGGACACGCGCGACATCTGCTACGCGACGCAGAACCGCCAGGCCGCCGTGCGCGAGCTGAGCGGCCAGGTCGACGTGCTGCTGGTCGTCGGTGCGACGAACAGCTCGAACTCGAACCGCCTGCGCGAGATCGGCACCGAAAGCGGCGTGCCGAGCTATCTCGTCGCCGACGGCTCGGAAGTGAAGCCCGAATGGTTCGCGGGCGTGCAGACGGTCGGCCTGACCGCCGGCGCGTCGGCACCCGAGGAAATGGTTGAGGATGTAATCGGCGCGCTGCGCGCGCTGGGGCCCGTCGATGTCACGACGATGGCGGGCCGTGAGGAAAAAGTCGAATTCAAGTTGCCGGCGAAGCTTACGCAAGCTGTCGCCCGCGAAGTTTAAGGAGGACAACTCTTGTCTATTCCGCTGCTCCAGCAAGTCCGCGTCGGCGCATACATCATGCGCCAACACCTGTCCGGCAACAAACGCTATCCGCTCGCGCTGATGCTCGAGCCGCTGTTCCGCTGCAACCTCGCCTGTAACGGCTGCGGCAAGATCGACTATCCGGACCCGATCCTGAACCAGCGCCTGTCCGTCGAGGAATGCCTGGAAGCCGTCGACGAGTGCGGCGCGCCCATCGTGTCGATCGCCGGCGGCGAGCCGCTGCTCCACAAGGAGATGCCGGAGATCGTCAAGGGCATCATGAAGCGCAAGAAATTCGTGTACCTGTGCACGAACGCGCTCCTGATGGAAAAGAAGATGGACGACTACCAGCCGAATCCGTACTTCGTCTGGTCGGTCCACCTCGACGGCGACAAGGACATGCACGACCATTCCGTGTCGCAGGAAGGCGTGTACGACAAGGCGGTCGCGGCCATCAAGGAAGCGAAGCGCCGCGGCTTCCGCGTGAACATCAACTGCACGCTGTTCAACGATGCGATCCCCGAGCGCGTCGCGAAGTTCTTCGACACGCTGGGGCCGATCGGCGTCGACGGCATCACCGTGTCGCCGGGCTATGCGTACGAGCGCGCGCCGGATCAGCAGCACTTCCTGAACCGCGACAAGACGAAGAACCTGTTCCGCGAGATCCTGAAGCGCGGCGAAGGCGGCAAGCGCTGGTCGTTCAGCCAGTCGTCGCTGTTCCTCGACTTCCTGGCCGGCAACCAGACGTACAAGTGCACGCCGTGGGGCAACCCGGCGCGTACCGTGTTCGGCTGGCAGAAGCCGTGCTATCTGGTCGGCGAAGGCTACGTGAAGACCTTCAAGGAACTGATGGAAGACACGAACTGGGACAACTACGGCGTCGGCAACTACGAGAAGTGCGCGGACTGCATGGTCCACTGCGGCTTCGAAGCCACCGCCGTGATGGACACGATCGCGCATCCGCTGAAGGCGTTTGCCGTGAGCCGGAAGGGTATCAAGACGGAAGGCGCATTCGCGCCGGACATCTCGATCGCGAAGCAGCGCCCGGCCGAGTATGTGTTCTCGCGCCACGTCGAGATCAAGCTCGAGGAAATCCAGCGCGCCGGCAAGGGCAAGCTGCAGAAGCCGGCGAAGCCGGCAACGGCGGCTTAAGCGCGTATCGCCACGCGGAGGTTCGCGCCTCCGCGTCGGCCCGCATCGAAGAAGCGCCACGGAGTTCGCTCCGTGGCGCTTTTGTTTTGGTGAGCATCGTCGTAAGACCGCGTGCATTCGCGCACGCGTGAGCATGCGAATGCCCGCACGCTAGTGTCTCGACTCCGCCGCCGCGATCAGCTGCCATGCGGTCGGCCCGCGATCGAGCAGCGGGTCGGACGGCGGATCGAAATCGTGACGATGCGCGTCGTCGGACGGCAGCGCCTGCGACTTCGCGATGCCGATCTCGTCGCCGCATATGGTGCATCGATAGATGCCCGCAACCGGCGTCTCGCTGCCCGGCGGCAGGTTCTCGTTGAATGCGCGGCCGCTTCCGCACGTGAAGTAGCCACCGATCCTGTATAGCGCCATCGCGCCTCCTGACTGAAACGAATGCATTCGCGGCGACACGCACGATCGCCGCGAACGCGAGGATGGATGGTCATCGACCGAACCCGTTGGCGGCGAGCGTCAGCCCCGGGGAACGGAACGCGCATGAAACGCGGCCAGGGCTCGGTCGCGTTGCCACCGCTCAATGCAGAACGGCCGCTTCCCGCATCCGGGCCGCCGCCTGCGCGACCAGCCCCGGCTGCTCGCTCGACGCGAACGCGCACACGTGGCGCCACAGCTCGGCGAGCCGGTGCCGCGTGAGCGTCGCGACGCACGCGTCGTTCGCCGCGAGCACACGTTCGAGCGCCGCGCACTCGTCGTCGTGCAGCGTCCATGCGCCGCTTTGCGCGGCGCGCGCCATGCTCGCGTCGAGCACGCGCTCCGCGTCGACGCACAGGTCGACGTTCGCATCCGGGGATACCGCGTCGTCGAGCGCGAGGAACACCAGATAGACGCTCGTGCGCAGCCGCATCAGCAACGCTTCGCTGCCGTGCTCGCCGCGCAGCGCGACGAGCGCCATGTGGCATTTCAGCGAGATGTCGCGCACATGCGCGGGCGGCAGCGGCAGCAGCCACTCGCGCGTCAACGGCGGGTGGCGACGGCCTTTTCGGGCGGCCTTCATGATCCGCCCTCGCCTGCCGCGACGTCGTCCACGTCGAATGCCGGCCACGCGGTGCGGCACGCGCGGGCGCCGCGCCGTGCATCGCGACCGCCGTTCGCGCGGCGCCGCGCGCCGCCGTACACGTCGTCCCGTCGCCGCGTCGCACACGCCTGGGGCAGCCGGCGGATCGCGGATGCGCGCAACACGTCGGGGAGTCGGTCAAGGCATGCCATGCTCTGCTCCCGCATCAGAACGTGTTCTCGCCCTTCAGGTAGTACGCGGTCTTCACGAAGAACGCCTTCACCGGATGGCCGCTCTGCGCCGCGCTGGCCGCGCGCGCTTCCATCGCGGCCTTCTCCTCGCGCGAGCGGTCGGGCACCGGGTACCTCACGCGTTCGAGCGCACGCTGCATCGCGAGCGGATAGTTCTGGTTGCCGGCTGTCGTCGCACGATAGCCGGCGCGCGTCATCTGCCTCAATTGCACATCGGTTTCGGCACGCGCCGCCGACCAGGTCAACGGCGCGACGTTCGACTGCCTCTCGGTATCGACGGACTGCGCGAAGCTCGCGGCGGGCAGCACGGCAAGCGCGCCGGACAGGACAGCAAGGGAAACAACGGATCGCATCATGGCCTCCAGATGGTTGTTTCCGCATCGATCGTCGTCGTCGATGCGGTGCAATCATCGTATGTCGCGTGACCACGCGCTTGAATAGCCGATTCCGCAATTGATATTTTCGGCATCGACGGACGGGGTGCGATCCATGCGATTCGCCAATGCTGCCCGAGCGGAATTTCTTTATTTCATTCAATTACCTGATCGCGTTTTTGCAGACGAATCGACGTGCCGTGTGAATCGCTTTTGCGTTTTTTGAAATGACGTATTGCCGATGCGATTTCGGCCAAAGCCCTGGCCGGCGCGGCTTTCGGCGCGATGCCGCACGCGCCGGCACAGGCGGGAAACGATTCGACAAATGCGCTCGTTTTCCTGACATACGACAAAACCTCCGCGCCGATTTACCGCTCCGCGAGAAGACGTGTGCGACACGGACGCGCGATAATCACGCATCGCGCCGTCAATCACGGCGCTTATCCGTTCCCTATTCTTTTCCCGAGTTCCGCCATGGCTGCCATCGACACCTCCGCCATCGACAATTGGCACGCACACGTCTACTTCGACGCCGCGAGCCGCGACGCAGCCTGGGCGTTCCGCCTCGTCGTCGAAGAACGATTCGGCGCGATCATCGAGCTCGGCCGCTTTCACGAGCGCCTCGTCGGCCCGCATCCGGCCTGGTCGTACCAGATCGCGTTCGACGCCGCGCGCTTCGACACCATCGTGCCGTGGCTCATCCTGAATCACGGCGCGCTCGACATCTTCCTGCATCCGAATACCGGCGACGATCTGCGCGACCATCGCGACAGCGCGGTGTGGATCGGCAAGTCGCATGACCTGAATCTCGGCGCGCTCGCGGGCTGACGAGCCGCACGCGGTCGCGTTCGACATACGCGGCATCCACGTTTCGGCCCGAGCTGAAACGTCCGGCGGCGCGGCGTCGATACAGTGGTTCCGTTACCCACGTTTGCCGGAACCCGCCATGACACAAGCCGACACCGATGCGCAACGCATCCATCAAGACTGGCACGCCGCCGTCGTCGCGCGCGACCTCGACGCGCTGATGTCGCTGTACGCGGACGACGCGATACTCGAAACGCCGCTGATCGTCGTCGCGCTGCCCGATCACGGCTCGGGCGTGCTGCACGGCAAGGCCGCGATCGGCGCGTTTTTCGCGGCGGGCCTGCGCAATCCGGGAAACAAGCTCGGACGCTGGTATCGAACCGGGCTGTTCTTTTCGAACGGCCGGCAACTCACGTGGGAATATCCGCGCGAAACGCCGGAAGGCGATCAGGTCGATCTCGTCGAAATGATGGATCTGCGCGACGGGCTGATCACGCATCACCGCGTCTACTGGGGGTGGGTCGGGTTCATGGCGCTGCGCGGCGCGGCACAGGCGGCCGGGCACGCATGACGCGCGCCGTGCCGCCCGCGTTCACGCTCACGCTCACGCGACATACATCGCGACGCTGACGAACTGGCACAAGCTGCCGGCCAGCACGAAAAGATGCCAGATACCGTGCCCGTGGCGGATGCGCTCGTCGTTGATGAAGAAGTAGATCCCCGCGCTGTAGATGACGCCGCCGGCCACGAGCCATACGGCACCCACCGGCGGCAGCGCATGAATCAGCGGGCGGATCGCGACGAGCGCGAGCCAGCCCATCAGCACGTACAGCACCATCGACACGATGCGCGTGCGCCGACCGAGCGTGAGTTCCTGCGCGATCCCGAACGCGGCGAGCCCCCAGCTCACGCCGAACAGCGACCAGCCCCACGGGCCGCGCAGCGTGACGAGCGTAAACGGCGTGTAGCTGCCCGCGATCAGCAGATAGATGGCCGAATGGTCGCACTTCTGCAGGATCGCCTTCAGGCGCGGGTTGCGCACGCTGTGATACGCCGTCGAGATTCCGTAGAGCAGGATCAGCATCGCACCGTACACGCTGAAGCTCACGATCTTGTAAGGATCGCGGTCGAGCGCGCCCATCGTCACCAGCGCGACCAACCCTGCCACCGACAGCACCGCGCCGACGAGATGGGAAATGCTGTTGAAACGCTCACCGACATGCACGACGGGTTCTCCTGCGCGGATTCTTCGGGGTAAGAGGATGCCTCATATGATACCGACGCCCGGACTTTGCCGCGCTGGACGAAGTCAAACGCCGCAGTGACGGGCGCCTCGCGCGCACCGCACCGGCCCGCCAAATAAAAAGCGCCGCGAATGTCTTCGCGGCGCTTCTCCGTCCATCACCGGACCGCCTCACCGGCCGGCTGCGCCGGCCCGGTTCAGCAACACTTCCCTGCCCCCGACCCGTACCGCGCATTCTGACGCTCGCGGAAGAATTCCTCGTACGTCATCGGCTCGCGGTCCGGATGGGTTTCGCGCATGTGCGCGACATAGGTGTCGTAGTCGGGCAGGCCGACCATCAGCCGCAACGCCTGCCCGAGGTAACGCCCCGCACTGCGCAGGTCGCTGCCGAGATCGGTGAACATCGCGGCCTCCCGTTATCGTCCGCTGCCGAGCGCCTGCGCGGCCGGCATCGCTTCGTACGGCGTCTCGCGCACGGTCGGCTTCGACTCGCGACGCGCGCGCAGCACGGCGAGCAGACCGTACCCCGCGATCGCCACGACGACGAAGATGAACAGGCCGGCCAGCGCCGCATCGATGTAGTCGTTGAAGATGATCCGCTTCATCTGCGCGATCGACTTGGCCGGCGCGAGCACCTTGCCTTCGTCCACCGCGGCCTGCAGCTTCGCCGCGTGCGCGAGGAAGCTGACCTTCGGATTCGAATCGAAGATCTTCTGCCAGCCGGCCGTCAGCGTGCAGATCAGCAGCCATGCGGTCGGCACGATCGTCACCCATGCGTAGCGCTCGCGCTTCATCTTGAACAGCACGACGGTGCCGAGCACCAGTGCGATCGCGGCGAGCATCTGGTTCGAGATGCCGAACAGCGGCCACAGCGTGTTGATGCCGCCGAGCGGATCGACCACGCCCTGATACAGGAAATAGCCCCACGCGGCCACGCACAGCGCGGTGGCGACAAGGTTCGCCGGCAGCGACTCGGTGCGCTTGAGCGCCGGGTGGAACGTGCCGAGCAGGTCCTGCAGCATGAAGCGGCCCGCGCGCGTGCCGGCATCGACGGCCGTCAGGATGAACAGCGCCTCGAACAGGATCGCGAAGTGATACCAGAACGCCATCATCGCTTCGCCGCCGATCACCTGGTGCAGGATGTGCGCCATGCCGACGGCCAGCGTCGGTGCGCCGCCCGCGCGCGCGATGATCGTCGTTTCGCCGACGGCCTTCGCGGTCTGCGTGAGCATGTCGGGCGTCAGCACGAAGCCCCATTGCGTAACCGTGTTCGCGACGGCTTCAGGCGTCGAGCCGAGCACGGCCGCCGGCGCGTTCATCGCGAAGTAGATGCCCGGCTCGATCACGCATGCGGCGACCAGCGCCATGATCGCGACGAACGATTCCATCAGCATCGCGCCGTAACCGATGAAGCGCGCATTGGTTTCGTTGTCGATCAGCTTCGGCGTCGTGCCCGACGAGATCAGCGCGTGGAAGCCCGACACCGCGCCGCATGCGATCGTGATGAACAGGAACGGGAACAGGTTGCCCGACCACACCGGGCCCGTGCCGTCGACGAACTTCGTCAGCGCGGGCATCTTCAGTTCCGGCGCGACGACCAGAATGCCGATCGCGAGGCCGAGGATCGTGCCGATCTTCAGGAACGTGGACAGGTAATCGCGCGGCGCAAGCAGCAGCCACACCGGCAGCACCGATGCGACGAAGCCGTAGCCGATCAGGATCCACGTCAGCTGCGTGCCGCTGAAGGTGAACCATGCGGCGAGCGCCGGCGAATCGTGCACGGTCTGGCCGAACGCGATCGAGGCCATCAGCAGCACGAAGCCGATGATCGACACTTCGCCGATGCGGCCCGGACGGATGTAGCGCGTGTAGACGCCCATGAACAGCGCGATCGGAATCGTCGCGGCGACGGTGAACGTGCCCCACGGCGAATTCGTCAGCGCCTTCACGACGATCAGCGCGAGCACCGCGAGGATGATCACCATGATCAGGAATGCGCCGAACAGCGCGATCACGCCGGGCACCGTGCCGAGCTCCATCTTGACGAGGTCGCCGAGCGAACGGCCGTCGCGGCGCGTCGAGATGAACAGCACGATGAAGTCCTGCACCGCGCCCGCGAACACGACGCCGGCCAGGATCCACAGCATGCCCGGCGTGTAGCCCATCTGCGCGGCGAGCACGGGCCCGACGAGCGGCCCGGCGCCGGCGATCGCGGCGAAGTGATGGCCGAACAGCACGTACTTGTTGGTCGGCACGTAGTCGAGGCCGTCGTTGTGCCGGACGGCCGGCGTCATCCGCAGCCCGTCGAGCTGCATGACCTTGCTGGCGATGAAACGGCTGTAGAAGCGATATGCGATCAGATATACGCAGACTGCGGCGATCACGATCCAGAGCGCGCTGACGCGTTCGCCGTGCGCAAGTGCGATCGTCCCGAACGCGAACGCGCCGAGCAGCGCGACCGCGATCCAGAGCAGGGTACTGGAAGCCCGATTCATGGCGTCTCCTGGTCTCCAATGTGGTTTTGAGTGGATCCGGCGAGGCGCCGGACCCGCGTGACGTCGATGCGTCGTGCCGCGTCTCGCGGAAGACATGGCGGTGGGCCGTAGTATTCCGCGCGACGGGGGAGGCTTACAAGCGCACAACTACGTATGCGAGGCTACGTAGAATTACGTAGCCGAGGGGCGAAAGCTCGGGTTGCGGCCGCGATCGGCCGACGCGCGGCCGGACACGCCCCGCGGTTGGCCATGCCCGGCGCATTGCGCGCCGGGTCGGTTGCATCAGTGCTTGTCGTCGAGCTTCTTCGGCTTCGGCGGCGACGGCACCTTCGCGTACTGGAACGCGGGCGTTGCCTTCAGCGCGTCCTTCGTCGCGCCCGGCAGATAGATGTTGCCGTTGCGCACGTCGAGCGACGCGATCGGCACCGCGACGTCATGCGCCGCGACGCCCAGGAAACCGCCGGCCGACACGATCGCGGCCGAGACCGAGCCGTCAGGCGCGACGATCAGGTCGCGCACCGTGCCGACTTTCTGGTTCTGGTCGTTGTACACGGCCTTGCCGAGCACGCTCTTCTTCACGCTCCAGCCTTCGAGCAGCGCCTGCGATTGCTCGACGGTGACGCTGAGTGGCTGGGCGCCCGCGATCTGCGCATGCACGTTGAGGCTCGATACGAGAACGGCGGCTGCGACGATTGTCTTGGTGAAAGCCATGCTGATTGCACTCCGGTTAGGTTGTTGTTGGTGCCGGGAGCGAAGCGGCGCGGGTGCGGTGGCGAATCGGTGAGCACCCCGCGCTTCGTCGATGCAGCAGCGGCCGGCCGCGCCGCCGCTGCGTGTGCGCGCAACGGGCCCGGACGGGCCCGTCGGTTAACGCAACACGGGTCATGGTAGCGCCAGTCGAGAAGTGCTGCCATGAGGCTGCATTGCACAGCGATGAACGAAGATCAATGTCGGCGTGAAAAATGCCGAGGGAGAGTCGGAATCAGACGACGCTCAATGTTTCTCGAGCAGCTTGCGGGACGCGAACAATTCGGCATCGCTACGGATGCCGAGCTTGCGATACGCCGATTGCTTTTGCGCGCTGATCGTCTTGCGGCTGCGGGAAAATTTCAATGCGATATCGGATACCGACATGCCCGCGAGATAACAGCGCAGCACCTCGTGCTCGCGCGGGCTCAGGCGCAGGTCGGCGGACGCTTCCGATTCGGCCGCCGGCGCATCGTCGCTGACCGCCGGTTTCGGCGCCGTCACACTCTGAACAGGCGTCGCGCTCGCCATCACCCTGCCTGCCAGTTCGGCACTGATATACGAACGTCCGTCTGCGACCACACGGATCGCATGCACCAGTTCGCGAAGATTTTCGCTCTTGCCGAAGAAACCGAGCGCGCCTGCGCGCATCGTCATGTTGACGGTCGCGGGCGTATCGCTGCTCGACGTCATCAGGATCTTGCAATCCGGGAAGCGCGTGCTCACCAGCTTGACGAGATTGAGGCCGTCGATCTCGTCCGGGCCCAGCGTGTAGTCGAGCAGCACGACATCCGCGTGATTCGACTCGAGCCAACTGATCAGATCGCGCGACCTCGCAAAGCTCGCCGCCACTTCGATGCCGGTCCTCTCCGTCAGATAACTCGCGATCCCGTGCTGGACGACGGCATGGTCGTCCAGGATCACGACGCGGATCGGTTGGAGCTCTGGTCTCATTACTACCCCTTTTCATTCTGGCGATACGGCCCATCAACGGTTGGCCGCTTCTTGCCATGGCAAACCGGAACGGATGATCCGGATTAGCTTACCGGCTTTCTGGATAATTTTTAACCCCGCCAGCTAAACAGCCGAGGTGCGAGCAGTCATGGCGGACGCCATGCAGTCCGATTCGGCATCCGCGGCAGCGACAGCATGGGAAACGGCCCGCGCGCCCCGTCTCCGCCACCTGAACGGCATATGTCGCCGGCGCCGGCGCGGCACGCAACGAATCGCCGACGCAGGCGCTCGCGTCATCGAAAGGCACGGTTGATGTCGTTGCTCCCGTCTGCACCGCGTTGCGTCGACGCAACAGACCCTTTGTGATGACGACCTCGCTCCGAGTATTTCTCACGCTACCACTGCAGCGCCTGATACAGGTCATCACACGTGCGCGGTTCACGCCTGAGGCGAAGGCGTGGATCACCGCGCATCTGGGCGTGCGCACCTGTGCCGACACGCATTGGCGTCCGTTCGAATTGCGCAAATCAGCTGACTGCGCTTCGAGTATGTCGACAACGTAACATGGGCCAATTCGTACCACGCTCTCATGTCGGGGAAGATCGACATGGCGGCGGACGCGTCAAGAAGCGGCGCCATTGTCAGCCTGCCGTGGTTCGTCGGCACGATGGTCGTCGTCGCAACGGCGCCCTTGAATCTCTTCGTCGATCTTGAGACTCCGCCAGGCAAGCAGATCGCGATCAACGGTAGCGGCAGGCTCGAATAAGCGATCCGGCATGCCGGCATGCCCGTGATCCTGCTGATTTGCGGCGACGAACGCGGCGGTTGCTTCGGAATCGCCGCTGACGTTGCTCGACGACGTCCTGGAATATTCGCGTCTCGAGTCTCGAAACGTGACGCTCGCATTCGCGCCGACGTCCGGCCGCGCATGGGCGGAGCGCAGCGCCGACATGATGCGCTGGCGCGTCGACGAGAAAAATCTCAACCTGAAACTCGAACTCGCGTGCCCGCCGCGCTGTGCGTGCCGATCGGTCCGGTGCGCACGCGGCAGATCGTGCTGAACCTGCTTGCCAACGCGATCAAGTTCACGTCGGCCGGCTCGATTGCGCTGCGCGTCGTTTATCTCGACGGCAAACCGCGCCATGCCAGCTCGCGCGCGATCGGAGTCCGCGACACCGGCATCGGCATTCCGCCCGATCGCCAGCGTCGCATTTTCGCTCGGCACCAGCGCGTCGAGCAGCCGGGCAGCCGCCGCGTGAACGGCAGTGGACCGGGACTATCGATCTGTCGGGGACGGGTCGACTTGATGAACGCCGTGGAGTTCGCGAAGCCGCGTTTCGACATGCGACGCGATATTGGCGATATCGCCCAGTTTGGCCAGATGCGACGCCCCCGCAATCCGGTGCGCGGCCCGTGCGGCTGCGGCGAAATCGCGCGACAGCAATTCGTTGACAAGCGCGTCGAGATCCTTCGCCACTTCGCGGTCATAGACCGCGCTGAGATCGGCGGCATCGTCCGCATGCGCCGCCGCCGGTTCCATCTCGGCATACGCCGGGCACCACATCGCGATCAGTTGCCGCAACGTTTCGAGCCGCAGCGGCTTGCCCAGCACGCCGTCCATGCCGCTGTCGAAGCAGCGCTCGCGATGCGCGTCGCCGGATACAGCGGAAATCCCGATGATCGGAACGTGTCTGGCCTCGCGTGCCGATTCGTCCTGACGGATCATCTTCGCGAGCGCATAGCCGTCGACGTCCGGCAGATCGCCATCGAGCAGCACGAGGTCGACACGGCCGTCCGCCAATTGACGCAACGCGTCCTCGCCGGTGCCGGCGACGATGCCGACGCAGCCGAGTTCCTCGCATTGCTGCTGCAACGCGAACTGCACGGTTTCGTGATCATCGACAATCAGGATGCGCGGCGATTCAGGATGAGCGTGTCCAGGCGGTGCGTCGACCAGCACGGGCATCGATGCGGCGGGCCGCACCGGCAACGGCTCGTCCACTGTCGTGACCGGCAATCGCACCGTCATCGTCGTTTCGACGTGCGGCAGGCTTTGGACGGTGATCGTGCCGTGCATCAATGCGACCAGTTCACGGCAGATCGCGAGGCCAAGCCCGCTGCCGTTGATGTCCTGGTGAAGCGAGGCAGGCCCCTGCCAGTATGCATCGAAGATGTGTTCGATCCGTTCGGGCGCAATGCCGATGCCGGTATCGCGCACCGCGAGGGTCAGCGTGCCATTTTGCCCGTGGCGACCTGAAACATACTCGATGCGCAACGTCACCGAGCCTGCGGATGTGAATTTGATTGCGTTGACGAGCAGGTTCAGCACGATCTGGCGCACACGGACCGGATCGATTGCGACGCGCACCGCCGACGGACAAGCAAAGTCGAGCTCCAGGCTCAAGTTTTTCTCGTCGGCACGCCAGCGCACCATGTCGACCGTATGCCGCGCCCACGACTCAAGCTCGACGGCCTGCGTGGCAAGCCAGACCTTGCGCGATTCGAGGCGAGAATATTCGAGGATATCGTCGAGTAGCGTCAGAAGCGTCTCGGATGCCGAGATCGCCGCATCCGCGCGATTCGCCTGCTGCCCGGTCAACCGCGAGCGCTGCAGCAATTCCAGCGACGACAGGATCGTATGCATCGGCGTGCGGATTTCGTGACTGACGAATGCGAGAAACGTCGCCTTTTCGCGCTCGCTTCGGATCGCGGCCACGCGCGACTTCCACGACAGGAATGCGAGCATCGCGAATGCCAGCAGCGCGGCGGCAATCGCGATCACCTGGGGCGCCCGGTAATGCAGGATCGAACGGAGCGTCGGCTTGCCGTAATCGGCCATCTCGACCCAGTCGCGCGTGAGCTCCGCCGTCTTGCTCACGGGAATGGCCGCGAGCGACTTGTCGATGATCGACGCGAGGATCGGCAGGTCTGCCCGTGTGAGCATCGCCAGCGATACGGGGCGGTCGGCGAGCATCCCCGACATGTAAAGCTGCCCGGGAAACTGCCGCTGCACGATCGGCAGAATCGTGACGTCGACGCCGAGCGCGGCATCGGCCTCGCCGTTGGCAACCGCGGCAAGCGCGAGTTCCTCGGTGTCGAACGTAAGCACGTCGAGCATCACGCCGCTGTTGCGCGTGAAATACTCGACCGCGCCTCGCCCCTTGATCGCGACGCGCCGGCCTTCGAGCCGCTTCAGGTTGAAGATCATCGCGGAGTCGTTGCGCGTGACGGCCGTCAGCCGCCCGACCAGGTAGGGCGCGCTGACGAGAGCACCGGCGCCGACGCGGTCCGGCACCAGGTCGCGCCATACGCCCGGCAGCAGATCAACCTTGTGCGATGCGAGCGCATCGTACGCATGCCCCCATTCCGTGCCCGGCACCGTCTTGAACGTCAGCCCGGTCATTTTCGAGATTGCGTCCAGGTACCCTGCGACGAGGCCGGCATGGTTGCCGTTGCGCATGTATTCGATGGGATGCCAGTTCGCCTCGACTGCGATATTGACGACCGGATGCGCGCGCATCCACCGAAGCTCCTCGTCAGTGAAGGTGGGCTTCCAGCAGGCGGTCGCGCCGTTCGCAGGGAGCGACGAGACGACGAACCAAAGGAATATTGCGCGCAAGAGCAGGCGCGGTGCGGCGCGGCACGCGATAAGACGTCCTTCCATGTACGATACGGCGGCCGGAGCGAGTGCATCGGAGACCATGCACGGCATGCGCCGTCGGTTGAGGTTTGCAGATGGGGCGACTCTATCCGACGATCCGCAAATCGGCCGTCCATCCAATCCTATTTCAGACAGACGCCTTAGGAATTGTCCTAATTTTGGCCGGAGGCGAGGGGATTCGCATCAGCAGGATCGCCCACAGCGCGACCGCTCGCCGCACGGCACCTCGGGCGCACGCGCCGCGATTCCAGTTGTTCGGATATCGCCGATATGCGACGTGCCGCCGCTCGGCACTCGTCTTCGTCGATGGCCCGACCATGGCGGCGGCGGGCATCAACCCGCCGCCGTCACCTCACGCATTGCGCGAATACACGCGCCGATGCCGCACCGCCTCCGCCAGCACGTCGAGCACCGGCTCCGTCTGCGTCCAGCTCAAACACGCATCCGTAATCGACACGCCATACTGCAACGGCACGCCGGGCTTCAGATCCTGACGCCCCGCCTCGAGATGACTCTCCACCATCACGCCGACGATCCGGTGCTCGCCCTGCGACAGCTGCCGCGCAAGATCCTGCGCGACTTCGATCTGCCGCTCATGCGACTTGTTCGAGTTCGCGTGCGAGCAATCGACCATCACCTGCTCGCGCAACCCGCTCTTGCGCAGCACCGCGCAGCTCGCCTCGACGTGCTCGGCATCGTAGTTCGGCCCGCTCTTGCCGCCGCGCAGGATCACGTGCGCGTCGTCGTTGCCGCGCGTCTCGAAGATCGCGGCCATGCCCATCTTCGTCATCCCCATGAACGCGTGGCTCGCGCGCGCGGCGACGATCGCGTCCGACGCGACCTGCACGCCGCCGTCGGTGCCGTTCTTGAAGCCGATCGGGCAGCTGAGCCCCGACGCGAGCTGCCGATGGCTCTGGCTCTCGGTCGTGCGCGCGCCGATCGCGCCCCACGCGATCAGGTCCGCGATGTACTGCGGGCTCAGCAGGTCGAGGAATTCGGTCGACGCCGGCAGGCCGAGCGCGTTGATGTCGAGCAGCAGTTGCCGCGCCGCGCGCAGCCCTTCGTTGATGCGGAAGCTGCCGTCCAGGCGCGGATCGTTGATGTAGCCTTTCCAGCCGACGGTCGTGCGCGGCTTCTCGAAGTACACGCGCATCGTGATCAGCAGGTCGTCCTTCAGCGCATCGGCGGCGGCCTTCAGGCGACGGGCGTAGTCGAGCGCCTGGTCGTGGTCGTGGATCGAGCACGGGCCGACGACGAGCAGCAGCCGGTCGTCCCGGCCGTGCAGGATGTCGCCGATCGCGCGGCGCGTGTCCTCGACGAGCGTCTGCGTGGCGGCCGGCACCGGCAGCTCGTCCTGCAGCAGCGCGGGCGAGATCAGCGGGCGCACGGCGCCGATGCGGACGTCGTCGATACGCGTGGTGTCCTGCGTCGCGTCGGCGCTGCCTACCTCGCGATCGTGAGAAGGATTGTCGAGGTTCTGCATGGGGATTCTCCGGGGACGTCTGGAATGATGTGCAGGCTCGATTATGGCACTCGCACGTGGCGGCAGCGAGGCGCGGCGGGGGAAGGCGACCGGCGTCAAGGCGCCGGATGAAAAAAGGCGATCCGCGAAGGATCGCCCGGCGATTGTGTCGATGCGCGGGGCGCGCTAGTGCAGCGTCTCGGGCGCGAGCGAATTGCTCGGCAACCATGCCGTCAGCGCGCAATTGCTCGGCGCGGCCTTGCCGCCGAAGCGGTCGTAGAGCCAGGGCAGCATCCCGGCCACCCACGGCGCGATCGCGCCCGCGTGTTCGAGCGGATATTCGGTGTACACGACCGGCACGCCGCTGGCACAGAACTTCTGCGCGAGCGCGCGTACATCGTACGCGAGCATCACGCCGTCGCCCACCTGACTGCCGAACGTCCCGTCGAGCACGCCGGCCGTGCCCTGAACGATGTACATCGGAATCGTCGGCGACGCGGCCAGCCCGGCGTTCACCTTGTTCGCGTAGGTCACGTACGCCGGAATGCTGTTGATGTCGTTCGCGTATTGCGGCTTGAACAGCGTCGCCCACCGCAGCCCCGTGTATTTCGGCAGGATGTAGGCGAGCGACTGGTTCTGGATGTCGTTGAATACGGCGACGCCGCTGTCGCTCAGATACGGCGTCAGATCGAAGCCGAAGCCGCGCGACAGCCCGGCGAGCGCGGCCGCCGCGACGCCGCCCCAGACGATGCTGCCGTCGACGTAGCGCAGGTTGTGCGCGGGGTCGACCAGCACGCCGCCCTCGGCCGCGCCGACGAGCTGCTTGTTGACGTCCGGCGCATAGCTCGGCGCGAGTTGCGCGGCCCAGTTCGTCGCGATCGCACCGCCGGAATAGCCGATCATCGCGACCTTGCTGGACGGCGCGAGGCCCGTCGACGGCGTGTTGAGCGCCGCGCGGATCGAATCGAGCGTCGTCATCCCGTATTCGGGGCCGGCGGCGAAGTCCGCCGTCTGGCCTTCCGTATCGGGCACGATCACGTTGTAGCCGAGCAGCAGCAGCGTCGACAGCGGGATCGATTCCGCGCTGTAGAGCAAGGTGCCGACGTTGATGATCTTCGTGACGTCGCGATCGCCGGCGATCACCTGCGACGGTTCGTCGTAAGGATTCAGCGAGTCGTAGGCCGACTGGTACGAGATCGCCCGGCCGTTGCTGACCGGGCTCCGGATCACCGACGTCACGTTGACGACCGGCCGGTTCTGCGCGTCGTTGGTGCGATACAGCAACTGCTGGGCGGTCAACGCGGTCGGCATTCCGGCCACGTGATAGGTGACGGTTCGCGTGTTGAGCACCGTGCCGGGTGGAATCGATTTCAACGGCGTGGCGCCCGTATACGTGTAGAACGGATCGGTCACGGTGGCCGCGCCTGCATGAACCGACGACGTGGCGACGGCCAGCACGGCGGCCGCGATCGTCATCAAACGTTTGGAGGACATCGGAGTTGCCTCTGGGGATAACCTGCTTTTCATCGAGGAAGTTCGCTGTGTTGCGACTTGTCCGGATTGCGGCGTCAAGACGGGTTCCTGGCCATCGGCTGTCTCCTTTGAGTGAAGGGTCCCTTCTGTTTTCGTTATGTCATTTAGTAGGACTGCAAACCGGATGAATTGAAGCACAGCGAGAACGGAATCGATGCGGATTTCCCGTTGTTTGAAGGTAAACGCCTAAACCCCGTCGCGACGATCGCTCTCCGCGAGACGCTCCGGCCGTACGACCGAGTGTCGCGTATAACTTAGGTATCGTACGATCACGACTGTCCGCCGCCGATGGGGCCCGACGTTCGGCACGAGCCATCCACGACTCACACACATACATGAAAAAGACACTTGCCGCGTTGCTGCTGTGCATCGCATTGCCTGCGTCGGCCGAGGTCAGCACCGAGGTGCTGTGCTTCAGGACGACCGGCGACAAACCCGTGCGCTTCGAATTGCGCACGTATTACGACGACGTGGCGAAGTGGCAAGGGGGCGTCGTCCGCTACGCGAAATCGAAGCCGGCGATTCCGCTGCTGCTCAAGCACGTGGATCAGGAAGCACTCGCGGAAGGCCGCCCGTACCAGTTCACGACGACGTGGTGGGAAATGGTCGACGGCAAGATCAACGGCGAATACGAAATGATGAGCCAGGGTGCGATCGTCTATTCGATGACGTACACCAATGCGCGCACCGGCAAGAAGACCGATTTCGCGTGGGCGCAGGACGTCGATGCGTCCGAGAAGACGGGGTGCCGCTGGTAGCGCAGGTTCGAGCGGTGTCGGGAGGTGCGTTCGTCAGCCGGCGCGCCTGGATCCGCGCCGGTGTCGAGTTGGCTCGGCGGGCGGTCAGCCGGCGTCGCCGGGGGTGTCGACGTCGATCCCGAGTTCGGTCGCCATGCGCTGAACGAGCGCGTTCAGCCGCGCCACTTCATCCGCAAGCCGCTTCTGTTCGGCCTTCAGCGCCTCGAACTCGGACGGCGGAACGGAATCCGCGCCGCCGCCCGTGTCCGAACCGGCGAAGTCGGCGACGTTCACTTCGCCGCACATCAGGTGCATCCAGCGATTCTCGCGTGCACCGGGCGCGCGCGGCAACCGGACGACGAGCGGCTGCGCACGCGCCGCGAGTTCGTCGAGAAACGCCTCGACCGACGAGATGTCGGCGAAGCCGTGCAGGCGTGCGCTGTTCAGGCGCAGTTCGGCGGCCGTCTGCGGGCCGCGCAGCAGCAGGATCGTCAGCAGCGCGATCGCCTGGCTCGGAATTCCGAGCACACGGTTCATGTTGTGCTCGAAACGCGGCACGCGGCTGCTGCTTCCTTCCATCACGAGGCTCAGGTGCTTGAGCCCGTCGAGCGCGGTCGTGACCTCGTCCTCGCTGACGTTCATCACCGGCGAGCGCGCGGTCTTCTGGTTGCAGCCCGAGGTCAGCGCATTCAGCGAGAGCGGATAGGTGTCGGGCACGGTGTGCTGCTTCTCGACGAGCACCCCGAGAATGCGGGCCTCGAGGGGCGTAAGTTCGCGCAAGGCGCGTGGCGTGGGCATGTCCGGCGTGGTGTTCATGGATGCGTCGCAGCGTGCAGCAAGTGAAAGGAAACGGTCGCGCCCCGTCCGGCGTCGCGAACGGGCGAGCCATATGATAGCTCGCGACGTGGGGCCCGGCGCCACGCGCCGCCATGGCGTGCGGACTTGCCGCAGTCCGATTTCGTCCAACGTATCGGCCGCGCGGCGGTGCATGCGTTGGACGTCGCGAATTCACGCACCGCGCCCGCGCGCGGCGTCGCCCCGCGTTTGCGCGTCGCGCGGGCCGGCGCTACGATACGCGTTCACTTTTGGACATGCCGCGCCGCACGCGGCCGACTTCGCACGCCACGCCAGCACCGCGCATCGCCCGTCCCGCACGCCGTGCCGCGGCGCATGCGCGCCACGCGTCAACACGCTTCATCCGTTCACTCATTCACCACCATGACCACATCCATCTCAGCGCCGCACGTGCGCGCCATCGTCACCGGACACACGCGCGGCCTCGGCGCGTCGCTTGCCGAACAACTGCTGCAGGAAGGCATCGCCGTGCTCGGCGTGTCGCGCAGCCGTCATCCGTCGCTCGCCGCGCGGGCCGGCGACCGTTTCGCCGACATCGAGCTCGACCTGTCGGACACGTCGGCCGTCGCGGCCTGGCTCGCCGGCGACACGCTGCGCCGCTTCGTCGACGGCGCGTCGATCGTGCTGCTCTTCAACAACGCGGGCGTCGTCGATCCGATCGGCTCGCTCGACGCGCAGGACCCGGCGCTCGTCGCGCGCGCGGTCGGCGTGAACGTCGCGGCGCCGCTGATGCTGTCGGCCGCGCTCGTGCAGGCGGCGGCGCCGACCGAATGCCGGATCCTGCACGTGTCGAGCGGCGCCGCGCGCAACGCGTATGCGGGCTGGAGCGTCTACTGCGCGACCAAGGCGGCGCTCGATCATCACGCGCGCGCCGTCGCGCTCGACGCGAACCGCGCGCTGCGGATCTGCAGCGTCGCGCCGGGCGTCGTCGACACGGGCATGCAGGCGACGATCCGCTCGACCAGCGAAGCGAACTTCCCGATGCGCGAGAAATTCGACCAGTTGAAGTCGAGCGGCGCGCTGTCGACGCCCGAGGCGGCCGCGCGGCAATTGATCGGCTATGCACTGAGCGACGCATTCGGTTCGGTGCCGACGGCCGACGTTCGCGAATTGCCCGCAACCTGATCCGGGATAGAATTTCGCGGTTGCCTTCCCCCGAGGATCCCCCGATGGTCACGAAGACCACCGCTCCGTTCCAGCAGATCAAGACGCTCGTCCGCCAGAATGTCGACGCGGGCGACTGGCGCCCGGGGGACCGCATTCCGTCCGAACTCGATCTTGCCGCGCAATTCGGCGTCGCGCGCATGACGGTCAACCGCGCGCTGCGCGAGCTGACCGAGGAAGGCGTGCTGAAACGCATCGCGGGCGTCGGCACCTTCGTCGCCGAGGTGAAGCCGCAGTCGAACCTGCTGATGATTGCGCACATCCGCGACGAGATCCGCACGCGCGGCCACGAATATCGCTGCCGCGTGCTCAGCCAGTCGCGCGAGCCTGCGTCGTTCGACGTCGCGGCCGCGTTCGGGCTGGCGGTCAACACGCCGGTCTTTCACGTGGTGTGCGTGCACGAGGAAAACGGCCGCCCGATCCAGTTGGAGGATCGCTACGTGAACCCGGCCGCCGCGCCCGAATTCATCGACCAGGATTTCCAGGTCGAGCCGCCGTCCGAATACCTGTTCAACAACGTGTCGCACTACGAACTGGAGATCGAGCACGTGGTCGACGCGTCGCTGCCGACCGGCGAACAGGCGCGGCTGCTCGACATGCGCGCCGACGAGCCGTGCCTCACGCTCACGCGCCGCACCTGGACGAACGGACTGCCCGTCACGTTCGTACACTTCCTGCATCCCGGCAACCGCTATCGGCTCGGCTCGCGCTTCAAGCCGGGCGCCGGGCGGCACCAGACCTGAACCTCCCGCGACGCTCGAAAACGACCACGCGCGGCGTCCGCTTCATCGCGAAGCGGACGCCGCGCGCGTGATGTCACCTGATGTCGTCGCGATCCGCCGCTTACGCCCGGATCGCCCCGACCTGCCCCGCGCCGTGCGACCACACGACCGGAAACAGCGGATGCTCGAGCGGCGCGCCGTCCGGCAGTTCGTCCGCGAGCCCCGGGAAATCGGGCGACGTCTTCCAGCGGCGCGGCGCGTGACGGATGTCGTCGCCGACGAAGCGGATCGAAAACGCGCGCCGGCGGTTCTGCGTCCCGCCCGACGCGTGCAGCGTCAGCATCCGGAAGCACACCATGTCGCCCGGCTCGAGCGCCCAGTGGCGGATCGGGAACGCCGAACGGTCGGCCTCGATGTCGGGCAGGTCGGCGAGGCTGCCTTCCGGAAACCACTTCGCCTCCTTGTCCATGAACGTGCGCGGCATCAGCCACGGCCCCCGGTGCGAACCCGCGACGAACTCCAGCGTCGATTCGAGCGGCACCGGATCGACCGGAATCCACATGCTGACGTTGTCGTCGCCTTCGATGTTGTAGTACGGCTGGTCCTGATGCCACGGCGTGCGCTGCCGCGTGCCGGGCTCCTTCACCAGAAGATGATCGTGATGCAGCCGCACCGTCCGCGTGCCCATCAGCGCGGCGGCCACCGACGGCGCGGGCGAGCGCACGATGAAGTCGCGGTACGCGTCGTTGTGCTGCCAGTTGCAGAAGTCCTCGAAGAACCAGCCCGGGTCGTCGGGCCGGCTCGCGACCTTCGCGCGCTCGCTGGGCTGCGCGAGGTTCGCGTCGATGCCGGCACGCAGCGCGGCCACTTCGTCGGGCGAGAAGATGCCCTTGATGCAGACCGCGCCTTCGTCACGGAAGGCGGCGATCAGTTCGGGCGTCACGGCTGTCGCGACGCGGTCCTGGATACTCGTCATGGCTTGCCTGTCGATTGAATGCGTCACGGGGTCACGGTGCGGCGGTCAGCTGCTGCTTCGCGCCGTAGATGTCGAAGTCGAAATATTTCGCGGCGATCTTCTGGTACGTGCCGTTCGCGCGGATCGCGGCGATCGCGTCGTTGAGCCGCTTCTTCATCTCGGCGTCGCCCTTGCGCACGCCCATCGCGACGCCGTAGCCGGTGATGCGCACGTCGGTCACGTCGGGGCCCGCGAACGCGTAGCCCTTGCCGCGCGGTGTCTTCAGGAACGAATAGCCGGCCTGCGTCTTGTCCTGGAAGGTCGCGTCGAGACGGCCGTTCACCAGATCCTGATACACCTGGTCCTGATTCTGGTACGACACGATCGTCACGCCCTTGGTCGCCCATTCGGCCTTCGCGTACGCCTCCTGCGTCGTGCCCTGGTCGATCCCGACGCGCTTGCCGGCAAGCGACGCGGCGGTCGGCAGCAGCTTCGAGCCGGCCGGCGCGACGAGCGCACCCGGCGACGCGTACAGCTTGTTCGAGAAGTCGATCTGCTTGAGCCGCTCGTCGGTGGCCGTCATCGCGGACATGATCACGTCGAACTTGCGCGCGCGCAGCGCCGGAATCATCCCGTCGAAGCCCTGCTCGACCCACACGCATTTCGCGCGCAACTGCTCGCAGATCGCGTTGCGCAGGTCGATGTCGAAGCCGGCGAGCGAACCGTCGGGCTGTTTCGCCTCGAACGGCGGATAGGTGGGATCGATGCCCCAGCGGATCGTCGCCGTGTCCTGCGCGACCGAGACGAGCGGCGCGAACGCCAGCGCGGAAACGACGAGCTTTGCAGTGCGGTTCATGGTGTGTCCTTGTGGTCTCGACGCGGCGGGCGAGCGCCGGGCGTCCGTTGGGGAGCGTCGTGCCGGCAGGCCCGGCGCGGTACGCGAAAGACTGGGACTTCGATGAAACTGCGATGCAGTCTAGACCGCTCGATTTTCGAGTGCAAGCCGAAGAAATGGAGGCGGAGTGGACGGGCGGGAATTACGCGGGGAAATCGCGCAGAAAGAGCGATCTAACCCACCAAATATAGAAACTTGCCGGGAGTTTGTGGGTGTTCAGGCGTTTACCCGGTGCCACGCGCAGCCAGCAGAGAGCATATCTGATCGGATATCCACAAGCCGGGACGATCAGAAATCGCCGGCAAATCAGACCGTCGCCCTTCGGGAGTTACCTTGGCCGCGATTCCGACCTATACCGCATCGATGCCACGGTCGAAGCGACTCATGTGATCGGCGTTCATACCCGCCCGCACCGCTTCCACATCATTGCCGCCCGTGCACCGCAATCAGCCGCGCCGCGCAGCCGGTCACCGGGCGCCGGGTCCGGCGAAACCGCGATTGCCCACGGGCTCGGCCCATGTTAAAAATCGTCGCGCGTATTTGAAAATGAAATGTTGCAAGCCGAAAAAGTGCGGATATGAATAGACCTTTGTTCGACCTCGACCTGTTGCGCGCGCTCGTGATGGTCGCCGACTGCGGCAGCTTCACGACCGCGTCCGCGCGCCTGCATTCGACGCAGTCGACGGTCAGCCAGAAGGTGCGGCGGCTGGAGGAAATCGCGGGGCATCGCCTGCTCGACCGCGGCACGCGCGACGTGCGGCCGACCGACGCCGGCGTGACGGTGCTCAGCTACGCGCGGCGCATGATCGCACTCAACGACGAGATGCTGGAGGCGCTGTCGGGCGCGACCGTCGCGCTGACGATCCGGCTCGGCGTGCCCGACGATTTCGCGGCGGGCCGCACGACCCATGCGCTCGCCGCGTTCAAGCGCGATCATCCGCAGGTGAAGCTCGAGGTGATGTGCGGGCTGAGCCGCGACATCTGCGCGGCCTACGATCGCGGCGAGCTCGATCTCGTGCTGATCAAGCAGCGGCGCGACAGCCGCGAGGCGGTGGCGCGCTGGCCGGAGAAGCTGCGCTGGATCGACAGCGCGCAACATCCGACGATCGAGCTCGATCCGGTGCCGATCGTCGTGTTTCCGCCGCGCGGGCTCTATCGCGACGACATGATCAAGGCAATCGAGGAACGCGGCCGCCGCTGGCGGATCAGCTTCACGACGTCGAGCCTGAGCGGCATCCAGGCGGCCGTCGCGGACGGCCTCGGCATCAGCGTGCTGCCGGCGCGCGTGGTGACCGACGACCACGTGGTGCTGACCGAGGAACACGGCGGCTTCGCGCCGATCGAGAACATGGACATCGCGATCCTGCATCGGCCGACGGCCGATCCGATGGTCAGCGAACTGACGAAGGCGCTCGCGGCGATGCTGGAGCACGAAGAGGATTGAGCGCGGCGATGCGGGTCGGCATCAGCCGAGCAACCGCGTAACCGGGAAATGCGCGCGCGTCAGAACATCGTGTTCCCGTTTGCCGCCTGCTCCGGCACCGGCTGGTTCACGTCCCAATGCTCGACGATCTTGCCGTGCTCGAGCCGGAAGATATCCATGATCGCGCTACCGCGCGTGCCGGGTTCGCGCACCGCGTGCACGTGCAGGATCACGTAGTCGCCGTCGACGAACGACCGCTTGATCTCGCTGTGCGACTGCGGATACTTGTCGCGCAGAAACGCGACGAACTGGCGGAAGCCGTCGCGGCCGTCGGCCGCGTTCGGGTTGTGCTGCACGTATCGGTCGCCGACATAGGCGAGCGCGGCATCCGCATCCTTCTCGTTCAGGCCTTTCTCGTAAAACGCGAGCACCGTGCGGCGATTCGCTTCCTGCCGCGCGTCGTCGGGGCCGGCCGCCATCGCATGCGCGGCGGTCGCCGCGAACGTTGCCGCCGCCATCCATCTGGCGGCGCGTGCCGCCCTCGTGCGCGTGCATCGCATCGTCGTCTCCCCGGAGATCAGGCTGAAGAAGGCCCGATCATACCGGCACGATGCGGCGCTCGGCTCAGACCAGCACGCCGTTGCGCGCGACGATCTTCCCCGACGACACGACAAGCCGCCGCGTCGGCCGCGCGACGACGGCCTCGGCGAACGTCAGTGCATCGACGAGCACGACGTCCGCACGCTTGCCCGCCTCCAGACCGTAGTCGGCGAAGCCGCAGCCGCGTGCCGCGCCGTGCGTCACGCAATCGAGCGCGACTTCGAGCGCGTCGTCGCGGCGGAAATCGTTGCGCATGCCGATCAGCATCGCGCGTTCGAGCATGTCGGGCGAACCGTACGGCGTCCACGTATCGCGCACGCCGTCGTTGCCGCCGATCACGGTCACGCCGGCCGCGCGGCACGCGGCGACCGGCGGCACCGGCACCGCGGCCGGCGCGGTCGTGACGATCGCGACGCCGAGTTCGGCCATCCGCGCGAGCAGCGCGTCGCGCTCGCACTCCGCGATGTCGCCGAGGCAGAAGCCGTGGCTGATCGTGACCTTGCCCTGCATGCCGAGCGCGGCGGTGCGCTGCAGGATCAGGTCGAGCGAGTACGCGCCCATCGACCCGCGCTCGTGCAGGTGCAGGTCGAGCCCGCGGCCGTGACGCTCGGCAATCCCGAACAGCACGTCCACTGCCTCGACCGGATCGCCTTCGATCGCGCACGGGTCGAGCCCGCCGAGCAGGTCGGCGCCCGCGCCGAGCGCGTGCTGAAGCAGCGCGGCGGTGCCGGGCCGCTTCAGCACGCCCGACTGCGGAAACGCGACGATCTGGATCTCCACCTGGCCGCGCAGCGTCTCGCGCGTCGCGAGCACGCCGTGCAGATGCCGCAGCCCGGCCTCGGTGTCGATGTCCACGTGCGTGCGGATGCGCGTCGTGCCGGCCGCGAGGAACGCGCGCGACAGCGCGAGCGATGCGGCGCCGGCATCATGGCCGCTCGTCGCGCGGTAGTTGCGTTCGTTCTCGATGCGGTCGACGAGGCGCGGCCCCACCGCGTTGCGATACCACGGCATCCCCCAGTGGGTCTTGTCGAGGTGCGTGTGGCCTTCGACGAGGCCGGGCAGCGCGAGCGCACGCGCGCCGTCCTCGATCGCGCAGCCGGCGGGCGCGTCGAGCGACGGGCCGACGCGCGCGATGCGCTCGCCTTCGATCAGGATGTCGAGCGCTTCATCGGCGTGCGTGCGGACGTTGCGGATCAGCAGGTTCGTCATGTCGGTTCCGGTGTGGTCGGTCAGTGCAAGGGCGTCACGATGCACGCACCGCGACGCGGTCAGGTCGTTATCGCGTTATTGCGTGAAACGCTGTGCCGGCGCGAACGGCGCACCGGTATCGCTTTCGCCGCGTCGGAACACCCAGCGTTCGGCCGGCACGCCGGCGACGGCGGCCGCCGCATTCGGCGCGCGCACCGCGATGAAGCTCGCGTCGCAGCCGACCGCGATGCCGTAGTCGGCCTTGCCGATCGCACGCGCGCCGGCATGCGTCGCCATGTCGAGCGCGATGCCGAGCGCTTCGTCGGTGTAGAAACCCGAGCGGTAGCCGACCATCATCGCGCGCTGCAGCATGTCGCCGTTGCCGTACGGCCACCACGCATCGCGGATGTTGTCGTTGCCGGCGAACACGTGCACGCCCGCATCGCGCAGTTGCCGCACCGGCGGAAATGCGCAGTCGCCCGGCGCGTTGGTAAGGATCGACACGCCGGCGCTGGCGAGTGCCGCGGCCGCACGCTCGACGTCGCCATGATCGACCTGGCCGAGCGCATACGCGTGGCTCACGTTCACGCGGCCGCCGAGGCCCGCCGCGCGCGTGCGCGCCGCGATCCGCAACAATTGCGCGATGCCGGTCTCGCCCGGTTCGTGCAGGTGGATGTCGATCTTCGCGCCGCGCTTCTCGGCGATGCCGAACACGATGTCGAGCTGGCCGTCCGCGTCGCCGTCGAGCGTCGTCGGGTCGATCCCGCCGACCACGTCCGCGCCATCGCGCACGGCCGCATCGAGGATCGCGGCGGTGCCCGGACACGTCACCACGCCGGCCTGCGGGAACGCGACCAGTTCGATGTCGACGATCCCGCGCCATTGTTCGCGCGCGGCCATCACGGCCTGCAGGTTCGACAGGCCCGTCGTCGCGTCGACGTCGACGTGGCTGCGCATCGCGATCGTGCCGAACGCGGCGGCCTGCGCGATCAGCGCATTCGCGCGTTCGACGATCGGCGGCGCGGCCGCGAGCTGGCGCTTCTCGACCGCGAGCCGCTCGCGCAGCGAGCCGACCGGTTCGTGCGGCACCCAGCGGTCGCCGACGAAGCTCTTGTCGAGATGGATGTGGCCGTCGACGAAGCCGGGCAGCACGACGCGCCCGCCGAGGTCGATCGTTTCCGCGCCGGGCGCGGCCGTGCAATCGGCCCCGATCGCGACGAAGCGGCCGTCATGGACGGCGAGGTTGACGGGCTGGCCGCCGGCATCGACGGCGTTGGTGAAGAAGCGATCGGTCATGACTCGGAATGGGTGGGGCGGTTGCTGCGCGACGCCGGCGCGGACGGGGGAAAGCACCGCGGCCGGCATGGCACGACCGTCGGCAGGGAATGCGGTCACGATATCGGACGGGGCGGCCAGTGGCCAATTAAATGTCGCGATGCCGCGCATTCGATTTCGCGATGTGCGGACGGGCCGTCCCGTCGGGCCCGGCATGGCGATGGGGTGCGATCATCGGGGCGGCGCCCGCCTTGCCGATAAACGGGCATCGGCGCGGTCGCGGTCGGGCGTATCGCGCCGCCGCGCCCGGCCGCGATTTGCGCGGCAACAGACTTTACACGTTGTTACCCGGCCGCACCGGACGCGCAATCGCCCTTTCCTTATACTCACGCCGAGTTCGCCACCCGTCCCGGAATTCGTCGGCGAACACGTTGCCGATGCAGGAAACATCATGATGCGCATGCCTTCCACGAAGACCGTTCTGTTCGCCTCGCTCGTCGCCGTGGCGGCGCTTCCGCTGACCGCCTGTGTCGCGCCGGGCTACTATGGCGCGCAGCCGGGCTATCCGCAGCAGCAATACGCGACGCCCGGTTACGCGCAGCCCGCGTATTCGCAACCCGGCTACGTGCAGCAGCCGGCGTATCCGAGCCAGGCGCCGCAGTACGACCAATACGGCAACCCGCAGTACGGCGGCCAGTACGGCAACGGCTACGGCACGCAATACGGCACCGTCGCGAACATCCAGCCGGTCAGCGGCTCGATCGGCGCGTCGGGCGTGGCCGGCACCGTCGTCGGTGCGCTGGTCGGCGGCCTGGTGGGCAACCAGTTCGGCCGCGGCCACGGCCGCGATGCGGCCACCGTGATCGGCGCGCTCGGCGGCGCCGTCGCCGGCAACCAGATCGGCCAGCAGATGGGCGCGGCCCAACCGCCGAGCAGCTATCGGATCGACGTGCAGGTCAGCGACGGCTCGACGCGCTCGTTCGACGTGCAGTCGCCGGGCAACCTGCGCCCGGGCGATCGCGTCCAGATCAACGGCAATCAGCTGTCGCGGTATTGACGTGAGTCGCATGCGCCTGAGCTGATCGGGCGCATCGCGAACGTCTCGCCTCACGTCGCGTCGGCATTTCGCGCGTCTGACACCATGCGCCGCTTCGGCGCAACGCATGGGCGCGCCTCGCTTCATCCCACTCCCTCCGCGCGGCATGTTTGTCGCGTACGGCATGGCGTCGTCACGCACCGCACGTCGCGCGCCACACGCGGTCGGGCTCGCATCGAACGCAGCGGCCGGTATGTCCGCATCCGGCTCGTTTCCACTTGCATCCGTTCGACACCGAGTGCGCGATTGCCCGCAGGCATCGCGAACGCTCATCGATTCTCCACGCGTCACCTCCATCGCCCTTTCGCCCATCGGTGCCGTGTTGCTTCACGCATGCCGATGCGGCACGTCGAACGCACGAGCAAGCGCATGCGTTTCCGCTTAGCATTGCCGATGCCCTGCCGCGCATCGCGCCGCAGATTCCGATATCCCGGCACACCAACGACAATCCCGACCAATGATCGCGATCCGCCTGCTCGACGCCGCCGACGCGGCGCAATTCCAGTCCGTCCGCCTGCGCGCGGTCGACACGTCGCCGACCTCCTTCCTGCCGACTCGCGACGAAGAAGCAGGCGTCCCGATCGATGAATTCGCGACGCGCATCACCCCGACCCGCGAGCGCGCCGTGTTCGGCGCGTTCGACGGCGCAACGCTCGTCGGCATCACGGGCGTGCGCCGCGATGCGCGCGCGAAGGTCGCGCACAAGGCGACGATCTGGGGCGTGTTCGTCGACCCCGCGTATCGCGGGCGCGGCATCGCGCAATCGCTGCTCGACAGCGCGACCGCGCACGCAGCGCACGCGTGGCAGTGCACGCAACTGGTCCTGTGCGTGAACGCGATCAACGGCACCGCGGAACGGCTGTACGCGTCGCAGGGGTTCGTCCGGTTCGGCACGGAACCGCGGTCGCTGTTCGTCGACGGCCGCTTCTACGACGAACACCACATGGTCAAGACGCTGGCATGACCCATCGCGTTCGCGCGCACCGGCCGGCCGCACGCGAACGCCCCTCTACGCCGCTCCGTCACCGCTTGTCGGTGATCGTCACGTTCGTCAGCGTCATCGCGCTCACGTTGAACGCATGGATCGGCCCCGGCGCGCCGATCGCCTGTGTGCGCCCACTCACTTCTCAGCCATAGAGAAAAAGACATACGTTGTCGTATCTTTATGCGCAAAAACTCCATGCCTGATGGATACGCGGTCAGGCCCGAATCGACCGCGCGCATGGAATATGACAAGCTCGCGGAAGCATCACCCGTCCATGCAACCCCGTCACAGGAGCCTCAATTGCAGACCCGCCACGGAGTCGACCTCCTCCGCGCCCGCGCACTGTTCGATCGCGAGCGCCGTGCATTCACCGAAGCCATGCCGATCTCCCGCGCGTTGTCCGCGGAAGCGTCCGAGCATTTGCTGTTCGGCGTGCCGTTGCACTGGATGCAGGACTGGTCGACGCCGTTCTCGCTGGTCGTGAAGGAAGCGCGCGGCGCGACCTTCACCGACGTCGACGGTCATCGCTACGCGGACTTCTGTCTCGGCGACACCGGCGCGATGTTCGGCCATGCGCCCGAGCCGGTCGCGCGCGCACTTGCCGAGCAGGCGACGCGCGGCTACACGACGATGCTGCCGAGCGAGGACGCGGCGTGGGTCTCGCGCGAACTCGCGCGCCGCTTCAAGCTGCCGGTCTGGCAATTCGCGCTGAGCGCGAGCGACGCGAACCGCTTCGTGCTGCGCTGGGCGCGCGCGGCCACCGGCCGCAATACGATCGTCGTGTTCAACGGCTGCTATCACGGCACGGTCGACGACGTGTTCGTCGATCTCGTCGACGGCCGCCCGGTGCAGCGCGACAGCCTGCTCGGGCAGTCCTACGACCTGCTCGCGAACACGCGCGTCGTCGAGTTCAACGATCTAAACGCGCTCGAAGCGGCGCTGAAGGACGGCGACGTCGCGTGCGTACTCGCCGAGCCGGCGATGACGAACATCGGGATGGTGCTGCCCGATCCGGGCTTCTGGGAGGCCGCACGCGAACTGACGCGCCGCTACGGCACGCTGCTCGTGATCGACGAAACGCACACGATCAGCAGCGGCCCCGGCGGCTACGCGGCCGCGCACGGTCTCGAACCGGACGCGCTGGTGGTCGGCAAGCCGATCGCGGGCGGCGTACCGTGCGCGGTCTACGGGTTCAGCGCCGAATTCGCGGCGCGCGCGAAAGAGGCGAAGCTGAACGCGCCGCCCGGCCATTCCGGGATCGGCACGACGCTCACCGCGAACATGCTGGCCATGCATGCAATGCGCGCGACGCTCGCCGAGGTCGCGACCGATGCCGCGTATGCGCACATGTTCGAACTGGCCGCGCGGCTCGCGACCGGGCTCGAACGGGCGATCGCGAAACACGGGCTGCCGTGGTGCGTGACGCGCATCGGCGCGCGCACCGAGTTCCAGTTCACGCCCGTGCCGCCGCGCAACGGCACGATCGCGGGCGAACAGCTCGACAGCGAGCTCGAGCACATCGTGCATCTGTACCTGCTGAACCGCGGCGTGCTGATCACGCCGTTCCACAACATGATGCTCGTGTGCCCGCAAACGACGGCCGACGATGTCGATACGCTCGTCGCACAGTTCGACGCATGCCTGGGCGAACTGGCGTGACGTGATGCAGCGTGCGTTCGGCTCGCCCGCGGCGGCAAGCCGAACGCACGCCCGGCGCTACTTCGGCAGATCCGTCGGATCGACCTGCGTGCCGGGCACGCCGGCGGTGCGCGCGCTCGCTTCAAGCTCGTCGCGCAGCGCCGCGCGCGTGTCGCCGCCGCCGGAATCCTGCCCCGACGCACTGCCGCCATCGAGTGCCGGCAGGATGTAGCCGTTCACCATCCGGCGGAACAGCTTCACGTTCTCCGCATCGCGCAGGCCGCCGTCCACCGGCAGCACGCCGGTCATCACGATCACCGTGTTGCGCTTCGGCAGCACCGTGATGAATTGCCCCTTGAAGCCCATCGCGTCGAATTCGGGCTCGCTCGCGACGATGTTGTTGATCCACCAGTAGTAGCCGAAATGCGGCGACACGCGCGGCGACGTCATCTGCGCGATCCACGCCTGCGGCACGACCTGACGCCCCTGCCAGCGCCCGCCGTCGAGCACGAGCATGCCGATCTTCGCCATGTCGACCGCGCGCAGCCGCAGCCCCCAGCCGGCCGATACGAGCCCCGTGCTGTCCGCGCGCTCCCATGCGGCGCGCTTCATGTCGAGCGGGCCGAACAGATGCGCCTGCGCATAGCGCTCGACGGGTTCGCCGGCCGCCGCGCTCAGCATCGCCGACGCGAGGATCGGATTCACGTCGGTGTACTCGAACGCGGTGCCGGGCGCGACCTTCGGCGCCGCCGACGCGGCGAGCTTCAGCCGGTCCGGCGCGGTGTAGTAGATCGGATCGTCCTTCGGGCTGAAGTCGTAATGCAGGCCGCTCGACATCGACAGCACGTGCTTCAGCTCGATGCCGCGCTTGTCCGCGAGCGCGTCGCCGAGATCGGGGCGCCATGCGGCGAGCCGCGCGGCCACCGGCTCGTCGAGATGCACGGCACCGCGATCGACCAGGATGCCCGCGACGAGCGACGTCACGGCCTTCGTCACCGAATACAGTTCGTAGGTCGAATCGCGCGACGCGTTCGCCCCGTAGCGCTCGAAGATCAGCTTGCCGTCCTTCACGACGAGCAGGCTGTACACGTCAAGCTTCTGCTCGCGAATCCAGCGCGACAGCTCGACGAGCTTGCGCGAATCCACACCGACGTCTTCGGGCGCGGCCACCGCGATGCCGGTTTCATGCAGCGGCGGCAGCGCATCGTCCGCATGCGCCACGGACAGCACCGGCGCCGACGCCAGCACGCCGCCGCCGATCAGCAGCGCCGCCACCCGCGCGAGCAGCCGTCGCATGAAAGGCGCCGCGGGACGCCGCCCATCGCGACGCCACGTGGGCGAATGGTCAATTACATGTGCAATCCTCATCAAATCTCCGGCGCATCGTTGAACGCGGCGGCGGTGCCGGGCACACCCTTCGTCCGACGGCTGCGCGCGAGTTCGTCGCGCAGCGCCTGCGTGGTTTCCGCGCGCTCGACCGGCGGCTGCGCAGGCGTGAGCGCCGGCAGGATGTAATCGCCGACCATCCGTCGATACAGGTTCAGATAGGTCGCGTCGCGCAAGCCGCCGTCGGTCGGCAGCAGGCTCGTCATCACGACGACCGCGCGCTGCGCGGGCAGCACCGTGATGAACTGCCCCTTGAAGCCCATCGCGCCGAATTCCGGCGTGCCGTGTTCGACGACGTGGCCGATCCAGCAGTAATAGCCGTAGTCGGCCGCGGCCGGCGACGGCGTGGTCATCTGCCGGACCCAGCCGGCCGGCACGATCTGCTTGCCGTTCCAGCGGCCGTTGTCGAGCAGCAGCATGCCGATCTTCGCCATGTCGACGGCGCGCAGCCGCAGGCCCCAGCCGCCCGCCACCGCGCCGGTGCCGTCGGCGCCGCTCCAGCGGTAATGCGCGAAGCCGAGCGGCTCGAACAGCCGTTGGCGCGCGAAGTCGTCCTCGCGTTCCCGCGCGGCGATCGACACGGCCGTGCCGACCAGCACCGGGTTCACGTCGATGTAGTCGAAATGCGTGCCGGGCGCCTGCGCGGCCCGGCTCGTCACCGCGACACGCAGCCGGTCGGGCGCGTCGTAGTACAGCGGATCGGTGCCTTCGCGCGTCGTGTAGCGCAAGCCGCTCGACATCGACATCAGATGCCGCAGCTCGATGTCCTGCTTGTCCGCGAGTTCGCTCGCGAGATCGGGCCGCGCGGCCGCGATCAGCGGCGCGACCTTCGTCGACGGGCCGAGCTTGCCCTCGCCGTCGAGAATGCCGGCGAGCAGCGCGGTGATCGTCTTCGTCACCGAATACAGCTCGTAGTTGTTGTCGCGCGTGAGGCCGTCGCCGTAGCGCTCGAACACGATCCTGCCGTCCTTCACGACGACGAGGCTGCGCACGTCCATCCGGTCGCGGCGCAGCCATTCGGACATCCGCACGAGCGGCGCCGAATCGACGCCGGCCGCTTCGGGCACGACGCTCGGCAGGTCCTGCGGGGCGCCGCCCGCGGCCAGCGCCGGGCCGCCGCACGACCCGGCGACGATCGCGGCGGCCGCGATGCCGCGCATTGCGAGGGAAACGCTCATCCTTGCTCCTGTTGAAACGCGCGCCCGCCACGTCGGGCGGGCTGTCGCGTCGAATCCCGGGAAATCAGTCGAGACACGGCTTGCCGGCCGGCAGGAAGCGCCCGCGCCCCGGCTCCGCCGCGAGCAGCCGGCCGTCCTCGACGAGCAGTTCGCCGCGCGACAGGCAATGACGCGGCCAGCCCGTCACCTCGATCCCCTCGTAAGGCGTGTAGTCGACCGCATGATGCAGCGACGCATTCGCGATCCGCACGCGCTTGTCCGGATCCCACACGACGATATCCGCATCGGCGCCGACCGCGATCGTCCCCTTGCGCGGATACAGCCCGTACAGCTTCGCGGGCCGCAGCGACGTCAGCTCGACGAACTGATGCAGCGACAACTGCCCCTTGCGCACGCCGTCGAACAGCAGCGGCAGGCGCGTCTCCAGGCCCGGGATTCCGTTCGGGATATGGTCGAACGACACGGCCTGCCCGCCCGGATGCTTGCCGCACGGATCGTCGTAGTTGAACGGCGCGTGATCGGACGAGAATACCGAGAATACGCCCTGCTTCAGCGCCTTCCACACGGCCTGCTGGTTGGCCGGATCGCGCGGCGGCGGGCTGCATACGCATTTCGCGCCTTCGTAGCCGTCGTGCCCGTGATGACCGAGATCGGCTGCCGTCAGATACAAATACTGCGGGCAGGTTTCGGCCAGGATCGGCAACCCGCGCGACTGCCCCCAGCGGATCTGCTCGATCGCCTCGGCGCCCGACACGTGCACGATCAGGATCGGCACGTCGACGAGTTCCGCGAACGCGATCGCGCGATGCGTCGCCTCGCGCTCGACCACCGCCGGCCGCGCATGCGCATGGAAATGCGGCGCGACGTGGCCGTCGCCGAGCAGCCGCTCGGTCAACCAGCCGATGCAGTCCGAGTTTTCCGCATGCACCATCACGAGCGCGCCGTGCTCGCGCGCGACCGACAGCACGTCGAGCATCTGCCGGTCGTTCAGCTTCAGGTCGTCGTAGGTCATGTACACCTTGAACGACGTGTAGCCGTTCGCGATCAGCCGCGGCAACTCCTCGGCCAGCACGTGCGGCGTCGGATCGGCGACGATCAGGTGAAAGCCGTAGTCGATCAGCGCGCGCCCTTCCGCGCGCCGGTGATAGTCGTCGACGGCCGCCTGCAGCGACTGCCCCTTCGCCTGCGCGGCGAACGGCACGACGGTGGTCGTGCCGCCGCACAGCGCGGAGCGCGTGCCGGACAGGAAGTCGTCGGCCATCTTCAGCCCGTCGGGCATCGGCTGGTCGAGATGGCAGTGCGCATCGACGCCGCCCGGCATCACCAGCATCCCGGTTGCATCGAGCTCGCGCGGCGCGCGCGGGAGCCCGTGGCCGAGCATGGCCACGCGCCCCGCGCGGATGCCGATGTCGCACGAGAACCGGTCCGCCGCCGTCACGACGTCCGCGTGACGGATCACGAAATCGAGATCGTTCGACATGGCGTGCGCCTCAGATCACGTCGCTGAAGAGACGCCCCCAGCCCTTCACCTGCCGCGTGTCGTAGTCGGCGAGCTGCAACGACTTCCACACCACGGTCGAGATCGTGTCGTAGATCGGAATGCCCGTCTCTTCCTCGAGCGCCGGCACCAGGTGCGCGGCGTTCAGGTTCGTGCAGAAGATCGAGATCGCGCGCGGGCCGGCCTTCGCGACTTCGCGCACCATCCCGCCGATCTGGTCGCCCGTCACTTCGGAGAACGAGAAATTGACCTTCAGGTTCAGGTGGCGCTCGGCGATGCAGTTCAGCCCCGAGCGGCGGTAGTTGTCGACGATCTTCGTCTGCACGTCGTCCAGGTACGGCGTGACGAGGCCGAACTCGTGCGCGCCAGTCTTCTTCAGGATCTCGTTGAGCGCGAGCACGGAGGTCGTGGCCGGAATGCCGGTCGCTGCGGTGATGCGCTGGCACAGCCGCTCGTCCGCCTCGAAGCCGAGCCAGCCGGACGACGTGCCGTTCCACGCGATCACGTCGACCTTCGCGTCGGCGAGCAGCATCGCGGCCTGGATGATCTTGTCGTCGTCGAACTGGCCGAGCGCCTGGCCCGTCAGCGAGATCTCGGTGACGGGAAAGCGCGCGAAGTGCGCGGACACGCCCGGCAGGCCGGCGACCATCGCGCTCGTCAGCGGTTCGAGCGACGTGTTGGACGACGGGGTGAGCATGCCGAGCAGGGTACGTTTCTTCATGATGGGTTTCTCTCTACCTGTGAATGCAGTCGATGCAGTGAAAGGGGTCGGTCAGACGGGGAGCTTGTTTTCGTAGTCGATCGCGCTGGAGCACGCGAGCAGGCCGACGCCGGCCGCCGCGAACACCATCAGCGCAAGGAAATAGGAACCGGTGAACTGCACGATCGCGCCGACGACGATCGGCACGGTGATGCCGCCGATGTTGCCGCCGAGGTTCATGAAGCCGCCGAGGAAGCCGATCTTGTCGCGCGTGCCGAGCGACGACGGAATGCACCAGTACAGCCCGCACCAGCGCAGGAAGAACAGCGTCGACGACAGCAGCGCGACGCACACGACCGGGCTCTTCACGTAGGCGACGGAAAAGATCGACACGGTCGCGATCACGGCCGCGATGCCGAACAGCGTGCGCATCACGACGTTCGGCCGGCCGCCCGCGGCCTTCCACTTGTCGGCGATCCAGCCGCCGAGCAGTTCGCCGACGAAGCCGCAGAAAAAGATGATGAAGGTCGAGCCGCCCATCTGCTTGATGTCGAAGCCGTGCACCTTGTGCAGATAGTTCGGCATCCACGTGAGCAGCCCGTAGAACACGCTGTTGAAGCACATCCAGCCGAAGAACATGCACCACACCGAGCGGTACTTGAAGAAGTCGCGCGAGCGGCCCGACGCATCGGCCGGCTCGGCCGCGAGGTCGCTCGCGTGCGACGCCTCGATGTAGTCGGCTTCGAGATCGTTGACGCCCGGATGCTCGCGCGGCGTGTTGCGGATGTAGTACCACGCGAGGAAACCGGCCAGCACGGTGCCGACCCCGGCCACCGCGAACGCGAGCCGCCACGAGCCGAGCAGTGCGATGAGCCCGGCGATCAGCACCGCGCCCAGGGCCGCGCCGAGCGGCGCGCCGCCGTCGAGCAGCGTGGCGCCGCGGCCGCGCTCGGTCTGCGTCATCCAGATCGCGTTGAGCTTGCCGCCGGCCGGATAGATCGGCGCTTCGGACGCGCCGAGGCCGAGGCGCGTGAGCAGCAGCGCCGGCGCGCTCGTGCACAGCGCGGCGATGGCCTGGAAGAAGCCCCAGAACACGGTCGCCGTCGCGATCACGATGCGCGGCTTGAACCGGTCGGCGAGCATCCCGCCCGGGATCTGCATCACCGCATAGGTCCAGAAGAACGAGCTGAGGATCAGACCCTCCATCGCCGGCCCGATGTTGAACTCCTGCGAGATGTAAGGCATGGCGACGGACAGCGACGCGCGATCGACGTAATTGATCGCGATGAGGCTCAGCATGACGACGAATATCTTCCAGCGGACGGCGGATTTGCCGACCGTCAGGCCGGCGACACCGGAGGTTGAAGACATGGACGGACTCCAGGAGTGAACGAGGATGGTCAGGACGTCGCGCAACGTGGAACCGAGTATAGGATTAGAAATTTATAATTACCGTTAGCGTAAACACTTGGTTTCATTGAATTTGTTTGATCACTACGATGGTGCAGGGTAAGCCCCGATATCGTGATAAGCTTGCCCCATCATGAGCCAGACACCCCGCAATCCCCTGCTTCTGCGCACCCGCGGCATGGCCGCGGAGATCGCCGCGCGCCTGCGCGTGATGATCGACGAAGGCGAATTGCCGCCCGGCGCGCGGATCGACGAAAAGGAACTGAGCCTCGCGTTCGACGTGTCGAAGACGCCGCTGCGCGAAGCGCTGAAGGTGCTCGTCGCGGAAGGCGCCGTCACGCATCGCCAGTACATCGGCTATCGCGTCGCACCGATCGACGTCGACGATCTCGTGTCGACGTTCGAGCTGCTGCACGGGCTCGAGGCGATGGCGGGAGAGTTGCTGCGCAAGCGCATCGCCGCGTCGACGCTCGCCGCGTTGCAGGCGAAGCACCGGCGGATGGTCGAGTGCCACGAGGCCGGCAAGCGCGTCGAATATTTCCGGCTGAACCAGCAGATTCATCAGATGATCGTCGACGCGGCGGGCAACCCGGTGCTGTCGGGCATCTATGCGTCGCTGATGTCGAAGGTGCACCGCGCACGCGGCGCCGCGAACGCGGACACGCTGCGCTGGGCCGAATCGCTGCACGAGCACGAAGCCATCATGGCCGCGCTCGCCGATCCCGACCACACGCAGCTGCCGCAGGTGCTGCGCAGCCATTCGGAAAACACCGCGCGCGAAGTGCTGGCGATCCTCGATCGCACGAGCACCGCCAACGCGCCGGGCAAGCGGGCGGCCGAAGCGTAAAGCCGGCTGCGTGCCGGCCGCCCTTGCTCCTGCGGCAGCCGCGTGAAGGTCGGGCTCGAGGTGCCGGTGGAGATCGGAGACTGACGACCGGCGTCAACGCCGGTCGGCGGCCAATGAACCGAAAAACGTCGCGACCTTGGCCTTGCTCGTCGTCTGCAAGCGCGACATGAGCCCGTGATCGACCTGTCGCAGCCCGTAAGTCTCGCCGATGTCACGCTGCATCCGGCACCACAGATGGCTCGCGATCTCCGCGTCGACCATCGCGCGGTGGGCGCGGCCTGTCTTCGGCAGCCGCAGCATGTCGGCGAGGCTCGACAGCCGGTGACTTTGCGCGTGCGGGTAGATGCGCCGCGCGACGAGCATCGTGCACGCGAACGCGTGCTCGGCCGCCACGCCGAGCATGCCGAGCTCGGCCTGCCAGAACCGCTTGTCGAAGCCGGCGTTGTGCGCGACGACGGGGCGGCGTCCGACGAATGCGGCGGCTTCCTTCATGACCTTCGACACCGGCGGCGCCGACGCAATCATCTCGTTCGTGATGCCGGTGAGCGCGACGACGTCGGACGGAATGCGGCGCCCAGCGTTCATCAGGCTCTGGTAGCGGTCGACGATCTCGCCGTCGCGCAGCAGAATCACGGCGATCTCGGTCGCCCTGTCGCCCATGTTCGGGGAAAGCCCGGTTGTTTCGAAGTCGAGTACCGCTACGGTTTGCATGGTCGAATCGGAGGAGGGATACCTGGCGCGCCACGTCGATCGGGACGCGTCGCGCCGATGGAAAAGCGCCATAGTATCCCCGGATGCGGTGTGCGGCGGCAAACGCCGTCGTCGTGCGTGGCGCATCGCCATGTCCGTTCAGGCCGGCACGCCCGCTGCGTCAGCGACAACTGAAGCTCGCCGCCGAATTCACGTCGCCCGACCCGTTGTAGCGCGCGACCTGCGGATACGGACACAGCGGACGCGTGCGTCCCGCGCCCCACGACGTCGGCACGTCCGCATTCGGCACCGCGTTCGTCGTGTCGCGCGCCGTGGCGACGATCGCCGTGGGCGCCTGCCCCTGCTCGACCCACGCGACGAGCGGCGTCAGCATGTCGAATTGTTCGGCTGCCGGCCCGCCCGAACAATGGTTCATGCCCGGCACCGGATAGAAGCGCGCGAAGTCCGACGCGTCGCCGCCGTTCGCCTGCGCGAGCCGGCCGTACCAGTCGCTCGTGTCGTTGTACGAGAACACCGGGTCGCCGGTGCCGTGATAGACCAGCAGCTTCGCGCCGCGCGACTTCAGCGCGGACAGGTTGGTCTCGTCGGGCGGCGTCATGAACGACCACGCGGATTGCGTATAGACGCCGCTCGTCGCGAAGATCGCCGGCGCGTCGTTGTCCATGTCGAAGCCGAGCGCGAAACCGGCGAGGTTCGCGAGCGTCGCGGCGGTTTTCGGCGGCGTCGTGAACGTGAACGCCATCGCGGCCGGATCGAGCGTGACCGAGTTCGACTGCTTCCACGCGGCCCAGCCGCCGGCCGCGATGCCCGGATCGTACGGAAAGCTCGCGTAGAGCGCCGTGCCCGCGCTGTTGCGCGCGCCCGCGAACACGTTTTCGAGCGCGCTCTTCTGCGCGGTCGTCAGGCAGGCGCCGGTGCGCGTGCCGTTCGCGCAGGTCGGGATGTCCGTCTCGACGCTGAAATGCGCCTGGCATGCGCCGACGTCCTGCACCATCCCGTCGACCACGCCGTCGAGCGCATCGCACTTGTCGAGAATCGTCGCGCCGACCAACCGGCGCTCCGTGTCGGTGAAGCCGCTACGGATGTCCGGCAGCCCGTTCGCGCCGGTCGCCGACGCGATCTTCGCGAACTGCTGCGCGCCGTACATCTCGCCGATCGCCGCCTTCGGCAGGTGGAAGCCCGGGTCGCCCGCGATGATCCCGTCGTAGTCGCCCGCGTTGCGCACGGCCGTGACCATCGCGTGACGGCCGCCGTTCGAGCAGCCGCCGAAATAGCTGCGGTCGGGCATCTTCCCGTATGCGAGCCGGATCACCTGCTTCGCCATCGGCGTGAGCGCGTCGACGGCGCCGTAGCCGTAGTCGAGCCGCGCCTGCGGGTCGAGGCCGAACAGCGGGTTCTGCGCGGCGCTGTGCCCGGAATCCGAGCTGATCACCGCGAAGCCCATGTTCAGCGCGTCGGTCAGCGGGCCGCCGCCGCCGATCTCGCCGGTCGCGGTCATGACGTTGCCGTCGAGCCCGCCGTTCGCCTGGTAGAAGAAGCGGCCGTTCCACGCTTTCGGCAAACGCATCTCGAAGCCGATCGCATAGGTCTGGCCGTCCACCGCGCTCACGCGCTCGTTCATCTTCCCGTCGATCACGCAGTGTTCGGCGATCGGCTTGCCGGCCACCTTCAGCGCGCCGGCGGCCGCGGTCGTCACCGACGTGAACGACGTGTTCGCATACGACAGCTTCGCGGCGAGCGCGTCGCAGGCCTGCGTCATCGCGGCCGGCGTCGCGGCGCTCAGGTGTGTCGGCGTGGCGTTGACCGAATCGTCGCCGCCGCACCCGGCGAGCATGGCCGCCGCCGACAGCGGCGCAATGCAAAGGAATGCAGATTTTCCGTTCAAGATATCTCCCCTTCGTCAGGCTGCCGGATCAGAACATGTGCCGCACGCCGACCATCGCGCCGAGCTGCCCCATCCCCGCGCCGGGCGTCGTGCCGGGCCCGCCGCCGCTGACCGCGTAGCGTGCATGCGCGCTGTTCCACAGATACGAGGATTGCGCGTAGACGGCCGTGCGCTTGGTCAGCAGATAGGTCGCGCGCAGCGTGGCCATCGTCGCGCGCGTGTCGTGCGCGCTGTTGACGATCCGGTAGCCCTCGCCGTCGACGACGAAGTCGGGCTTGATCGCATACGATGCACCGAGGAAGAACAGATCCGAATGCGCGCCGGGCGCGGCCGGCGAACCGGTCGACACGCGCCGCCCGATCCAGCCCGCGCCGATGCGCGCGCCGGCCGCCTGCGCATACGCGCTCACGTGCGTGCGCGCGTCCTTGCCGACGCTGCTGGTGAAGGCGACCGGCGCGACGCCGTCGAAGAAGTTCGCGGCCGCGCCGGTGCCGCCGCGCTGCTCCTCGTACGACGCCGCCGCACCGAAATACGCGCTGTCGTACTTGAGCATCACCGACCAGTTGCGGCACTGGACGGCATCGCCCGGCACCTGCCCGGCGCACGTGCCCTGCCCCGGCGAGTTGCCGGTTCCCGCGCCGTCGCGGCCGAACGAATACGCGGCGCCGAGCGTCACGCCGCGATACGTGCCGACGTAGGTCACCGCGTTGTCGGCGCGGCCGTTCGGCACGTATGCGTCGAACGAGCCGAGCCCGTAGATGTCGGGGCCGATGATGTCCGCGCCCTGCAGCGCGAGATAGGTCATCGTGTACTGGCGGCCGAACGCGAGCGTGCCGAAGCCGCTCTTCAGCCCGACGAACGCCTGCCGCCCGAACAGTCGGCCGCCCTGCCCGAGATCGCCGCCGCGCACGTTGAAGCCGCTTTCGAGCGTGAACACCGCCTGGTAGCCGCCGCCGAGATCCTCGGTGCCGCGCAGGCCCCAGCGCGACGGCAGCTCGCCCGTCACGCCCGGCATGCGCACGACGTGATCGCCGGCCGCGTTCGCGTGCGACACGAACTCGACGCCCGTATCGATGATCCCGTACAGCGTCACGCTGGATTGCGCGTGCGCACCCGGCGCGGCGAGCGCGCAGCACGCGCCGGCGGCCAGCAGGCCGTTCCTTGTCTTCGTCTTCATAGCGTTGCGTCTCCAGACCGTGTTGAATCGCGCGCTCTGACGGCGCGCATTGAAAAAACGAAGCGTTTCAGTCGCCGGCTTGCGGGCGGCGAATCAGCGCGAATGCAGCGAAGGCCGCGACGAGCGTGACGGGGATGCTCGCGCCGATCACGACGGGCGCGCTGCGGCCGGCGGCCAGCAGCGTCGCGGCCGCGAGCGGCCCGACGACGGAACCGAGCCGGCCGACGGCCACCGCCGCGCCGACGCCGGTGCCGCGCATCGCGGTCGGGTAGTAGATCGCCGCGAGCGCATACAGCACCGACTGCCCGCCGACCACGAACATCCCCGCCGCGAACGCGGCCGCCGAGAGCGACGCGAAGCCGGGCGCGGCCGCGAGCGCGGCGAGCGACAGCACGATCCCGACATACATGCCGCCGACCACGCGCGACGCGCGCATCCGGTCGAGCGCCGCGCCGATGCCGAGCGCGCCGAGCCCCGCGCCGACGTTGAACGCGATCTGCACGAGGCCGACGTGCGCGCGATCGAGCCCGCGCGAGGCCATCAGCGACGGCAGCCAGTTCAGCAGGAAGTAGAGGACGATCAGCGTGCAGAAATAGCTGACCCACAGCGCGACCGTCGACGTCGTGCGGCCGTCGCCGAACAGCGTGCGCGCGACGCTGGTGCGCGCGGCCGGCGTGCCGGCGACGTCGAGATACGCGCGCGATTCCGGCAGGAACAACGCCAGCAGCGGCACGAGCAGCAGCGGCCCCACGCCGCCGACGTAGAAGATGTGGCGCCATTCGGTGTCGCCGGCGAGCAGCACGCCGATCAGCGACGCGATCACGCCGCCGAACGGGATGCCGCAATACATCGTCGCCACCGCGCTGCTGCGCGAGCGCGGCTCGACCGCTTCGGACGACAGCGCGATCAGGTTCGGCATCGCGCCGCCGAGGCCGATGCCGGTCAGCACGCGCACGACGACGAGCATCGCGAAGGTCGACACCTGCGCGGTGGCGATCGACAGCAGTCCGAACAGCATGGCCGACGCGATCAGCACGCGCTTGCGTCCGATCCGGTCGGCGAGGCGCCCGCCGAGCATCGCCCCCGGCAGCAGCCCGAAGGTGCCCGCGCTGAACGCGATGCCCATCTGCGACACGGAGAGCCCGAATTCGCGCGCCATGCGCGGCGCGGCGACGCCGACCGACTGCAGGTCGAGCCCTTCGAGGAGTGCGATCGCGAAACACAGCGCGAGCGTGGTCGCGACCGTGGGTTTTTCGGCAACGTAAGTGTTCATCGTGTCTCCAGTCCCATGTCTTGTAGTCGGTCGGCCTGCATCGGCAGGCCTTATCAGGCAGCCTGATTCACTGGCCGCAAGAATGCCTGCCGGTATCGTGGCCGGCAGGTCGTTGTCGCTGCTTGCTTCGGTTTGCTTCGGTTGGCTTGCGCCTACGCGTAAATCACGTCGGGATCGCGCCGCGCCGGGTCGTACAGCGCGTCGATCGTCGCCGCGCGATGCTTCTGCACGGCCGCCTGGTTCAGCGAACCCTTGTCGGTCACTTCACCGAGATCGAGCGACGGCGGCGTATCGATCAGCCGGATGCGCGCGACGAACGTCGAACCGCCGCTTGCATGCCGGTTCAGCACGGCAAGCCACGACGCGAACGCCGCGCGCACGGCCGGCGCGCGCAGCACGTCGGAAACCGGTGCATCGGCTGCGAGCCCCGCCAGCGCGCGGCATGCGTCGATGCGCGGAAACACCAGCAACCCGATGTCGTCGCGGTTGATCCCGGTGACGACCACGTCCTGCACGTACGGCGCGCCGCTCGACACCGCGTTCGCCCGCAACGGCCCGACGCTGACGAAGGTGCCGCTGCTCAGCTTGAAATCCTCGGTCAGCCGGCCGTCGAACAGCAGCCCGAGTTCCGGCCGCTCGGGATCGGCGAAGACCCCCGCATCGCCGCTGCGGTAATAGCCCTCGTCGTCGAATACGTCGCGCGGATCGACGTCGGCATGCCAGTAGCCGCGCATCACGTTCGGCCCCTTGAAGCGCAGTTCGAGCTTGCCGCCGCACGGCACGAGCTTCGCGTCGCAGCCGGGTGCGGGCAGGCCGATGTAGCCGGCGCGCATCAGCGGCCCGGTGGTGAACAGGCACGACGGCGACGCCTCCGTCATCCCGAGGCCGGCCATGATCCGGATGCGCTCGCCACAATGCGCGTCGGTCACGCGGTCGAGCCGGTCCCACGCGGCCTGCGACAGCCCCGCGCCGCCGAAGAAATACAGCTTCACGCGCGAGAAGAACGTGTCGCGCAGCACGGCATCGCGTTCGAGCGCGGCGGTCAGCTCTTCCCAGCCCTTCGGCACGTTGAAGTAGATCGTCGGCGCGATCTCGCGCAGGTTGCGCACGGTTTCGTCGAAGCGGCCCGGCACCGGGCGGCCGTCGTCGATGTACAGCGTGCCGCCGTTGTACAGCGCGATGCCGAGGTTGTGACTGCCGCCAAACGTGTGATTCCACGGCAGCCAGTCGACCAGCACCGGCGGCTCGCGCGTCAGCTCGGGCATCGTCTGGCGCAGCATCTGCTGGTTGCTGCACAGCATCCGGTGCGTGGTCGGCACGGCCTTCGGCTGCTTCGTCGACCCCGACGTAAACAGGATCTTCGCGAGATGATCGGGGCCGATCGCTTCATGGATCGCGTCGATCGTGCGCGGAACGGTCGCGAGCAGGCGCGACAGCGGCACGACACGGCCCGCCGCGACGCCATCGGCATCCGCATCGTTCGCGACGATCAGCGCCGCATCGGCCGGCAGCGTCGCGTCGAGCGCACGCGCGAACGGCGCGCGCTCGGCGACGAACACCGCGCCCGGCCGCAGCACGCCGAGCGTGTGACGCAGCTTGCCGTAATCGGTCGACACCAGCGAATACGCGGGCGAGATCGGCGCATACGGCACGCCGGCCAGCATCGCCGCGAACATCAGCTGCAGATGCTCGAGATCGTTGCCGGACAGCACCGCGAGCGGCCGCTCGACCGACAGCCCGAGATCGACGAGGCCCTGGCCGAGCGCGCGGGCACGTTCGAGCATCTGCGCGTAAGTGATCTCGATCCAGCGACCGTCGGCGCCGCGCCGCGCGGCGAGCACGCGGTCGGGATGCGCGTGCGCGCCGCGCACGAGGCAGTCGGTCAGGCGCGTCGGGTAGTCGCCGAGCGGTTCGCGCGAGCGCAGGTACCACGTGCCGTTTTCCTCGCGACGAATCTCGGCCGCGCCGACCGCGACGGCCGCCGCGCGATAACGCACGCCGCCGGTGTCGTTCGCCGGCCCGCTTACGGGCGTCGCAACATTCATCGTCGGCTCGCTCATATCGGGTAGTGACGCGGTGTGGTCTGCACGGTGATCCAGCGCAGCTCGGTGAATTCGGCGATCGACGCGCGGCTGCCGAAGCGGCCGTAGCCGCTCGCCTTCGTGCCGCCGAACGGCATCTGCGCTTCGTCGTGCACGGTCGGCCCGTTGATGTGGCAGATCCCCGATTCGATCCGGCGCGCGACCGTCATCGCGCGTGCGATATCGCGGCTGAACACGCTCGCCGACAGCCCGAACTCGCTGTCGTTCGCGAGCGCGACCGCTTCGTCGTCGCTGTCCGCGCGCAGGATCGCCACCACCGGCGCGAACGATTCCTCGCGATACAGCCGCATGTCGCGCGTGACGCCGTCGACGATCGCGGGCTGCATCGTCGCACCCTCGATCCGGCAGCCGAGCGGCAGGCGCGCGCCGTGCGCACGCGCATCCTCGACGAGCGACGCGGCACGCGCGGCCGCGGCCGCATCGACCATCGTGCCGAGCGCATGGCCCGCCAGCGGATCGCCGGCGACCAGCGAGCGCGCCTTGTCGGCCAGCCGTTCGACGAGCGCATCGGCGATCGGCCGCGCGGCGATCACGCGCTCGGTCGACATGCAGATCTGCCCCTGGTTGAAGAACGCGCCGAACGCGATCGCGTCGACGGCCGCATCGAGATCGGCATCGTCGAGCACGAGCACCGGCGCCTTGCCGCCGAGTTCGAGCAGCACGGGTTTCAGGTGCGCGGCCGCATGGCGCGCGATGATGCGCCCGACGTGCGTGGAGCCGGTGAAGTTGATCCGCTTCACGTGCGGATGCGCGATCAGCCGCTCGACGAGTTCGGGCGCATCGGCCGCCGCGTGCGTGATCACGTTCACGACGCCCGCGCCGAGCCCGGCCTCCTCCAGCACCGCGCCGATCAGCGCGTGCACGCCCGGGCATGCCTCGGACGCCTTCAGCACGACCGTGTTGCCGCATGCGAGCGGCATCGCCAGCGCGCGCGTGCCGAGGATCACCGGCGCGTTCCACGGCGCGATGCCGAGCACGACGCCGCACGGCACGCGCATCGCCAGCGCGAGATTGCCGGGCACGTCGGACGGGATCACGTCGCCGTCGATCTGCGTCGTCATCGACGCGGCCTCGCGCAGCATGTTCGCCGCGAGCGTCACGTTGAAGCCGAGCCAGCCGGGCGTCGCCCCCGTTTCGGCGACGCCGGTCGCGATGAACGCGTCGATGCGCGCGTCCATCAGGTCGGCGGCCTTCAGCAGGCGGCGGCGCCGTTCGGTCGGCGCGAGCGCCGCCCATGCGGGGAACGCGCGATGCGCGGCTTCGATCGCCGCGTCGGCGTCGGCCGGGCCGGCCGCCGGCGCGCGCGACGCGAGCGCGCCCGTCGCGGGGTTGAATCGGTCGAAGGTTCGGCCGTCGCGGGCGGTGCACCACTCGCCGGCGATCAGCATCCGTCTGTCGGTCATGTCGTCTCCTGCCTTGCCTGTCTCTGTCGGTTGCGTCGGCGCGTGTATCAGCGCTTGTATGCCTGCAGGCCCGGCTTGATCGTCTTGTCGTCGAGGAACTGCTTCAGCCCCTGCTCGCGGCCGCGCTCCGGATCGCGCAGCTGCGCCTGGTCGAGCTTCGCATACAGGTAATCCTCGCACTGCTCCCACGTGAGTTCGCGCGAACGCTTGAAGCCGTGCTTCGCCGCGCGCAGCACGACCGGGTTCTTGTCCATCAGCCGCGCGGCGAGCGCGATCGTCGCGTCGCGCAGGCCGGCCAGCGGCACGCTGCTGTTCACGAGGCCCATTTCGGCTGCCTCGACGCCGGTGAACGTGTCGCCGGTCATGATGTAGTGCAGCGCGCGGCGATGCCCGACCGTGTCCGCCATCGCCTTGCTGACGAGGTTGCCCGGCGGGATGCCCCAGTTGATTTCGGACAGCCCGAACACCGCTTCGTCCGCCGCGATCGCGAGGTCGCACGCGACGAGCGGCGAGAAACCGCCGCCGAAACACCAGCCGTTCACCATCGCGATCGTCGGCTTGTTGTACATCCGCAGGCGGCGCCACTGCCACTCCGACGCGTCGCGCCGCACCTTTTCCTGCAGCGCGTCGGAGCCGCCGTCGATCTCGCGGAAATATTCCTTCAGATCCATGCCGGCCGTCCACGCCGCGCCCGCGCCGGTCAGCACCAGCACCTTCGCCTCGTCGTCGAATTCGACCGCGTCGAGGACCTCCAGCATCTCCCGGTTCAGCGTCGGGCTCATTGCGTTGCGCTTCTCGGGGCGGTTCAGCGTGACCCACGCGATGCCGGCCTCCACCTTCACTTCAACGGTCTGCCAGCGGTTGTCGTACTTGCTCATGTCTGTTCCTGTCGTTCGTTCCTGTGCGATTCGGTGCGCAGCATTCCTGCTGCGGACGGCTTCATTTAATATCAGGCTACCTGATATTGCAAGCGGCACGAGCGCCGGTGTAAACCCGGAGCGGAAAGCGGCGGCGACGCTGGAATCGGGGAACGGTCAGGCGACCGGCGAGCGGGCGGGAACGCGAACACGGGCCGCACGGGCCGGTGTCGTGAAGGTTCGGGAAAGGGTCAGCTGCGCAGATTGCGCGCGAACAGTTCGAGCGTGCGCTGCACGTGCGTGGCGTCGTCGATGGAGACGTCGCCGAGCATCCGCGTCTCGAGCGGACGCAGCACGGCTTCGCATTCGCGCAGCATCGCCGCGCCTTCGTCGGTCAGCGTCAGCAGGATGATGCGGCCGTGCGACGGGTCGGCTTCGCGCGTGACGAAACCGCGGGCGGCCATCACGCTCATCACCTCGTTCGCCGATTGCGGCGTGATGAACGAGCGTTCCGCCAGTTGCGCGTTCGACGACGCGCCGCGCGCCTCGAGCACCGACAGCGCCGTGTATTGCGCGAGCGTGATGCCGAGCGGCGCCAGCGCGTCGGTCATGTGGCGGCGCAGCAGCCGTTCGAGACTGCCGACCACGTAGGTCAGGCGCTGCGGCACGCGGGCCTTCTGCTTGTCGCCCGTCGCGCGGGCGGCGTTTTTCGCGGCGTTTTTCGGGTTCGCGGGCTTGGTCGGTGCGGAACTCATGGTGCGGGCGGGATGGAATTGCGGGCCATCTTACCAGCACGTCGGGGAGCGAACGGCGTGTTCCGGCAAGCCGGACCGCCTCCGTGCGCGCGTGCATGCGCGGCTGACCGCGCGCCGGATCGCCTGGCTCGCTGCGTCGGACGCATCCCATGAACGGGATCCGACACGCGGTCAGCCGCGCGGCGCCCCCGCGAATCTTGCGGTCGGCAGCCCCGTGTAGCGCGTCCGGGCGACGAATACGCCACCGGCGTGCGCATCGCTCGCCAGCGCGTCGTCGCTCAACCCGACGCGCGCGCTCGTCACGTACAGTCGGCCTTCGCCGTCGAGCGTCACGCAGCTCGGCTGCGCGGTCGGCACGGTCACGCGGTCCGTCTCGACGCCGTCCGGCCCGTAGCGCACCACGCGCCGGCCGCCCCACTGCGCGTTCCACAGCCCGCCGTCGCGATCCATCGTCGAGCCGTCCGGGTCGCCGTCCGCATCGGTCAGTCGTGCGAACGGCCGCGCGTTGGCCACGTCGCCGCCCGCGCGGTAATCGCAGACGAAAATCTCGCGCACCATCGAATCGCAAAACGTCATCTTCGCGCCGTCCGGCGAGAACGCGATGTTGTTCGCTATCGCCGCCGCCGGCAATGCAAGCCGTTCGAGCGTGAGGTCCGGATTGAGCCGGTAGAAGCCGCCGACCGCGCGCGGCGGGTCGCCGCCTTCGTCCTTCATCCCGAACACGAACGCGCCGAACGGATCGCAGCGGCCGTCGTTCAGTCGCGTCGGCAGATCGGGTTCGACGTCGACGATCCGCGTGAATTCGCCGCTGCGCAGGTCGAAAAACGCGAGATGCGTCGCGAGCCCGACGAGCAGCACATGCGGCTCGTTCGTCAGCGCGAAGCACGCGAGCCGCTCCGGCATCGGCCACTGCGCGAGGTCCGAGCCGTCCGCGCGGCAACGCCACAGCCGCGCGCCTTCGATGTCCGTCCAGTACAGCGCGTGCGTCGCGTCGCACCACGTCGCGCCTTCGCCGAGCGTGTTGCGGCTGTCGACGAGCAGCGCCGCCGCGCCCGGATCAATCTGTTGCATGCCGTCTCCCGATATCTGTCGCCTTCGCGGGCGGACGCGCGTTCGTCAGGGTCAGATCTTCATCGCGCGCCGCTGGTTGCGACGATACTGGTCGAACAGCACCGCGAGCAACAGAATTCCGCCGCGTATCAGATATTGGTAAAAGGTCGGCACGTTCAGCAGGCTCATCGCGTCCTGCACGGAACCCATGATCAGCACGCCGACCAGCACGCCGGAAATCGTCGCGACGCCGCCCGTCAGCGACACGCCGCCGAGCACGCACGCGGAGATCACGCCGAGTTCGAGGCCGACCGACGTCTTCGGATCGCCGAGGCTCATCCGCGACGCGAGCATCACGCCGGCGAAGCCGGTCACGAGCCCCTGCAGCACGAATACCGCGATCTTGATGCGCATCACCGGCAGCCCCGCGAGCAGCGCGGCCTCGCCGTTGCCGCCGACGGCCAGCACGTTCTTGCCGAACACGGTCTTGCGCAAGAGGAAACCGAACACGACGAAGCCGACGATGTTGCTCCAGATCGGATACGAAATGCCGAGGAACGACCCGCCGCCGAGATCGAAGAAGCGCTCCTCGGAGATCATCACCGCGTCGCCGTTCGACGTGATGAACGCGAGCCCGCGCACGACTTCCATCATCGCGAGCGTGACGATCAGCGAATTGATCCGCCAGCGCGCGATCAGCACGCCGTTGACGAGCCCGACCGCGCCACCCGCGAGCACGCCGGCCGCGATGCCGAGCACGACGCTGTGCGTCGCGGTGATCAGCGTCGACGCGACGACGCCCGAGAACGCGACGATCGACGCGACCGACAGGTCGACTTCGCCGAGCGCGAGCACGAACATCATGGTCACCGCGATCGAGCCGATCAGCGTGACCGACAGCAACAGGCCCTGGATGTTGCGCGGCGTGAGGAAATCCGGCACGGTCAGCGACAGCGTCGCGAACAGCACGAGAAACACCATCACGATGCCGGAGCGGTTGATCAGTTGCCACACGCCGCCGCGCGCTCGCGCGGGCGCGGCCGCGGCATCCGGGGACGGGGAAGTACGTTGGGGTTGCATTGCCTGGCTCATATCGGTTGCTTTCCGGTTGACTGCGCTAGCGCGGCAGCGCGAGCTTGATCAGCGCGTCGGGCGTCGACTGCGCCTTCGCGACCTCGCCCGCGATCCGCCCTTCCTTCATCACGACGATGCGGTCCGACACGCCGATCACCTCGGCCAGGTCGCTCGACACGATGATCACCGTGCGGCCCGCTTCCGCGAGCTCGTAGAACAGGTTGTAGATTTCCGCGCGCGCGCCGACGTCGATGCCGCGCGTCGGCTCGTCCATCAGGAACACGTCGATGCGCTCGGCCAGCCAGCGCGCGAGCACGACCTTCTGCTGGTTGCCGCCCGACAGCGCGCCGATCGGCGTCTCGCCGTCGCGGGTCTTGATCGCGAGCCGCTCGATGTAGCGTTGCGCGAGTTCGCGTTCGCGCCGCGCGTCGAGCAGCACGCGCGCCGGGCTGAAATGGCGGCGCGCGCTGATGTTCAGGTTGTCGGCGACCGACGCGATCGCGACGATGCCTTCCTGTTTGCGGTCCTCCGGGCACAGCGCGATGCCGGCACGCACCGCTTCGCGCGGGCTCGCGAACGCGACGCGCTTGCCGCCCAGCTCGACGTGCCCGCCGCTCGGGCGCGCCGCGCCGTACAGCAGCTTCATCAGCTCCGAACGCCCCGCGCCGACGAGCCCGAAGAAGCCGACGATCTCGCCGCGCCGCGCCGCGAACGACACCGGCTCGGACAGGCCGGGCCCCATCAGCCCCTTCGCCTCGATCAGCACGTCGCCGGCCGTGCGCGGCCGGTAGCCGTACACGTCCTCGATCGAGCGGCCGACCATGCAGCCGATCAGCCGGTCCCGGTCGAGATCGGCGACGGATTCGAACGTCTCGATCCGACGGCCGTCGCGGAATACCGTCACGCGGTCGCACAGCGCGTCGACTTCCTCCATCCGGTGCGTGACGTAGATGATCGCGCGGCCTTCCGCCCGCAGCGAACGGATGATACGGAACAGCTGCGTGGTCTCGCGCGCGGACAGCGAGCTGGTCGGTTCGTCGAATGCGATCACGCGCGCGTCGCGCATCAGCGCCTTGCCGATCTCGATCATCTGGCGCTGGCCGATCGACAGATACTTCACCGGAATGTCCGGATCGATATGCTCGCCGAGCCGCTCGAGCGCATCGAGCGCGCGCACCGCAAGCGCACGTTCGTCGACCACGCCGAGCCGGCTCGGCAACTGGCCGAGCATCAGGTTCTCCGCGACCGTCAGCTCGGGCACCAGATGCAGCTCCTGGTAGATGATCGCGATGCCGGCCTCGAGCGCGGCGCGCGTCGACGCGAAGCGCTGCACCGTGCCGTTAAGCGTCAGCGTGCCGGCCTGCGGCTGGTTCACGCCGGACAGCACCTTCAGCAGCGTCGACTTGCCCGCGCCGTTCTCGCCCATCAGCCCGTGCACTTCGCCCGCGCGCACCGACAGCGACACGCCGTCGAGCGCGCGCACGCCCGGGAACGTCACGGTGATGCCGTCGAGCGCGAGCAGCGCATCGCCGGACGTGGCCACGGCCGCGTCGTCGTGGTCGGACACGGCCGTCATCGTCTGCATCGTCATCGCGTCGTCGCCCCGCACGCTCAGATGCCGAGCTCGGTGCGCACGGCCTGCCAGTTCGTGCGCGTCATCAGCTTGCCGCTCGTCTGCGTGTCGGCGGGCGGCGTCTTGCCGTTACGGATCCAGTCGACGAGGTTCTGCGTGCTGTCCTTGCCGTGGTTCGTCGAGCTGACCGCGATCGTTCCGTAGAAGCCGGTCGGTTCCTTCTTCTGGAATTCGGCGAACGCCTCGCCCGCGCCGTTGATGCCGACGCCGATCACGTCGGCCGCCGGGATGTGCAGCTGTTCGGTCGCGCGCACCGCGCCGAGCACGGTTTCCTCGTTCAGCGCGAAGACCACCCATTTCTTCACGTTCGGATGGCGCGAGAGCACCGGGAAGGCCGCCTCGAGGCCGCCGCTGTCGTCGGTCGTCTTCTGCGGCGCGTCGAAGATGTTCTCCTTGCGGAAGCCGTTCGCGAGCAACGCCTGCGTCGCGCCGTCGGTGCGCAGCTTCGCCGTCGGCAGCTCGTAGTTGGTGATGCGCAGCGCGCCGACTTCCTCGGGCTTCCAGCCGCGCCGCTTCATCTCGTCGGCGATCGCCTGGCCGACCTGGTTGCCGATCTTGGTCGCCGACATCCCGAGATGCGGCACGTTCGTGAGCGGCTTGCCGGTCGAGTCGACGAGCTGGTCGTCGACCGTCACGAACTTCATGTTGTAGCGCTTCGCGCGCGCGGCGATCGCCGGCCCGAGGCGCACGTCGGGCGCGCAGATCACGAAGCCCTGCGCGCCTTGCGAGTTGAGGTTGTCGATCGCGGCCAGCACCTTCTCGCCGTCCGGCGTGCCGATCTTCACGACCGAGAAGTTTTCCTTCTGGCCCAGCGCGGACGCCGCGTTCTGCTCGTTGATGAACCATGCCTGCTCGGGCATCTTCACCAGGAAGCCGATCTTCAGCGGCGCGTCGGCGTGCGCCGCGCCGTGCATCCCGAGCGGCGCAATGCAAAGCGCGGCCAGCAGCGCGCGCAGGGTGTGTCGGCGAATCGTGCGGTTCATGCGGTGTCTCCTTGTATTGGCTTGGGTCTTCAACTACCGTCGTGCGCGGTCGCGCTCGCGATGGCGCGCGCCGGCACGGTGTCAGCGGCCGAACGCGTCGGTCCCGACGCGCCGCCCGAACAGAAACGCATCGGCGACGAGCCGCAAGGGCCGCACGTCGACGTCGCTTTCGCCGCGCGCGATCAGCGCGCGGAACTGCGCATACAGCGCCGGATACTCGCGCTGCGGCCCGATCTCGACCGGCTCGCCGCCGATCGACAATTGCGCACCGCCGCGGCTGATCGCGAGCACGCCGTCCGACGTGTCGACCGCGATTTCCCATTGCTCGACGGGGCCGTGCCGCCAGTCGAATTCCGCGCGCACGGGCACGCCTTCCGTATCGGCGCAATCGAGTTCGGCCGCGATCGGCATCTGCGCGTCGCTTGGCACGTAGAGCGTCGCCTCGCGCAACACGAGTTCGCGCGGCAGGATCCGCGTGACGATCGACAACGCGTTGATGCCGGGATCGAACACGCCGAGGCCGCCGGGCTCCCAGATCCACTGCTGGCCCGGATGCCAGCGCCGCACGTCTTCCTTCCAGCGCACCTGCACCGCGCGGATCGTGCGCGTCGCGAGCCACGCGCGCGCCGGTTCCACCGCGCTCGCGCAGCGCGAATGCCAGGTCGCGAACAGCGTGAGGCCGCGTTCGCGCGCGAGCGCGTCGAGCGCGGCCACTTCGCCGAGCGTCGCGCCCGGCGGCTTCTCGAGCATCACGTGCTTGCCGGCTTCGAGCGCGGCGCGTGCCTGCGCGTAGCGCACCTGCGGCGGCGCGCACAGCGACACCGCGTCGAGTTCGGGCTCGGCGGCCAGCAGCGCGCGCAGGTCCTGATAATTGCGCACGCCGCTGACTTCCGCGTGACGGCTCGCGCACGCGGTCAGCACGAAACCCGGTTCGGCGGCGATCGCCGGCAGGTGCTGGTCGCGCGCGATCTTGCCGATCCCGATCACGCCCAGCGAAATCACGTTGCTCATCTGCGTTCCTCCTTCGCCACTTGCTCAGTGCGCCCAGCGCAGCACGAGCGGATCGAGCCGGCGCGCGATCGCGATCAGCTCCGCGCGCGTGTCCGGATGCAGTTCCGGCATCGGATGCCGCGGCCGCTCGCACGCGATCACGCCGCCTTCACGCATCAGCGCCTTCGCGGTGAGGATCCCGGACTGGCGGTTCTCGTGATTGATCAGCGGCAGCCACGCCTGATAGCGCGCGAACGCATCGTCGTGCCGCCCTTCGCGGAAGGCTTCGAGGATCGGCCGGATGCCGTCCGGAAACCCGCCGCCCGTCATCGCGCCGGTCGCGCCGGCATGCAGGTCGGCGAGCAGCGTGATCGCTTCCTCGCCGTCCCACGGCCCTTCGATCGCGTCGCCGCCGAGCCGGATCAGCTCGCGCAGCTTGTTCGCCGCGCCGGGCGTCTCGATCTTGAAGTACGCGACCTGCTCGATCTCGCGCGCCATCCGCGCAAGGAACGGCGCGGACAACGCGGTGCCGCTCGCGGGCGCGTCCTGGATCATGATCGGGATGTCGATCGCGTCCGACACGCGCGCGAAGAAGTCGAAGATCTGCGCTTCGGGCACGCGGAACGTCGCGCCGTGATACGGCGGCATCGCCATCACCATCGCAGCGCCGAGCTGCTGCGCGCGCAGGCTGCGCGCCGCGCACACCTGCGTGCCGTAGTGCGACGTCGTGACGATCACCGGCACGCGGCCGGCGACGTGTTCGAGGATCGTGCGCGTGAGCACGTCGCGTTCGTCGTCGGTGATCGCGAATTGCTCGGAGAAGTTCGCGAGGATGCACAGGCCGTCGGAGCCCGCGTCGATCATGAAGTCGACCGCGCGCTTCTGGCTCGCGAGGTCGAGCTCGCCGGTGTCGGAAAACGTCGTCGGGACGACGGGGAAAATGCCGCGATAACGCGGCGTGCTGCTCGATGTCATGGTTCGGTCCTGCGTCGGCCTCGAGGCGAGGCCATCAAGCGTTCACGGTTTCATATCGCCACTTCGCGTCGCGCGGGACATCGCCCGCGCCCGCCTGCCGCTCAATGCGAATGACTCGGCACGTCGGCACCGCGCATGCCGACCAGGAAGTCGAGGTCGCACCCCTCGTCGGCCTGCAGCACGTGATCGATGTACAGCCGCGCGTAGCCGCCCTTGCCGAGCTGGCCGGCCACGCCGGGGGCCGCGGTCGGATCGACGTCCGACAGGCGGCGCTGCAGTTCGTCATCCGTAATGTCCAGGTGCAGCGTGCCGGCGTCGCAGTCGAGTTCGATCCAGTCGCCGTTGCGTACGGCGGCCAGCGGCCCGCCCGCGGCGGCTTCCGGCGCGACGTGCAGCACCACCGTGCCGTAAGCCGTGCCGCTCATCCGCGCATCCGAGATCCGCACCATGTCCTTGACGCCCTGGCGCAGCAGCTTCGGCGGCAGCCCCATGTTGCCGACCTCCGCCATCCCCGGATACCCGCGCGGCCCGCAGTTCTTCAGCACCAGCACCGAGCTGGCATCGACGTCGAGCGCTTCGTCGTTGATCGTCGCCTTGTAGTGATCGAGGTTCTCGAACACCACCGCGCGGCCGCGATGCTTCAGCAGCTCGGGGCTCGCCGCCGACGGCTTCAGCACCGCGCCGCGCGGCGCGAGATTGCCGCGCAGGATGCAGATGCCGCCGTCCGCGATCAGCGGCCGGTCGAGCGGGCGGATCACCTCGTCGTCGTAGTTCGGCGCTTCGCGCACGTTGTCCCACAGCGACTTGCCGTTGACCGTCAGCGCGTCCGGGTGCGGCAGCAGCCCGCCTTCGCCGAGCCGGCGCAGCACGGCAGGCAGCCCGCCCGCGTAATAGAACTCCTCCATCAGGAAGCGCCCGGACGGCATCAGGTCGACGATCGTCGGCGTGTCGCGGCCGATGCGCATCCAGTCCTCCAGCTCGAGCGGCACGCCGATGCGGCCCGCGATCGCCTTCAGGTGGATCACCGCGTTGGTCGAGCCGCCGATCGCCGCATTCGCGCGGATCGCGTTCTCGAACGCGGCGCGCGTCAGGACCTTCGACAGCACGAGCCCTTCGAGCGCCATCTCGACGATGCGGATGCCGGACATGTGCGCGAGCACGTAGCGGCGCGAATCGACGGCAGGAATCGCGGCGTTGTGCGGCAGTGCGACGCCGAGCGCCTCGGCCATGCACGCCATCGTCGACGCGGTGCCCATCGTGTTGCAGGTGCCGGCCGAGCGCGACATCCCGGCCTCGGCCGACAGGAAGTGGTGCAGGTCGATCTCGCCCGCCTTCAGCGATTCATGCAACTGCCACACGGCCGTGCCCGAGCCGATGTTCTTGCCTTCGAGCTTGCCGTTCAGCATCGGCCCGCCCGACACGACGATCGCCGGCACGTCGCAGCTCGCCGCGCCCATCAGCAGCGCCGGGGTCGTCTTGTCGCAGCCGGCGAGCAGCACGACCGCGTCGATCGGGTTGCCGCGGATCGCTTCCTCGACGTCCATCGACGCGAGGTTGCGCGTGAGCATCGCCGACGGCCGCAGGTTCGACTCGCCGTTCGAGAACACCGGGAACTCGACCGGGAAGCCGCCGGCTTCCGAGATCCCGCGCTTCACGTGCTCGGCGAGCTTGCGGAAGTGCGCGTTGCACGGCGTCAGTTCGGACCACGTGTTGCAGATGCCGATGATCGGCCGGCCGTCGAACTCGTGATCGGGGATGCCCTGGTTCTTCATCCAGCTCCGGTACATGAAGCCGTTCTTGTCGTTCGTGCCGAACCATTGGGTGGAGCGCAGCCTGGGTTTTGTTGCCGACATCGTCAGTCCTGTGGTGACGGGATACCGGCGCAGTCTAGGCAGAATTTTGATAACTGGCTAATGACGTTTTAGGCGATTACGATATCGATTCCGATATCGATATAAACCCGTACGATGCAAGAAGCCAGCCCGTGGGGAAACCGCAACCGCCTGAAGACCCGCCAGCTCCTGCTGCTCGTCGCGCTCGCCGACGAAGGCAGCATTCACCGCGCGGCGGCCGCGCTGAACATGACGCAGCCGGCCGCGTCGAAGCTGCTGCGCGAGCTCGAGGAATCGATCGGCGCGGTGCTGTTCGAGCGGCTGCCGCGCGGGATGCGGCCGACGCTGTATGGCGACGTGCTGATCCGCCACGCGCGCGCGGCGCTCGGCAGCCTCGACCAGGCGCGCGAGGAACTGGCCGCGCTGAAGGCCGGCCATCTCGGGCACGTGGCGGTGGGCGCGATCACGTCGCCGGGGCTGCGGCTCGTGCCGCCGGCCGTCGCCGCGGTGAAGGGCACGCATGCGAACGTGCGCGTGTCCGTCGCGATCGACACGAGCAACGCGCTGCTCGAACACCTCGCGCAGGACAAGCTCGACATCGTGCTCGGCCGGCTGTCCGCCGAACACGACAAGCTGCACCTGCGCTACGAGCCGCTGACCGGCGAGCCGGTCGCCGCGGTCGTGCGGCCCGGCCATCCGCTGCTCGCGCAGGCGCCGCTGTCGCTCGCCGACGTGCAGCGCGCCGCGTGGGTGATGCCGCCGGCCGGCAGCGTGCTGCGCCATCGCTTCGAGCTCGTGTTCCAGCGCGCGAGCCTGGCGCCGCCCGCAAACGTCGTCGAGACGGCCGCGCTGCTGTTCATCACGCAGCTGATCGAGCAGAGCGACATGATCGCGGTGCTCGCGGAAGATGTCGCGCTGTACTACGCGCGACACGGGATCGTCTCGGTGCTGCCGCTGGAGATGGATTGCCGGATGGACGATTTCGGGATCATCACGCGCACCGACCGGCTGCATTCGCCGGCCGTCGAGGTGATGGCGGATGCGATTCGGGTGGCGGCGAGGGAGGTTTACGGGGTCGGGGTGTAAGGCGGCGGCCTCTGGTTCGCGTGGGCCGCGTGCCCGTTGAAGGGCTCCTTGCGAGTACGGTGAAGGCATGCATTTTTCCTTTATTGTTAACGGTCTATGCATTGCGTGTCTGTGCGTACTGATTCCAGAAAAAGAAAAGGGGCCGCGCGGCCCCCTGTTCTCATCGTTGACGCAACAACCCCTTAGCTAGCTGCCGCATGCCTGAAGCGTCGCGCTCAGTGTAGAAATTCCGGCTCCGCCTTTTTAGCCTGCACTACGATCTACGCTGACAGAGCCGTCCTGACGACGTTCTGGACCGGCGGCCCCCACGCCTGAATCAATGCCGCCCGCGATTGCGCACGGGCGGCGCTCCAAACCCTGCTACCCACACCCCTCCTGCATACTGAACACCGCCCAAGGTCCATCGTGCTCGGAAGGCTCACGACACACACCCAGCCGCGCTATGGCCGTCTGATACAGGCGGTCGAATCCTGCTTCACCCAACTCGTCTACCCTCTCCAACTCATCCTCATAGTGGCGCAGACCAAGCGCTTTCCACTCGTCGCGCATGAAGTCAAAACGCCCACCGATTGAATGAGAACGCGCCCCCTTCTGAATCTTCAGGAATCGGGCCTCTGAGGCTTTGGCTTGTGAGTTCGTCGCGGGGATTCTGAGGCCGTCAGCAGCCTGCTAAGGTAGCTGGAGAGATGTACGTCGCATTGGGCAAGCGAAGCTCGCCAGCCCGCGGGAACAAGCCACATGGAGGCGGGTATATCAATGGCTTTTGAACTGGGTTTGATTAAGTGGGACAAGCCGAGGGCGGTTCGCTAAAATTCTATCCATCAGGGATGGCGGCAAATTGAAATACGACCCATCTCCGTCCTCACCTCCCTTTTGAAACTGCACGTAGTCCCTCCCCCAGAATAAATCCGGAACCGGCGAGTCAAAAGTTGTTATTGCCAAAATTTTACCGGTTTTGTTGTCGTAAAGTCTGGCGACAAATGCAAAGTCGGCAATGTTAAACGGTTGCTCGCTAAACCGCTCATAGGTTGAGTCGCACAGTGTGGCATAGTATTTATTATCCGGGGAAATTGATTTTTTGCAGTATTTCCCAATCGGACTTCTATCAAACCCCCACATGTAACATGCCCATACGCCTGCAGCGACAAATAATATTGCTTTGCTCGGTTTCATAGGAAGACACGAATTGGTTTATCTAGGCGGACAAATTTCTTTTCTGAAAACAGAATGAAGTCCCCACCTCGCCCATGCTTTTTTTGCCATGCCCTGAAGTCGCTGTTGTGGACCGGATAGTAAAGGTTGCCTTTTTTCCTTGCGTCTCCGAGGGCGACGGGATAATCGAGATATGGGACACGAGAAGATAACGAGCCAACGAAAGCGTACGGGACTACAATGATTCCGTTTTCACCCCAGTGGCCCAAGTACTGCGATGGGTCCCCATCCTTATCCTCAAAGGTATAACCATCTCTTACATAGACCCAAATGGCATTTACTTCGACACATCGACTCCGACTATACTCGTCAATATAGAAGTTGGCTTGCGCAACTGCCGCGTATAGGTTGAAACTCCCTAACGCAGCAAACAAATCGTCTGGAACGCCTTTGTTTTCTTCGCTGAAGTGTATAAACGATTTTAGTTTATCTCCCAGGGTTCCGTCGATAGATGTGAATTGAAATTGGAACAGTTTATGCAGCACTCGAATATCATCTTTAAATACTTCCGATGTTGCAAAGAAAGTATAGCGGCCGTAGTACGCAGACAATTCATCCCTTAATTTCCCGCGCGCTCTTTCTGAATAAATTCCAATTCCAATCAACTGATCGTACTTTTCTTTCGCTCTCCGATGCTTCAAAACCCAGTCTAGCTTAACGATTGAGTAGTCGTACATGTCATCAGCATAGGGTTTCCCGTTCTGGTCGATCGCAAATCTTTGATTATTCGAATCGGTTGAATAATTGAGCCTACCAGCAAACCATCGCTCCATGAGTTTTGCCCCGATCGGCATCATTTCCCCGCGCATGGCCGCTGGAATCTCCTGAATATCGAAGGGTGGAACGGTCGGTTTGACCTGGACCGGGGGCGAAGGCTTGGGTTGCTTTGGCGGATCGGGGGTATCCAGCCATTTCTTGAATCGTGAAAAAGCGTTACCAATCCTTTCGAAGTCGTCGACCATCTTGTCCAGCGAATCCCGCTTGGGTGCCGGAGCCGGTTTGGGTGTCGGTGGTTTGGGTGGCTCTGGGGGTAACCGCGGCGCCATGTCCATCGAGAGCTTGGCCTTATGCACGATGCGCGCGCCGTCCCGTTTTCGCCATCGCCAAAGCATTTTGTTGATTTCGTAGTAGGACAGTAACTCTGACATGTGCTCTCCAAAAATCCAGCGAAGGGGCTAGGTTAGGTTTGAGTTTCACTCGCGGGCTGCTGTTCTTGCAAGCCGAATACCTTCACCTCACTTCAGCACATTTGCCTACAGAATACCTCTCACTTTCAACGCCAGCTGACTATTGTTTCTATTTCCATACACGACCGACTTTTGAAATAATCGGTCTTTATTTAATTGTCAGCCCCGGGTTTTCCAACGAAAAAAGTCCGCTCTCGACAATCAGAAGTAACACCAGTGGGTAACGTGCACTGCCCCCTCCGAATCGCGCACTTGTTCGACCACGTTTTTAACCATCTTCACAAGCCTGGCGCGGGCACCAACTGCACGCTTCAACCCCGCTTGCGTGCGCTCGATCAACAGGTCGCGCCCGAATTCCGCCACTGCACCCAACACGCTCATCGTCACCTTGCCCGCAGCGCTGGTCCAATCTACGCCGCCCAATGCAAGTCAATGGACACGCACACCCATACCGTCCAGCTTTTCGACCGCTGCTCGCCCATCCATAGCATTACGGCCCAAACGATCCAGCTTCGTTACGATCAACACGTCGCCCGATTCCATACGATCCACCAATCGAGCGAAGCCCTTGCGTTCCATTGCCACCACGCTTCCCGAGCCACATGAGCCACGTATAGAAGCGCGCGCTCGGGCGCACCGAGCGCCGGTGCAAGCCGCGCCGGATGCGTATCGGCCAGATGCAGGCAAATCGCGTCAGTCTCGTACAGCACGAGGTCGCCGTCGACCAGCACCGGAATTAGCTCGTTCGGATTCAGCGCGAGGTACTCGGGCGACTTGTGCTGGTCGCGCGTGCGGGCGACGAGCGCCAGCTCGAACGGCTTGCCGATTTCTTCCAGCACGAAATGAGGCGCCATGCTCGTGTTGCATGGATAGTAGAAAAGCCTCAACGACTTCTCCCCGGCGTGCGTCAGGCGGCAGCGCACTCGATCACCGGTTCGCACCGGATCGGGAAATTCACCGAATTCGCCACATAGCACTTCGCATGCGCGTCATGATGCAGCCGCTCGGCCAACTCGCGATCGTCGCCCGCGCGGATCGTCACACGCGGGTGCAGCACGATTTCGGTGAAGCGCCCCGGCTCGGGGCTGTCGAGCATCGTCGCTTCGGCGTCGTCGACATACGCGAGCACGCGGACGCCCGCATCCGAACACAGATGCAGATACCAGAGCTTGTGGCACGCCGATACCGACGCCAGCAGCAGGTCTTCCGGATTCCAGCGCGCCGCGTCGCCGCGGAACGCCGGATCCGACGAGCCCGGAATGTCCGGCTTCGAACCCGCGCGGATCACATGTTCGCGGCCGTATTCGCGATACCCCGACGTACCGGTTCCCCGGTTGCCGGTCCACTCCACTGCCACGCGGTACTTGTGTTCGCCATGCGCCATCTCGCTCTCCTCTGCTGTCGGAACGTGAGGCCGTCATTGTGGCACCGGAATGTCGCTTGGTATACCATTATTCCAAAATGAGGAACCCGGAAGCATGGAAGCCAGACCCGATTCCACGGCGGACGCCGTGGCCGCATCGTTGCGGGAGATGATCATCAACGGCGAGTTGCACGCAGGTGAGCGGCTCGTCGAGCGCGACCTCGCCGAGCGCTTCGGGATCAGCCGGATTCCGATGCGCGAGGCGATCCAGCGGCTGGAGCGCGAAGGACTGCTGGACATCTTCCGCAATCGCGGCGCGGTCGTGCGGATGCTGAGCGCGTCCGACGTGCAGGAAATTTACGACATGCGCGCGCTGCTCGAAGGCGATGCGATCTACCGCAGCGTGAAGCGGCTCGACGACGAAACGCTCGCGCGTGCCGAACTCGTGCACCGGCTGCTCGGCGAATCGAACGTGCCGCGCCGCCAAGGCGAACTGAATCGCGAATTCCATGCGTTGCTGTATTCGTGCTGCGGCAACGCGCGGCAGTTGAAGGCGATCGCGGAACTGCGCAGCCAGGTCGAGCGCTACGAGCGCCTGCAGGCCACGTTGCTGGCCGATACGCCGTCGTTCCAGGTCGAGCACGACGCAATCCTGCAAGCATGCCGCGAACGCAATGCACGTGGCGCCCGCGCGATGACGGTCGCGCATCTCGATTCGGCCCGGCGCATCGTGATGCGGCTCGTCGAAGGCGGGTGACGATGCCGGGCGATCCGGCCCGGCCTCGTCATTGCGTCCACCGGTTCGCGGCTCGCCCCATGTGCAGCTTCCAGCCCGCGCCCGGTACCGGAAAAACTCGCGCCCCCGTCGACGTCTACGGCATCGCGCGCCGCCCCGGCGCCGCCCCCGTCGTACCCCGCACCACCAGCCGCGGCACCGGCGCCGTCCGCACGCGCGATGCATCGTCGATGTGCCCGCCCGCCTCGCGCAATGCGTTGAGCAGTTCGACCGCGAGCCCCGCGGCCTCGGCGGTCGGGATCGCAACGGTCGTCAGCGTGGGACGCGTGTCGCTGGCCAGATGAATATCGGTGATGCCGACGATCGACAGATCGTCGGGCACGCGCCGGCCGCGATCGGCCGCGGCGTGCAGCGCGCCGATCGCGGGCAGGTCGTTGGTCGCGACCAGCGCGGTCAGCTCCGGATGCGCGTCGAGCAGCCAGCCCGCCGCGCGCACGCCGCCTTCGATCGAATCGGGTTCGGCCGCGACGATCGATGCGTCGAGCCCGGCTTCGCGCATCACGTCGACGAAGCCGTCGTAGCGCGCCGCCTGCACGCCGCTCGCCGAGCCGCCGACGATCACGCCGATTGTTCGATGCCCGAGCTCGAGCAGATGCCGCGTCGCGATCCGCCCCGCCTCGCGGAAATCCACGGCCACGCACGGCAACCCTTCGGGCGGCGCATCGGGCCGCTCCCACAGGCACAGCACGACCGGCACGCCGCGCCGCGCGACGTCGACGAGATCCGGCAAATGCAGGTTCGCGTTGGTCACGAGAATGCCTTCGGAAATCGTGCCGGCGATCTGGTCGAGATACGCGCGCCCCTGCAACGGATCTTCGTTGGTATTGCAGACGATCAGGAATTGTCCGTTGCGGCGCACCGCGCGTTCGACCGCGAGCGCGAATTCCGGATAAAACGGGTTGGCGATGCTCGACACCATCAGCGCGACCGTCGGCGCGCGCCCTTCCGCCAGCGCCCGCGCGGCCAGATGCGGCCGGTAGCCGAGCGCCTGCACGGCGTCGAGCACCCGCGCCCGCGTGGCTTCGCCGACCCGGCCGCGGTTGCGCAGCACGTTCGAGACCGTCGCGGCCGTCACGCCGGCGCGGCGGGCCACTTCATCGAGTGTCGCCATGATGTGTCCACTATATGAGATGCCGATCCAGTATTTGCTTCGCTCACCGAAGCGGCGCACTATCGCCGCACACCCTGCCGCCCGATCAACGGGCGCGACTCGGCCACGATCGCTATCGGCGCTTTTTTTGATCGCGATGGTTAAGCGCTTAAGCATCGACGAGAGCGCATTAGAACATGGAGCGGAGACAATGGCGAGCATCTCGATGCGGCGCGTGCAGAAAGCCTACGGCGAGCACGCGCCGGTCATTCGCGACGTCGATCTGGAGATCGGCGCGCACGAGTTCTGCGTGTTCCTCGGTCCGTCCGGCTGCGGCAAGTCGACCCTGCTGCGGATGATCGCGGGCCTCGAGGACCTGAGCGACGGCGAGCTTTCGATCGACGGCCGCCGCGTCGACGACGTGCCGGCCGCCGAACGCGGCGTCGCGATGGTGTTCCAGAGCTACGCGCTGTTTCCGCACATGACGGTCTACGAGAACATGGCGTTCGGGCTGAAGCTCGCGCGCGTGCCGAAGGCCGAGATCGACCGGAAGGTGCGCGACGCCGCGCGGATCCTGCAGCTCGACACGCTGCTCGAGCGCAAGCCGAAGGCGCTGTCGGGCGGCCAGCGGCAGCGCGTCGCGATCGGTCGCGCGATCGTGCGCGAGCCCGGCGTGTTTCTGTTCGACGAACCGCTGTCGAACCTTGACGCGGCCTTGCGCGGCCAGACGCGCATCGAGATCGCGAAGCTGCACCGGCAGTTCGAACGCGCGAGCGTCGTCTACGTGACGCACGACCAGACCGAGGCGATGACGCTCGCCGACAAGATCGTGCTGCTGCACGCCGGCGCGGACACCGCGCGGCACGGCAGCATCGCGCAGGTCGGTGCGCCGCTCGACCTCTATCACCATCCGGCCAGCCGCTTCGTCGCCGGCTTCATCGGCTCGCCGCGGATGAACTTCCTGCCGGCCATCGTCGTCGCCGGCGACGCGCAGCGCACGATCGTCACCGTCGTGCCGTCCGGCGAAACCTTCACGCTGCCGCGCGACGGTTCCGCACTCGCGGTCGGCGCGGCCGTCACGCTCGGCATCCGCCCCGAACACCTGACGCTCGGCGCCGCGCACGACGCGACCACGCTCGCGCGCGACGTCGTGCTCGTCGAGCGTCTCGGCGAGCAGACCTACGTTCACCTCGACCAGCCCGGCGGCACGCCGCTGATCGCGAAAGTGCCCGGCGACGCGCCGTTGCGTCGCGGCGAGCGCGTGCACGCGCATGCGCCGGCCGCGGCCTGCCACCTCTTCACCGAAGACGGCCGCGCGCTGCCCGCGTGCGCCGACCTTCCCGTCCACCATTACGCATAAGGATCGGCATGCGCCTCGGAGTCTGTTACTACCCGGAACACTGGCCGGAATCGATGTGGGCCGACGACGCCCGCCGGATGAAGGCGCTCGGCATCGCGCAGGTGCGGATCGCCGAATTCGCGTGGAGCCGCATCGAGCCGTCGCCGGGCGAATACGACTGGGGCTGGCTCGACCGCGCGGTCGACGCGCTCTCCGCGGCCGGTCTCGAGATCGTGATGTGCACGCCCACCGCGACGCCGCCGAAGTGGCTCGTCGACCGTCACCCCGACATCCTCGCGATCGGCGCGGACGGCCGGCCGCGCACGTTCGGTTCGCGCCGCCACTACGACTTCTCGTCGCCGACCTATCTCGACGCGTCGCGCCGCATCTGCACGGCGGTCGCCGAACGTTACGGTCGCCACCCGGCCGTGCGCTACTGGCAGACCGACAACGAGCTCGGTTGCCATCAGACGGTCGTCAGCTATTCGCCCGCCGCGCTCATGCGTTTTCGCGCATGGCTGCAGGCGCGCTACGGCACGATCGACGCGCTGAACCGCGCGTGGGGCACCGTGTTCTGGAGCATGGAGTATCGGCATTTCGACGAAGTCGACGCGCCGGTCGGCACCGTGACCGAAGCGCATCCGTCGCACCGCCTCGACTATCGGCGCTTCGCGTCGGACGAAGTCGCGCGCTATCACCGGATGCAGGTCGACGTGATCCGCGCCCATTCGCCGGGCCGCCCCGTCGCGCACAATTTCATGCAGCTCTTCACCGAGTTCGATCACTACGAGGTCGCGCGCGACCTCGACGTCGCGACGTGGGACAGCTATCCGCTCGGCGCGCTCGAGGAGCAATGGTTCGCGCCCGACGTGAAGGCGCGCTGGCTGCGCACCGGCCACCCGGATTTCGCGTCGTTCAATCATGACCTCTATCGCGGGATGTCGAAGCTGCCGTTCTGGGTGATGGAGCAGCAGCCTGGGCCCGTGAACTGGGCGCACTGGAATCCCGCGCCGCTGCCGGGCATGGTGCGCCTGTGGAGCTGGGAAGCGTTCGCGCACGGCGCCGGCTGCGTGTCGTACTTCCGCTGGCGGCAGGCGCCGTTCGCGCAGGAGCAGATGCACGCGGGCCTGCACACGCCGGACGATCGACTCGACGAGGGCGGCCGCGAAGCACAGCGCGTCGCGCACGAGATTGCCGCCGCGATCGGCGCCGATGCCGACGCGAACGGCGCCGTGCGTGCGCCCGTCGCGCTCGTGTTCGACTACGAAGCGAAGTGGCTGCTCGAAGTGCAGCCGCAAGGCGCCGATTTCCACTACCCGCGCTTCGCGTTCGAGTACTACTCGGCGCTGCGTTCGCTCGGCCTCGACGTCGACATCATTTCCGCGCATGCGCCGCTCGACGGCTACCGGCTCGTCGTCGTGCCGCCGCTGCCGATCGTGCCGGACGACTTCGCGGCGCGGCTCGCCGCGTCGGGCGCGCATGCGGTGTTCGGGCCGCGCACCGGTTCGAAGACCATCGACCTGCAGATTCCGCCGACGCTGCCGCCCGGCCCGCTCGCCGCGATCCTGCCGATGCGCGTGTGGCGCGTCGAATCGCTGCGGCCGAACGTGACCGAGCGGATCGACGGCACGCTGCGCGACGGCTCGCCGCTCGCCGGCGACGCACGCCACTGGCGCGACCTCGTCGAGCTGCACGACGACGCACGCAGCGTCGTGCATGCGCGCTTCGCCGACGGTCATCCGGCCTGCGTGTCGCATGGCACGCTGCACTACTGGGCCGCGCTGTTCGACGATGCGACCACCGCGCGCCTGTTCGCCGACGTCGCGGCCGAAGCCGGCCTGACACCGTCGCCGCTCGGCGACGGCGTGCGCGTGAGCCGGCGCGGCGGCCTGACCTACGTATTCAACTACGGCGGCACGCCGCACACGATCGATGCGGTGCCGCCGTCCGCGTTCGTGGTCGGCGCCGCGCAGGTCGAGCCGCAAGGCGTCGCCGTGTACCGAAGCCGTTCGTAGCAACCGCCCCCGGCGCCGCGACGCGCCGGTCAAGCACAACGACACACAGGAATGGAGACATACATGACACATCGCCCCCTTCGCGTCGCCGCCCGGCTTGCGACCGCCGCCGCCATCGCGTTCGCTTCGTTCGGCGCCGCGGCGCCGGCCGACGCGGGCACGCTGACGATCAACATCGCGTTCAAGGGCGCCAGCCAGCGCGCGGTCTGGCAGTCGACGCTCGAGGCGTTCCACAAGGCCCATCCCGACATCGACGTGAAGCCCACCTTCGTCGACGAGGAAGCGTACAAGGTGCAGCTCCCCGCATGGCTCACGACCGTCGCACCCGACGTCGTGAACTGGCACGCGGGCGAGCGGATGGCGTACTACGCGAAGCGCGGGCTGTTCGAGGACCTGAGCGGCGACTGGGCGAAGAACGGCTGGGGCGCGATGTACGCGTCGACGCGCGACGCATCGTCGTACAACGGCAAGCAGTACGCGGCGCCGACCGTCTATTACTCGTGGGGGCTGTTCTATCGCAAGGACCTGTTCCGCAAGGTCGGCATCGCCGACGAGCCGAAGACCTGGGACCAGTTCCTCGACGCATGCAGGAAGCTGAAGGCGGCCGGCATCACGCCGGTCGCGGTCGGCGGCCGCGACGCGTGGACGCTCGCCGGCTGGTTCGACTATCTCGACCTGCGCCTGAACGGCAATGCGTTCCACCAGCAGCTGATGGCCGGCGACGTGCCGTACACCGACCCGCGCGTGAAGAAGGTCTACACGACGTGGAAATCGCTGATCGATTCGGGCTATTTCATCGACAACGCGCTGTCCTACGATCTCGACGGCGCGCAGCCGTTCCTGTTCCAGGGCAAGGCCGCGATGATGCTGATGGGCACCTTCATCGCCGCGGGCTTTCCGCCGAACGTGAAGCAGGAAATGGGCTATTACCGCTTCCCGATCATCGACCCGAAGGTGCCGACCGCCGAGGACGGCCCGGTCGAATCGCTGCACATTCCGACCAAGGCGAAGAACAAGGCCGACGCGCATACGTTCCTCGCGTTCGTCGAAACGCCCGAGATGGGCGCGAAGCTCGCGGAAGGGCTCGGCTCGTTGTCGGCCAACAGCAAGTCGCCGGAACCGGCCGATCCGATCTCGCGGATCGGCTTCCGGATCCTCGCCGATACCCGTGGCGGCGTCGCGCAGTTCTACGACCGCGACATGACGAAGGAAATGGCCGACGAAGGGATGAAGGGGATGCAGCAGTTCCTCGCGAATCCCGCGCAGCTCGATACCGTGCTCGCGCAACTCGAGCAGACCCGCAAGCGGATCTACAAGAAGTAACCGCGTGACCCCTGCGGCGGCCCCGTGCCGCCGCGTCCGTCCAGGAGGCTTGCCGTGTCCAGTCCGATCACGTCCAGACCCGTCGAAACGCCTGCCGCACCGGCCGCCGCCGCGCCGCCGGCCGGCAGGTCGCCCGCCGCACTGCGCGCGCGTCGCCCGTCGCCAGCCGTGCGGCGGCAACAGCGCGCCGCGTGGCTCTTTCTCGCGCCCGCGTGCGCAATGGTTGCCGTCTATGTGATCTGGCCGATCCTGTCGACGCTGTGGCTGAGCCTCTGCAACTGGGACGGGATGACCGAGCGCACGTTCGTCGGTCTCGCGAACTACGCCGAGCTGCTGCACGCGCCGACGTTCTACACCGCGCTGCGCAACAACGTGATCTGGCTCGCGCTGTTCATGCTCGCGCCGCCGCTGGGTCTCGCGCTCGCGCTGTACCTGAACCAGGCGGTCGCCGGCATCCGGCTCGTGAAGTCGCTGTTCTTCGCGCCGTTCGTGTTGTCGGGCGTGGTCGTCGGCCTGATCTTCTCGTGGTTCTACGATCCGACCTTCGGGCTGCTCGCGCTGATCGCCGGACACGGCATCCCGGTGCTCGGCGATGCGCGCTACGCGACGTTCGGCATCGTGTTCGCCGCGCTGTGGCCGCAGACCGCGTACTGCATGATCCTGTACCTCACCGGCCTCACGTCGGTGAACCCGGAACAGATCGAAGCGGCGCGGATGGAAGGCGCGCGCGGCTTCGCGCTGCTGTGGCACGTCGTGCTGCCGCAGTTGCGGCCGACCACGTTCATGGCGATCGTCGTCACGGTGATCGGCGCGCTGCGCAGCTTCGACCTGATTTCGGTCATGACGGGCGGCGGCCCGTTCGAGAGCTCGACCGTGCTCGCGTATTACATGTACGACCAGGCGATCAAGTACTACCGGCTCGGCTATTCCGCGGCGATCGCGGTCGTGCTGTTCGCGATCATGCTCGTCTACATCGTGTTCCAGTTGCGCCGCATGCTGCGCAACGAGCAGTGACCTGACTTTCCGGGGATGCCTTCATCATGTTTCCGACACCCGTTGCCCACTGGAAGCCGGTATCGCGCCGGCTGTACAAGTTGTCGCTGCCCGTCGCGCTGGTGATCTGGCTGCTGCCGATGATCGCGGTGTTCGTCACGTCGGTGCGCTCGACCGAGGAACTGGTCGAAGGCCACTACTGGGGCTGGCCGCGACACTTCTCGATGATCGAGAACTATCGCGACGCGCTGACCACGTCGCCGATGTTGCATTACTTCTGGAACAGCGTGCAGATCACGGTGCCGTCGGTGCTCGGGTCGATCGCGCTTGCCGCGATGGCCGGGTTCGCGCTGGCGACTTACCGGTTTCGCGGGAATGCCGCGTTGTTCGGGACGTTCGTCGCGGGGAATTTCGTGCCGGTGCAGGTGTTGATGATTCCCGTGCGGGATTTGTCGCTCAGGCTCGGGGTATTCAATACGGTCGAGGCATTGATTCTCTTTCACGTCGCGTTTCAGACGGGGTTCTGTACGCTGTTTCTGCGGAATTTCATCAAGCAGTTGCCGTTCGAGCTGATCGAGGCGGCGCGGATCGAAGGCGCCGGCGAATGGACGGTGTTCTGGCGGATCGTGTTGCCGTTGATCCGGCCGGCGTTGGCCGCGCTTGCGATTCTCGTGTTCACGTTCGTGTGGAACGATTACTTCTGGGCGCTGTGTCTCACGCAAGGCGACGAGGCCGCGCCGATCACCGCAGGGGTGGCGGCGCTGAAGGGACAATGGACGACGTCGTGGAACCTCGTCTCGGCCGGGTCGATTCTCGCCGCGTTGCCGTCGGTCGCGATGTTCTTCGCGATGCAGAAACATTTCGTCGCGGGGCTGACGTTCGGGGCGACCAAAGGTTGAATTCGCGCTGACCGCCGATCGTCGATCGCGAATTCGGATCTCCCCCTCTTCATCGAGAGGATTGCCCGCTTCGGCGGGCTTTTTTTCGTTCCGCGCAGCGTGCCGTGACGCGCGGCGCCCGTTCTCCGCACGCCTGGCGAACAATGCCGAAGCGCGTCTGTTACGCGTCGCCCGGCGGCCCTCCCGCAACCTCGCCTCCACGGCCCCGATGTTCCTCTCGTGCGCGACCAGCATCACCGACAACGCGTGGTGGTCCGCGATCGAGGCCGGCGCGGAGGCGATCGTGCTGACGGCGAGCGGCTGCGGCGCGTTCGTGAAGGAATACGGCGACCTGTTGCGCTCCGACCCCGTCTATGCGGACAAGGCGCGGCGCGTCAGCGCACTCGCGCGCGATCTCGCGGAAGTCGTCGCGGCCGAGCCGCTCGACGCGCTGGCCGATGCGACGCAGCGCCGCGTCGCGGTTCATTGCCCGTGCACGCTGCAGCACGCGCAGCAGTTCGGCGGCGCGGTGGAACGCATCCTGACGCGGCTCGGCTTCGATCTGACGAATGTCGCCGACGGCCACCTATGCTGCGGCTCCGCCGGCACCTACGCGGTGACGCAGCCCGAACTCGCCACCAGACTGCGCGACAACAAGCTCGACGCGCTCGAAGCCGCGCGGCCGGACCTGATTGTCACGGCCAACATCGGCTGCCAGACTCACCTGAACGGCGCGGGCCGCACGCGCGTGCGCCACTGGATCGAGCTCGTCGACAACCGACTCGTCAACTGACCGCTGATTCCGGAGGGAACGCCATGAAAACGAAGCCCGAACTCGAACTCGCCGACGTCGACCGCATGCTCGCCGCCGCCCGCGCGGAGGCCGAGCGTCACGGCTGGGCCGTGTCGATCGCCGTCGTCGACGACGGCGGCCACCTGCTCGCGTTCGCGCGCCTCGATGGTGCATCGGCGGCCAGCGCCTGCATCGCGCAGGACAAGGCGCGCGCGGCGGCGCTCGGCCGTCGCGAGACGAAGGCGTATGAGGATATGATCAACGGTGGCCGCACGGCGTTTCTGAGCGTGCCGCTGACAGGATTGCTCGAAGGCGGCGTGCCGGTAACGGTGAGCGGCCGTATTGCGGGCGCGATCGGTGTATCCGGCGTAAAGTCCGAACAGGACGCGCAGATCGCCCGCGCCGGCACACAAAGCGTCGCGGCATAACCAGCCAAGCCGCGCGCGATTTTTTCCCCGGGAGGAATCACGATGATCGACCAAGCAGGACTGCAAGTCGCGCCAGCGCTGAGCCAGTTCATTGAAAACGAAGCACTGCCCGGCACCGGTATCGACAAGGCCGCCTTCTGGAGCGGTTTCTCGGCCCTGGTGCACGACCTCGCGCCGCGCAACCGCGAACTGCTCGCGGAACGCGACCGCCTGCAGTTGGAACTCGACGCGTGGCATCGCGCGCACCCCGGCCCGGTGCGCGACCATGCCGCGTATCGTGCGTTCCTCGAACAGATCGGCTACCTCGTGCCGGTCCCGTCGAACGTCGCGGCAGCCACCGCGAACGTCGACAGCGAGATCGCGACGCAGGCCGGCCCGCAGCTCGTCGTGCCGCTGTCGAACGCGCGCTATGCGCTGAACGCCGCGAACGCGCGCTGGGGCAGCCTGTACGACGCACTGTACGGCACCGACGCGCTGCCCGAGGACGGCGGCGCCGAACGCACCTCGGCTTACAACCCGACGCGCGGCCAGCGCGTGATCGACTACGCCCGTAACGTGCTCGACAACGCGGCGCCGCTCGCGAGCGGCTCGCACCGCGACGCGCTGCGCTATCGCGTGGAGGACGGCCAGCTCGCCGTCGAAACCGGCAAGGGCGTCGTGCACCTCGCGCAGCCGGCGCAGTTCGTCGGCTACCAGGGCGCGGCGGGCGCACCGTCGGCGATCCTGCTGAAGCACAACGGCCTGCACCTCGAGATCCAGATCGACGCGTCGACCCCCATCGGCCGCGCCGATCTCGCGAACGTGAAGGACGTCGTGCTCGAAGCCGCGGTCAGCACGATCATCGACTGCGAGGATTCGGTCGCGGCGGTCGACGCCGACGACAAGGTCCAGCTCTATCGCAACTGGCTCGGCCTGATGCAGGGCACGCTGGTCGAGGAAGTCGCGAAGGGCGGCAAGACCTTCACGCGCCGCCTGAACGCCGATCGCGAATACACGACGCCGGCCGGCGGCACGCTGACGCTGCACGGCCGCTCGCTGCTGTTCGTGCGCAACGTCGGCCACCTGATGACCAACGGCGCGGTGCTCGACCGCGACGGCAACGAGATTCCGGAAGGCATCCTCGACGGCGTCGTCACGGTGCTGTGCTCGCTGCACGACCTGAAGGCGAAGCGCAACTCGCGCACGGGCTCGATCTACATCGTGAAGCCGAAGATGCACGGCCCGGTCGAAGTCGCGTTCGCCGACACGCTGTTCGCGCGCATCGAGGACCTGTACGGCCTGCCGCGCAACACGCTGAAGATGGGCATCATGGACGAGGAGCGCCGCACCAGCGTGAACCTCGCCGCCTGTATCGCGGCCGCCGCCGCGCGCGTCGCGTTCATCAACACCGGCTTCCTCGATCGCACCGGCGACGAGATGCACACCGCGATGGAGGCGGGCCCGATGATCCGCAAGGGCGACATGAAGTCGTCGGCGTGGATCCAGTCGTACGAGCGCAACAACGTGCTCGCTGGCCTGTCGGCCGGCCTGCGCGGCCGCGCGCAGATCGGCAAGGGCATGTGGGCGATGCCGGACCTGATGCACGCGATGCTCGAGCAGAAGATCGCGCATCCGCGCGCCGGCGCGAACACGGCGTGGGTGCCGTCGCCGACCGCCGCGACGCTGCACGCGCTGCACTACCACCTCGTCGACGTGCAGGCCGTCCAGCAGGAACTCGAGAAGACGCCGTATGCGAGCGAACGCGACGCGCTGCTCGAAGGCCTGCTGACCGTGCCGGTCGTCGAACGCGCCGAGTGGAGCGAGGCCGAGATCCTGAGCGAAGTCGAGAACAATGCGCAGGGCATCCTCGGCTATGTCGTGCGCTGGGTCGAACAGGGCGTCGGCTGCTCGAAGGTGCCGGACATCCACGACGTCGGCCTGATGGAAGACCGCGCGACGCTGCGCATCTCGAGCCAGCACATCGCGAACTGGCTGCGCCACGGCGTGATCACCGAGGCGTTCGTGCTCGACGTGTTCAAGCGGATGGCGCGCGTCGTCGATCAGCAGAACGCCGGCGACCCGAACTATCGCCCGATGGCGCCCGGCTATGACCAGTCGACGGCATTCAAGGCCGCGTGCGCGCTGGCGCTGCAGGGCACGTCGCAGCCGAGCGGTTATACCGAGCCGCTGCTGCATCGGTTCCGGCTCGCGTACAAGGCGCAGCAGCACGGCGCGTAAACCCTTGCATGCGGGCTTTCCCGCATGCGGTTTCGCGAAACGGGCGGCCATCGTGGCCGCCCGTTTTCATCCGCGAATTCACGCGGACACCGAAATCGATAATCGGTCCGTATCGCACCGCTTCAAGTTCCCGCTTCAGCGGCCGTTAAAACGGTAAAACCGGCGACCGTGGAATGCGCGCCGCTCCGCGCCTGGCGCAAAGCCTTGCACCGCAACGCTCCACGCGCGATTGGCAAGTATTGGCCACGGCGATAATTTGATCCGGATCAACGGTCCGCAACATTCTCCGCGTATACAAATACGCGCGTTATACTCGGAACAATCCGCGCCGCGGAATTCGTCGGATCGTCGAATCGCGGCCAATCCTCCCGGTGAATGGAGCGATTTTTGCGGTTTATCCGGCCGCAATTTTGGATGATCGGCTCCGGTTCTCCGGTCGATCGGGCGGCGTGCGCATCGGAGACCGCGCACCGGATCGCCGCCGGCAAATCATACGAACAATCGCATCGGCCCGCCGCCTGGCGGCGATGCCCATCGATCCACGGACCATGGCAGAAACCGACTACGCAATGCCCAGCGAATCCGGCCTGACGGGCCGCATCGCCGCGCAATTTCGCCGGTTCCTGCTGCCGCACCTGATCTTCTATTCAGGGTTGCTGATCGCGCTGCTCCTGTTGCTGCTGTGCGCCATCGTGCTGTACGAAGGCCGCATCGACGCACGCGATCGCGCGCGCACCACCCAGCAGAACATCGCGCTGATGGCGTCGTGGGACATCGAGCGCAACATCGAGATCTATTCGCTGTCGCTGCAGGCGGTCGTCGACGGCTCGAACGATCCCGCGGTCGCCGCGCTGCCGATGTCGCTGCGCCGCCAGGTGCTGTTCGACCGCGCGACGACGGCCAAATACCTCGGCGGCATCTACGTGCTCGACGCGAACGGCGACATCGCGGTCGACGGCATGAGCGATGTGCCGCGCAAGGCCAACTTCCGCAACGAACCGTATTTCACGGTGCACCGCGACCACCCGAACGTCGGCCTGTACGTCAGCGATCCGTACCGTTCGCGGCTGCGCGGCGGCTCGCTGAGCATCGCGCTCAGCCGGCGGATCACGAGGCCCGACGGGTCGTTCGGCGGCGTCGCCGTGATGTCGATCCGGCTCGAATATTTCCAGAACCTGTTTTCGCGCCTGGCGCTCGGCGATCGCGGCTCCGTCGCGCTGATCAACACCGACGGCCGGATGGTCGCGCGCAAGCCGTACGATCCGGCGATCGTCGGCCGCGACATCAGCAAGGCCAGCACGTTCCGCCACTTCATGACCGCGAACGAGGGCAGCTTCGCCGATACCGCGTCGATCGACGGCGTTCGGCGCCTGTACGTGTTCCGGCATCTCGAAAATCTGCCGCTGATCATCATGGTCGCGCGCTCGGAAGCCGACACCTACGCCGCGTGGTACGACCGCGCGATCCCGATCGGCTCGGCGATGGTCATGCTCGCGCTCGGCTTCGTCGGCTTGTCGCTGCTGCTCGACGTGCAACTGCGCAAGCGTCACCGCGCGGAAACCGAACTGCAGGCGCTCGCGCGCACCGACGGCCTCACCGGCCTCGACAACCGCCGCATGCTCGACGTCACGCTCGAGCGCGAATGGCGCCGCGCGGCACGCTCGCAACATGCGTTGTCGCTGCTGTTCGTCGACGTCGATCACTTCAAGCGCTACAACGACACGCAAGGCCACCAGGCCGGCGACGACGCGCTCGCCGCGGTCGGCCGCTGCATCGCCGGCTGCCTGCGGCGCCCGGCCGACTATGCGGCCCGCTACGGCGGCGAGGAGTTCGTCGTCGTGCTGCCCGACGTCGACACGCCCGGCGCCGTGACGATCGCCGAAGCGATCCGCACCGGCATCCTCGATCTCGGCATCCGGCACGCCACGGGCTCGTCCGACTGCCTGACCGCGAGCATCGGCGTGACGACCTGCTATCCGGAGCGCGACGACAGCATCCAGGCCGCGCTGAAGCTCGCCGACGACGCGCTGTACCGCGCGAAGGAACGCGGGCGCAACCGGGTCGTCGTGCAGACGGCCGTGAGCGTCGATCGCACGCCGCGGCGCGCCTGAGCCACGACGGGCCGGCACGCCTTCGCCGGGCCTTCCGATCGCCCGCGTGCGAAATCGCCGACAATGTCGGCTCGCCGCCGCCGCGCGACAGACACATGCGCCGGCCGGCCCGCGCCCGCTTCACACCACCATGAGACTCAAGGCAAAGATTTTCCTCCTGGCGATCGTGCCATTCCTGCTCGCGATCGCCGGCATCGGCTTCGGCGTGCGCCAGCAGGCGACGTCGCTCGCGCGCACGCAGCACGCGACGATCCAGGCCGCCTACCTGTCGAGCAAGGAAATCGAGCTGAAGCATTACGTCGAACTCGCGACGAGCGCGATCATGCCGCTGTACGACGCGAGCGGCCGCAATGCGCGCGACGACGCGTTGCTGCGCACGCAGGCGCTCGCGATGCTGCAGAAGATGGATTTCGGCCCCGATGGGTATTTCTTCGTCTACGACCTGCACGGCAATGCGCTGATGCATCCGCGCGAGCCCGAGCGCGTCGGCCACAACTACTGGTCGATGCGCGACCCGCAAGGCGCGCTGACGATCCAGCAGCTGATCGGCGCCGCATCGCACGGCGGCGGCTACGTGCGCTACACGTGGCAGCGGCCGTCGACGGGCAAGCCCGCGCCGAAGCTCGGCTACGTCGTCGCGCTCGAACGCTGGGGCTGGATGGTCGGCACCGGCATCTATCTCGACGACGTCGACACCGCGCTGCAACGCATCGACGCGCGCGCGTCCGCGAACATCGAGCGGACGATGAGCTGGCTCACCGCGATCGCGCTGACCGGCGCGGCGGCGATCGCCGTCTGCGCGCTGGTGCTGAACGTCAGCGAATCGCGCAGCGCCGACGCGAAGCTCAAGCAGCTCGCGCAGCGTGTCGTCGAATCGCAGGAGCAGGAGCGCGAGCGGCTGTCGCGCGAACTGCATGACGGGATCAGCCAGATGATGGTGTCCGCGAAGCTGATGCTCGAATCCGCGCTCGCGCGCTTCGAGCGCGGCGCGACGCGCATGCCCGAAGCCGAGCAGGCGCTCGCGTCCGGCGTCGGGCGGCTCGGCGACACGCTGCGCGAAGTGCGGCGCATCTCGCATGCGCTGCGCCCGGCGATGCTCGACGATCTCGGCCTCGCGGCCGCGCTCGAGCAGCTCGTGCGCGAGCTCGGCGCGGAAAGCGGCATCGACATCGGCTATACGCAGGTCGCGCACAGCGGCGCGCGGCCGTTGCCCGCGCCGGTCAATACGGCGCTGTTCCGGATCGCGCAGGAAGCGCTCAGCAACATCGTGCATCATGCGCAGGCGTCGCGCGCGGCCGTCACGCTCGACGTCGGCGCGCATGCCGCCACGCTGACCATCGCCGACAACGGCTGCGGCTTCGATGCCGAGCGGTCGCAGACCGATGCGCGCCGCGGCATCGGGCTGCGCAACATGCGCGAGCGCCTCGACGCGCTCGGCGGCACATTGACGATCACGTCGCAGGTCGGCCACACCGTCGTGGCCGCGCGCGTGCCGCTGCGCGCCGCCTGAGCACGCGCCCCATCACCGGAGACCTTTGCCCATGAGCGCCCCCGATACCGTCCAGCCCGCCGCCCGACTGCTGCTCGTCGACGATCACCCGCTGGTGCGCGACGGCCTGCGGATGCGGCTCGAGGCGGCCGACCTGTCCGTGGTCGGCGAAGCCGGCAACGCGGACGAGGCGCTCGCGCTCGCCGCGTCGCTCGAGCCCGATCTCGCACTGATGGACGTCGGCATGAACGGGATGAACGGCATCACGCTCGCCGGCGTCTTCCACGAGCGCTTTCCGGGGATTCGCGTGCTGATGCTGTCGATGCACGACAACATCGAATACGTGACGCAGGCCGTGCGCGCAGGCGCGAGCGGCTATCTGCTGAAGGATTCGCCCGCGAGCGAGATCGTGCGCGCGATCGGCGCGGTGCTCACGGGGCAGACGTTCTTCAGCGAAGGGCTCGCCGCGCGGATGATCCAGGCGAGCGCGGCCGCGTCGCCGCTCGACCGCCTGACGCCGCGCGAACGCGACATCCTCGACGCGCTGGCCGAGGGGCTGTCGAGCAAGCAGATCGCGCAGCAGACGGGGCTGTCGGTGCGCACGGTGGAAACGCACCGGCTCAATCTGAAGCGCAAGCTCGAGATCGAAGGGCAGGCGGAGCTGATCAAGTTCGCGGTCGAGCATCGGCTGCGGTAGCGCCCCGACACGGGTGCCGCGTCATTCCGAACCCGCAACGAAAAAGGGCGCCCGAGGGCGCCCTTGATGCATGCCGGCATGCTGAACATGCCGGCCGACCGGCGGCGATCAGTTCGTCCGCGCGTTGTGCTTCTGCAGATACGCGATCAGGCCGTCGATGCCGCCCGACGCGAGCTGGCCCTTGAACTGGCCCTGGTAGACCTGGATCAGCCACGCGCCCGACATGTCGATGTCGTAGATTTTCCAGTCGTTGCCGACCTTGCCGAGGCGATAGCCGACCGACTGGCTGTCGCCCGGCGTCGTGACCGTCGATTGCACCAGCGCATCGGCGCCCGACGCGCCGCCGGCCTTGAACGAGAACTTCGCGTCCTGGCCGCCGAGCTGCGCGAGCGACGCGGCATAGGTGCGCGTCATCAGCAGCTTGAACTGCTTGTACAGCTCCTGCTGCTGTTGCGGCGTCGCCTGCTTCCAGGCATCGCCGACCGCGATGCGGGTCGTGCGTTCGAAGTTCGTCGCGGGCAGGAAGCGCTGCTCGACGACTTGCGTGACTTTCGCCATGTCGCCGCCGCGCGCACCCGGATCGGCCTTCATCGCGTTGACGGTGCCTTCGACCGCATTGCGGACGATGTCGACGGGCGCGCTCTGCGCGAAAGCGGAAACCGACACGGCGGCCGCCGCGACGAAAGCAAACAGATGACGTTTCATACGGATATCGCACTCGATGAGAAAAAACGGCCGGCGGATTGCATCGGTGGCATCGGCCGGTGGGTCGAAGTATAGCGGCCCGGCGGCCGGCCTGCCGCGCGGTGACCGACTGTTACCTTTCAACCCCTTTTGTCACAGGCCCCGCCACGGCACGATGCCGGTCGATTATGTAAGTATCCCCATACGAATCGCCGGGCGCTGGGAGCCGATTCCTGCGCCGCGGAGCAAATATCCTTCCCGCCCCTTTACGCTCCATCGTCGCGACCGACGCCACGTTGCGCCGGTATACTCGTTGTTTTGTCCTTGCCAGCCCCTCCCCACCGCCACATGGTGACATCTCTCATCGTCCGACTCGTCGCATGGTCGGTACGCCGCCCCGTCTGGGTCGTCGTGCTGTCGCTCGTCGTCGCCGTCTTCAGCGGCGTCTACGTCGCGCAGCACTTCAAGATCAGCACGGACATCAGCAAGCTCGTCGACGCGGAACCCCAGTGGGCCGCGCTCGGCCAGGCCGTCGATAAGGCCTTCCCGCAACGCAACGGCACGATCCTCGCGGTGGTCGAGGCCCCGGCGCCCGAATTCGCGACCGCCGCCGCGCATACGCTCACCGAAGCCCTGCAGAAGCAGGCCGACGCCGGCCGCATCGGCCAGGTCGCCGAACCCGGCGGCGGCCCGTTCTTCGAGCACAACGGGCTGCTGTTCCTGTCGCCGCAGGAAGTGACGGACACGACGACGCAGCTCGCAAGCGCACGGCCGCTCGTCAACGAGCTCGCGAAGAACCCGAGCCTGACCGGGCTCGCGACCACGCTGTCCACGACGCTCGGCCAGCCGCTCCTGACCGGCCAGGTGAAGCTGCCCGCGATGGCGAAGCTGCTTGCGCGCAGCGCCGCGACGGTCGACGACGTGCTGGCCGGCAAGCCCGCCGCGTTCTCGTGGCGCGGGCTGGTCGACAGCGATGCCGCACGCCAGCCCGCCCGCGCGTTCGTGACGGTGCAGCCGGTCGTCAACTACGGTGCGCTGAAGGCCGGCGCCGAAACGACCCAGGTGATCCGCGACACCGCGAAAGCGCTCGGCCTCGAGCAACGCTACGGCGCGGTCGTGCGCCTGACCGGCGAACAGCCGCTCGCCGACGACGAATTCGCATCGGTGGAAGACGGCGCCGCGCTCAACGGCGCGCTCACGCTCCTCGCCGTGCTCGTGATCCTGTGGCTCGCGCTGCGCTCGAAGCGGATGATCGGCTCGGTGCTGGTCACGCTGTTCGTCGGCCTCGTCGTGACCGCGGCGCTCGGCCTCGCGATGGTCGGCTCGCTGAACATGATCTCGGTCGCGTTCATGGTGCTGTTCGTCGGCCTCGGCGTCGACTTCTCGATCCAGTACGGCGTGAAATACCGCGAGGAGCGCTTCCGCGATCCGCGCATCGATCACGCGCTGATCGGCGCCGCGCACTCGATGGGCATGCCGCTCGCGCTGGCCACCACGGCGGTCGCGGCGAGCTTCTTCTCGTTCATTCCCACGGCCTATCGCGGCGTGTCCGAGCTGGGCCTGATCGCGGGCGTCGGGATGTTCGTCGCGCTGCTGACCACGCTCACGCTGCTGCCCGCGCTGCTGCGCCTGTTCGCGCCGCCGGGCGAATCGAAGACGCCGGGCTTTCCGTGGCTCGCGCCGGTCGACGACTTCCTCGATCGCCATCGCAAGCCGATCCTGATCGGCACGCTCGCGGTCGTGATCGGCGCGCTGCCGCTGCTCGCGTTCCTGCACTTCGACTTCAATCCGCTGCACCTGAAGGATCCGAACAGCGAATCGATGGCGACGCTGCTCGCGCTGAAGGATTCGCCCGAAGCGGCCGTCAACGACGTCACGCTGCTCGCGCCGTCGCTCGCCGAGGCCGACGCGGCCGCGAAGCGCCTCGATGCGCTGCCGGAAGTCGGCCGCACGACGACGCTGTCGACCTTCGTGCCGGCCGACCAGCCGGCCAAGCGTGCGGCGATCGCCGCGGCCGCGAGCGACTTGCTGCCCGCGCTGACGCAACCGGCCGCGCCGCCCGCGACCGACGCGCAGCGCGTCGCCGCGCTCAAGCGCGTGTCGGACCTGCTGAGCTACGCGGCGGAAGATCACCCGGGCCCGGGCGCGGCCGCCGCCCAGCATCTGTCGGCATCGCTCGCGAAGCTCGCCGCCGCCGACAGCGCGACGCGCGACCGCGCCGAACGCGCCTTCTCCGACACGCTGCGCATCGCGCTCAATCAGCTCGCGACGCTGCTGCAGCCGCAGGACATCACGCGCGACGCGCTGCCGCCACAGCTCGTGCGCGACTGGATCGCGCCGGACGGTCACGCGCTCGTGCAGATTTCGCCGAAGGTGCCGAAGGGCGTCGACCCGAACGACGACACGATGCTGCGCCGCTTCGCGAAGGCGGTGAAGGCCGCTGAGCCGGGCGCGATCGGCGGCCCGATCTCGATCCTGCATTCGGCCGACACGATCATCAACGCGTTCCTGCACGCGGCGCTGTGGTCGATCCTGTCGATCACGATCCTGCTGTGGATCACGCTGCGCCGCTTCGGCGACGTGCTGCGCACGCTGGTGCCGTTGCTCGTGTCGGGGCTCGTCACGCTCGAGATGTGCGTCGTGCTCGGCATGTCGCTGAACTTCGCGAACATCATCGCGCTGCCGCTGATGCTCGGCGTCGGCGTGGCGTTCAAGGTGTACTTCGTGATGGCGTGGCGCGCGGGCCAGACGGGCCTGCTGCAGTCGAGCCTCACGCACGCGGTGCTGTTCAGCGCCGCGACGACCGCAACCGCCTTTGGCAGCCTGTGGCTGTCGCATCATCCGGGCACGTCGAGCATGGGCAAGCTGCTCGCGCTGGCGTTGACCTGCACCCTGATCGGCGCCGTGGTGTTTCAGCCCGTCCTGATGGGCAAACCGCGCGTCAAACGCGCCAAAGAACCAATCGCAAGGAAATAATGAACAAGGTGCGAATCATTGCGGCGACCGTCGCTGCCAGCGCGGTGCTGAGCGGCTGCGCGACGGGCCCGAACCGCAACCCCAACGACCCGCTCGAGCCAATGAACCGGGCGATGTACAAGTTCAACGACACGGTCGACACGAACATCGCCGTGCCGATCGCGAAGGGTTACCAGAAGGTCACGCCGACGCCCGTGCGCACCGCGATCAGCAACTTCTTCTCGAACCTCGGCGATCTCGGCAACATGGCCAACAACCTGTTGCAGCTGCGCATCACCGATGCGACGCAGGATCTGATGCGCGTGGCGATGAACTCGGTGTTCGGCGTCGGCGGCCTGATCGACATCGCCACGCCGGCCGGGCTGCCCAAGCATCACCAGGATTTCGGGCTGACGATGGCGCGCTGGGGCGTGCCGTCCGGCCCGTACCTCGTGCTGCCCGTGTTCGGGCCGAGCACGATCCGCGATGGCGTCGGCCGCGCGGTGGACGTCCGCTTCAACCTGCTCAACTACATCGAGCCGGCCGCGCGCAATCCGATGTACATCGCGCAGTTCATCAGCGCGCGTTCGGACCTGCTCGGCGCGACCGATCTGCTGAAGCAGGCGGCGCTCGATCCGTACTCGTTCGTCCGCGATGCGTATCTGCAGCAGCGCAAGTCGCTGACGTATCGCGGCCAGTCGGCATCGGCCGCGCCGCCGAACTACACCGAGCCGGGTGAATCGGGTGCGGTGCCGGCGGCCGCGCCGACCGTGCCGGGCTTGCCGAATTACGAGGATCCGGGCGAGTCGGGCGGCACATCGGGCACGGCACCGGGCAATGCGCCGGCCGCGCCGGGGTTGCCGCAGTACGAGGATCCGGGTGCGGACGGGGCGATGCCGGCGAGTGCGCCGGCGGCTGCGTCGGCCGGGGCGACGACTGCGCCGGCTGCCAACGGCGCACCGATCGCGCCGGCGATGCCGACGGTGCCCGCGAGCGGTCCGGCCGTGCAGTAACGCCAGCGGCCCCGGATCTGGCGCGCAGCACTCCAGCCCTCCAGGAGCGGGCCCGAAACCTCGAATCGGAAGAACGTGAGCGAATCGACTCCTGACCGCTCACGGCGCATTCAAAGCCTGCTCTTACTCGCTACTGGCAACGCGCCTTGTGGCAATCCCGGCGGCGGACCACTATCTGGCAGATTGAACGCAGGCATCGAGCCGGGACACCGGAACGTCGTCAGGACATCGCTCGTCAGCGGGTTCGCGACGCTTCCCGGGCTCGCGATGTCGAGTGCTGCCTCACGACCATCAAAGCTGAACGCGACTCGCGTGCGGCCCGGTGTGGCAGCCTCGACCACACGACCTTTCCGGAGCAACCGCATCAACGCCCACGGCCCGTCGGCAGCAATCGTCGACGTGTCCGGCCGGATGCGCGGGCTCGCGCTGATCTGAGCGTGGTTGCCACCGCGCGGTCCCGGCCATGTAACTGCGAAGGGCGCGACCGGGCCATGTCGATAGAGCGTTGTCTGTCCGTCGATATCGAGCGACAAGCGCAAAATCGTCGGGTCGAGTTCAGGAATTCGGATATCCGCTTTCCAGCTCGGCCGCCTGCGATCGGGATCGGTGAAGAAGATGTCGCGAATCGCCTTCGCATGCTCGAATGGCTCGAGGTCCGGCCCCTGAACGGGTTCGGTCGCGCCCGGCAGCGTCCGGTAGCGCCATGGCTTGGCGGCAGTGTCGACGAACGGTGCAAGCGTCTTCGTGAAGAAGTCATCGATCACACCGCCTGGCGCGAACATGCGCGTGAAATCGTCAATGCCGACGTCGCGCTTGCTGTCGGGTGAGAACGGGTAGTTTCCTTCGATCGTCATTCGACACGTGTCCACGACTGCCGTCTGCATCTGGCGTGACAGTAACTGGCCGATACCCTCATTCACCCCGCGCGAGCCATCATCAGCGAGTTGCCGCAAGACTGCCCGGAAAGGCGCGGGCATCGTGTCAGCCGTCATCTTGAGCTTCGCAGCGTTCTCGCTTACCGGTGGCATATTGTTGTTCAGTAGCGCATTGTCGGAAATCGTGAGCGTTTTGTAGTAATCATTCAACAAACCAGTGATGCCCTCCAGGCCCGATTTGCCCGCCGACGTCCCGGCCAGCGGCGCGTCCGATCGTGCATCAGCATGGCCCATCACCACTTCACGCAATGCCGCGAAATGGCTATCGACCAACTCGCGCTCAACGTGCTCCAATGCACGCGCGCCCAACATCTTCTCGGCCTTTTGGTTGACAACCCCAGTCGCTTTTTCCAGCAAGGAACCGTCCGGTCTCGTCATCGGCTGCGTCAGCGTCGTTTCGTTTGCCGCCGCCCGCACGAGACGGATCAGCGGCGAATCGGGTGCAGCGAGGGTTCGCAGTACCGTCAAGTTAAACGCAAGGCTCGTTCCGCTCACGACGCGAATGTCGTCAAGAAATGCGTCCCATTGCCGAGCGTATTCGGTCAGGTACTGACGCGTGATCGCTGTCGACAGCGCGTCGCCGTTTCGGATCGACACGTTCAATGCGCCAGCTGCATTTTTGGCGGAATCATCCAGCGTCCGGCGCCCCATCACCCAGGCATCGTCTTCGCTTGCCGTCTGAAGGAATTCTGGCAAGCGCTTGCTGAACACCGCCCGATAACCCTTCAGCGTAAAGATTCCCGGCACGCCACTGGATAACGGCGCTCCGCTGGCTCGAGTAAACACCACGCCCGCTCGTGGCCCCACCGCATGCAGTAGCGAAAACTCGTCCGGCGCATCGTTGGACATCGCCGCTTTAGCGCGCTGGTAAAGACGATCAATCGAATTACTGCCATCGAGAAATGCCCGCGCCTGCTGGATCAACCGCTCGTTACGGGACAGCGGCGACTGAACGACGTGTCCTTCGGAAAACAATCGCTGTACGTGGTCGATCATTGCGGCACGCCCTCCGAACATCGCCGCGCTGTCGTGCCGCGCCCAATCTTCCAGCACCCACATCTTGACGTCATTCGCGTGGAACCTTGCCCTGTCGAAAAGCATCAAGTACACGCGCAACGCGTCGTAAGCGGCCTTGGCATCACCGCTCGCAGCAGCATCTGCAATCACATGCTCCATCCGGCGGGCAATTTGCGGCAACACAACCTGCTCCGACAGGGCCTCGTACGCATGGCGGCTGTCGGACTCGATCATTTCGAGACGGTCTGCTCCGACACGAAGGGCGACGTCAGAATCGGTGGCGAGGCGCGTCGTGTCGCGCAACAGTTCATGCGCACTTTCCAGCGCCGTCGGCACACGCTCCGGATAAGTGGAAAGATCGCTTCGTGCCAGCAAAGCGGCCAGTGTGCGTACCTTTTGCCCCAGCGTGGCAAGGGATGTCCGTTGCGCAACGAAGCCATTCCAAAGATGCGCACACAACCCCGCCGCGATCAGCCATGCGAGCGAGTGTCCCAGCCACCGCTGCAGTCGCGCGCGATGCTCCCGATTCCGGTTCGGGTGTGCGAGATGCCCTTCACGAAATACGACCCCGAAAAACAAATCGCGCAGGAAGTAGCTGGTTTCTCCAAGGTCTCGTCTGGGGGTACTCCGTTGCACGCCGAATGCGCCAATCATGCGTTGCAACAGCGTTTGACGTTCCGCAGCAACCTGCCGGCCGGTCTGTCCCGCGCTCGTCAGGTAGACGCCGCGGAACATCGGATGCGGTGCGCCGGGGGAACCGTTGGCGGCTCCGGCGAACACTTGTTCGATCAGGTCAGCCAACGGGTTCGTGAGGGCGGCAAACGCCTCTGGCAGCATTGCCAGTTGGCGGCGACGCGTCACATCGGTTTCGTTGCGAAGCAGGCCACTCACTCCATCGGCAAGACGCGTGGCCAGCAGGTTCAGTTCTGTCCTGATCGCATCGTCCGCGCACACTTCCGCGTCGGATCGCAACGTCACGCCCCATATCTGCGCACGCTCCGGCTCCCCGAGCGAAGCGAAATAGTCAGTGAAGCCCGGAAGCCGGTCCGATTTCGTGACAATCAACCAGACGGGAAATCCGGTCCCGAACTCGGCTTGCATCTCATCGAGACGTGCCCGCAATGCACGGCCCTCGGTCGCACGTACGGTGAGATCGGCATGCGTCAAGGCAGCGACATTGACCGTCAACAGCACGCCATTCAGCGGCAGGCGGGGCCGGATACCGCGAAGCAGCCGAAGAAATCCTTTCCACTCCGCGGTATCAGCCTGCTCGCGAACGGCGCTCACGTCGGCCGATCGCTCGTGCCGTTTCCCGTCAATCGACATATGCGATGACTCAGCCGTCAGCGAGTAGCACGACGTACCGTGCTGTACGTAGTGGCCCGGCGTATCAATCAGCATCGCTTCGTTGGTCAACCGCCAACCCGGCAAGGTCCGAGCGTCATCCGGTGCGAGCGAATGCTGAAGTTGCGCATCGAGCGGAAAAGCCAGACCCGCGTTGAGCAGCGCCGTGGTCTTGCCTGCCCCCTTCGAGCCCAGCACGACATACCACGGCACGTCGTAGAGATACGCGGCTCCTCGAAACAGCCGCGCCAGCCTCCCGGCGCCTCCGCGCCGGGCCTTCAACTGCGTGATCGCCGCGCGACACATGTCTTCGATCTCCGCCAGACGCGATTCGGCCAATGGCCGATCGCCCCGCTTGCCGAGTCGAAGCAACCGTCTGAGCTGGCTCGGGTGCCGATGCATGCGCCTCCACCACCGAATCAACATAGAGGCCGCATAAACGAGCACAACACCGGCCACGGCAAGAATGCGGATCGTCACGGATGCGAATACCGGCTTGCCAGCCAGCGTCAGCAATGGAAAGACATGCCAGATCGCAAGGCAGAGCAGCGCGACGATCACGATGCTCGTCGACCAGTCGATCAACCACAGGATCCATGCGGAGAAAACCAATACGACCAAAGTCAGCCGAATGCCGGTCGACTCGAGCGGCTTCAGCCCACCGAAACTCAGCAGCGGGCCCGCAAACCAGATCACGACAGCGGCAACGATCACCGTCGCGATTGCCCATGGATGACGCGAACGTAGAAACGAGAGAATCTTCTTCATGTGTGCAGTGCATGGCGCCCAACTCGCACTACCGTGCTGGACTGGCCTTCGGCGGATCGATCGCGCTGCTTGTCGCTACGCGTGCAATGTTGGCGAGTTGTCGCTGCACGTCGTCCGCTTGCGCGCCCAACTCAATGCGACAAAAGGCATACAGTGCGCAGAGCGTCACTGACAGAAATGCCACCGACATCCACACCGGAATTTCGAAACAGGAAGTTCGCCGATCCGTTGAGATAGATTGCGCGTGGGGTGAAAGCGCATCGGGAACAGGTGGCAGATGAACGGCAATCGCGTTGTAAATTCGCTCTCGTACGCGGTCGTGCGCGCCGAACGTCCTGCCATGCGGATACCGACCTTCAAATCCCAGGCTGAAAATCCGGTAGATCACTTCGAGCAACGGCCAGTGGTCGGCGTCATCTTTCAACAAGCGTAGCGACAGCGCGTAGATCTTCGACCCGCCATGGTTGTCCTCACCGATTCGTTGAGTCAGCGCGTCTGAAGCCCATATGACACTCCTCGACGTGTCGCCTCGCGCCGCAAGTTCACGCATTGCAGCTTCGTCCAGCGCCGTGCATAGGCAATATCGTGCGCCGATCATGTGTTCATCGCGAATGCTGGCCCGCACACACAGGCGCTCGAACACGCGAACCTCGTCCATCAGCAGGTCGCGCAAGCGTTCGTCCTGGCCGATGCTAATTAGCGCTGGCATATCGACAAACGCTCGAAGCAACACTCTGCTTGCCTCCAGCAAGGCATTACGGTGACCAATTACCGTTGCCAGCCTCGTCTGCTCGTCTTCGGGCGGCGAAAGCGGTCCCAATAGGCGACCGCGGCGCGAGTTGGTGCGCCGGTCCAAATTCTTGTCGGAGAGAAAGGTGCCGTTCGGTCGTCGCGGTGGTGCGAGCGCGCGTCGAGCCGACACGATCCTGGGCATGCTAATGGCCTGGGTCATGCTCGGGTGAATTCAAAAGTCGATTCATTGCACTCAACATAAGGAAGATCAAACCGTAGGGCCGTCGTCGGACACCACCAGAGTCGCGCCGCAATTCGTGTCGCTGCCATGATGAGCAATTTGACGGCCGTTGATCGTGCCAAAGCCACCGTTGGTAATGACGCCCGGGCCATGCAGCGGGCACGACACGGAATCGCCCACGCATGCCGCGGGACGACCATTGATCGCGACACCAGCGCTAGCTGACGTGACTTCGCCGCCATGGGTAGTCAACGTGCCGAGGGTTGCAACGAAAGTTGACATTCGTAAACACCTCAAAATAAATTGTCCGCGGACAAAATTTCACACTTCAAAAACATAACGCTACTCACGCCCTCTGGGTTTCCCCAAAAAAATCGCCAAAACAGAACAGATACACATATAAATAACGGAGCAAATAACAAACAACACCCCACCCCCAAAATATCTCTTCACCGGATCATAAAAAAATGCAAGCGGCGCAAAAAATAATATATACAACCACATCCCATCTATTCTTTTTCGCACTTTTTCTCCTCACCAAACATACACTTCCCACCCTGCTTGATTCCCTGCCACGCTGCCTGCACAGTCAATTCTCGTTTGATCGATGCCTTTTTAGGGTCTACACGCGCCTTCAATTTTGTCGCACGATTTATCGCATAATCCGATTTTGCAGATAGAGTTTTAATAGCCTTGATGGATCCAGTCACGCTTTTTCTGGTTACCCCCAAGGATCCATGAGGCTTGCACGATCACCTTCCGCGTACGACAGCGACCTGACGGTCGCGAGGCGATGCTGCGGTGGAACTATTCATGGAAATCTAATTGGTGAACAACCGTTAACGGGCGCCGTGTGCTGACGAGACGCAGTTCAAAAATGTGGGGACACGCCCTACCCGACTGGCCACTCGAGGCGGAATCGCTTTATTCAGTGACGGCAAGCAGGCCCCGACCCTGACTGCGTTCCTTGCAAGCGGCTATCCCATCCCGAAGAGCGAATCAATAACGTTCTTTATCCATGCCTTGAAATCTCTCCACGTGAGTTTATTTTGATGCCAGCCATTCCTCAAAAAAAACAAATGAACACGCGACAGCAAAACTAATGGCCATACATATGCTGATGAATGAAAATATGCTCATTATAAAATCGTTTCGACATCCTTTATGATTTAAAGTCGCTTCTCTTTCGACTTGATGGCCCCGTTCTTCGACTGTCTACGGTTTCAGTTGCACGGGGGCCAGCAAGCCAAAATCAAGCCCCTTCGCCACGAGTTGCTGGACGATATCCTTCAAAAGACCTTTATCGTTAGTCAGGGAACCGATCGCCATCACAGCCTCGCGACATTTCTCGGAATCGGTAGCACAACTATGATCAGCAGGTAATCTGCTGGCGCGCGCCGCGATATTGACGGCCATCGTGACCACCATGATGTTCGGGACATATTTGCCTTGATAGAAATCGGCAAACCAAGTATCCAGGCGATCCCATTCGCGCCGGGCAACGTTGTCCGCGTTCTCGCAATCGTCAAAGGTGACGGCACGGGAGGTCCCACCGGCGCCAGTACAAACCAGCGCAACCTTGCCCCCCACCTGCCATGCGGTCATGCGCGATGTTTGTTCACCGTGGGCAATCGCGCGCACTTGCGTTGCCCCGGTGTCGGCATAGGCGAGCACCGTGCGATCCGGACCGTCGGCCCACACCGCCTCGATCGTGCCCGACACAAGCACACGCCTGCTCAGAAACCGTTGATTGGTTTTGGCGTCGTCTCCACTTTCGTAGAAGCGAGCAATTTCCGGTGCTGTCGCAACGTCGATATTGAAGGCCTGCGCGGCGTAGTTCTTTTGCCCCTCTGCGAAAGCACGTACATCGTCCCGTCGGATAAGCGTTAGAAGAGCAGTTTCACCTTCACTTGGAACATAACCTTCGGCAGCGCAGAGCGACGGAGCAAGCGCCGCAATCAGCACCGCGCAGAATTTAGCTCGAAGGCTCGCCTTCGTGGATTGAAACGAGGAAATGATGCCGAACATTGCTTCACCTAAATCGATTGACTTACCGCGCCTGATTTCTAGAAAGAGGAAATTCGCACCCGTTTCCCACACCCCATGCAGTAAGCGCAAATACCGTTAGAATCAAAATGGCCGAACCATACATACAAACCAAAATAGCTATGGAGAACGCCTAGCTCTCAAACATGAAGACGCGGCGATACATCTCAAACATGCCAGAGAATGTATTCATGTCGCCCCCCGCCTCTTACAAAAGTGAAACGCCAAAATAACGCCACCAACTATCATCACCGCGCAAACCACGAAGATAAGTACTCTGACGAACTGAATCAGCTCACACATAGACACCTCAAAATATCGGCACGGAAACAGCCGGCGATACCGGTGTCTTGATTTCTGGCCCTGCGCCAATGGTGGGGCCAATGTAAAGCTCGGGCCAGGTTGACGTTTGCCCAATTTCAATCCTGGCGATCCGTTACGCAGTGCTATGCACCTATCTGCCGACTGCTTCGGTGGATCTTCATGATCCCCTCAATAACATTTGCACTTGTAGTTTGCAGCGGTATTTCTAGTCGAATTTGGAAAAGGCGCCTCTAAAACCCCAAACATGCCGCGATCGCCGCAAGCCTTGAGGCATTGATCCTCTAGCTCGTTTATATTTGGCTCACTACATTTTGCCAACACAAACAACACCACCAAAACAGAAAGAAAAATATATACAATAACCTTCACCACCCGCTTCATCTCAGAGCCTTTTTCGTACAAATGAATTTCCTCTTATCCGCCCCCTTCACTGAGAATGTCTGCGTCAAATTTCCCCTCCTCACCTTACAAGTCAAATTTGAATCATCGGTCGGCTTGTTATTCCAAAATTCGTCGCCTTCGTAATATCCCGAAGCACAATACGTCTGCGGCTCCTGCCAAGGAAAATTCACGCCCACCCATTGTCCAGGAGGAAGTACCTCTGATGGAAAAGGAAGATTCGTTATGTTGTTAAGCGCACCCGCCAGATTGGAATTTTGCGTTATCGTTACTGACGGAAGAATTACATCTGATCGATATAGGTTTCCCATTCCCAATAACACGGGTCCCGTTGCCTGCAATCCAAGCGGATCAATCCAGATAAGCGGATTCTTGACGTAAGCGTAGACATTGATCCCGCCGCGCAGTCCGATGGGATCTTGAGATATGTACCGCCCGACCTCGAGTCGTAGTACCGAAATCGGTTGTAATGCGGCCCCGACTCCTCATCGTAGTACTGCCCCGGAAACCGAATCGGATTGCCAGTGGCATACACTCGCCTCTAGGGTCCGCACGTCCATACACACTCAGATCCGATTCTCCACAAATCTGATAACCGCATTCAAATCATTATGGCTATATAATTTTGCATTTAATACCACATCCCCACACCCAGAAACAAATACCAACCTAAACATCGGCTTAAATCTATCCACATATTTTTTCACCCCAACCTCCAATCTGACATCAGTCAACTCGGAAATCGATATCCTCCTGACGGAAAACATAGTTCTTACTACAATCGCATTATTCCCCAACGCAATTGAATTTCTCCTAATATAAACAAATAACACAAACTCAATTGCAATCGATAGCATCATGAATTTGTATGCCTGCCAGCCGCCAACAAATATTACACAGAAAGCGGCAATTAAAAACAGCCACCCTCCCACGAAAATCATTAATGAAATATACGCCGATCTATCTGGCACAATTTCGACAGTACAGTCATCAGTAGCACCTCTTTGGACATGCAGTTGCATCACCACTCCCGATTCCAAGCTTAGAAGCCCCCAAGCCCGCAACGGCCCCGGCGCCTACGCCTGGGAGCATCGCGGTATCAACAGCGCGCCCTGCAAACATCTTCATCGCTGTGGCACCCGAGATACTGGATGCAGTTCCATTTCTGGCCTTGGTGACCATTTGCCTAAATACCGAATTAAAACTACCTCTCCCAGCAGTAATCCCCGGGATTCTTACACCTGGGATAAAACCCGTTAGCGCACCAATGCCCGCATCAGAGGCCGTGGAAATGAAATCAAAACAACATTGCTTTCCAGTTAGATATTTCAGGCCCTGTTTTGATGTATTCGTTACCAAACCACCAACAGCACCAGCCGCCAAGGGCCCCGTATAAAGCAAAGCCTCCCCTCCCGCAGCCCCCCCGATAGCAGAACCCGCATAATCCTCCCAACCACTTAGCTGCCAGCCAAGAAGATCACTAACACCCTGCCCCACTCCCCCAACGACCGCTCCGCCGACGGAAAAGACCAAATCATCCAGTCCAAACCACAAACCAAAATAATCGGATTCTTGGTTAGGCAACGCACCAGCATATGCGTATATATTTATCCCTCCAGCCAATCCAATCGGATCCTGATTGATATACCGCCCCACCATCGGATCGTAGTACCTGAACCGGTTGTAATGCAGCCCCGACTCCTCATCGTAGTACTGCCCCGGAAACCGTATCGGATTGTCAACGGCATGCGCCAGTCTCCGGGCCGTACGCCCATACGCGCTCAGATCCGCCGCCCACACCACCTCCCGCTGTTCGTCGTACAACTCCTGCGGCGTTCCCAGATGATCCGTCACGTAATGCCATGCCTGCCCGTCCGCCAGCCGCGTCAACGGGCCTTCATGGTCCGGGTGCGGCACGTAGGTCACGGCGTTGTCCTCATGCGACGTGCGCCCCGTCCGCACTTCCTGCATCATCCAGTCGCCGTCCCACATGAACAGCGTCGTCTGTCGCGCGCCGCCCGCCTGCGTGTGATGCTTCGCCACCCGCCGCCCAAGCGCGTCGTATTCGTACTCGCTCCTCGCGCCATCCGCGTGTTCGATCGCGATCAACTGATGGCTGCCGTCGTACCGATACCGCGTCACGTCGGGCGCTTCTGTCGGCTCCTCGTACTTCGGCGTCCCCGTCAGCACTTCCATCACGCGCAGCAGGTTCTCCGTCCCGCGCTGGCTGCGCTGCTCCGCCTCCGTTAGCTCCGGCTTCGCCGGCAACGGCACCGTCCGTGCGATGCGGTTGCCGTGCCCGTCGTACGTAAAGTCCACCGGTCGATCCGGACGCGTCTGCGGCGCAAACCGCAGCAAGCGATCGCCGCTCGCCTTCCACGCCTGCACCCCGTCCAAACTCGGGGCAGCGCCCAGCAGGTTCCCGGCCGGATCGTAATGAAACGCTTCCGTTCCGCTTGCCGCCGTGACGTGCGTCAGCCGGGAAAGTGCGTCGTACCGATACGCCTTCTTGTCCCGCCACGCATCGTCCAGTGCCGTCAGTTGACCGGCCGCGTCATACGCCCACGCCCGCCACGGCCGCGGACGCTCCAGCGAGCGCCCTCGTTCATCGAGGTTCTGCCAGCGATGCGACGCCAGCAAACCATTCGCGCCGTAACCAAAGTGATGCGACGCCGGCCCCTGCGTTCGCTGAATCTCACGATGCAGCGCATCGCGCTCGAAGCTCGCCAGCGGATGTTCGTCCAGCAGAATGCCGTGCACATGCCCCGAGCCGTAGCGTTGCCACACCAGCGAGCCGACCTCCGGCACATGGGTCCATGACCGGTTGCCAATCTCGTCCAGCCCGTGCGTCAACCGCCATACCCGGCCGTGATGCGCCTGCACCTCCGCCGTGCGGCGCCCGGCCGCGTCATATTCGTAAGTGACCTGCACCGGCGCATGCCCCGGCGAAACCGCCTGCGCCTGCGTCAACAGTCCTCGCGCGTCGTACCGATAACTCGCCTGACTGCCGTCGCTCGATCTGCGCTCCACCGGGCGGCCGAGCACATCGTAGGTCACCTGCGTGGTGATCTGCCCATCCTGGCCGTGATCGATGCGCTCGACCAGTTCCCCCGCCGCGTTGTACCGATAGCTCTGCCGACGGCCGTCGAAACCGGTCTGCTCGATCAACCGGTTTCGGCTGTCGTAACGGAACGTCGTCGCTTCCTGGTTCGCATTGGTCAGCTTCGTCAGACGGCCAATCGCGTCATACCGGAACCGTTGCGTGCCGTCCGCCGGATCGACGACTTGCGTTCGCTGCCCGTATCCATCCCAGTCCACGCGCGTCACGCGTTTGAGCGGATCCGTATGCGCGACCGCCCGGCCCGCTTCATCGTATTCGACCTTCCACCAGCCCATGCCGGCCGGCTGCACCGCCGTCACGCGCGCGGACAGGCTGCCGCTGTGGCGGCTGACCTGACCCAACGCATCCGTGGTCTCGATCAACTGGCCGAATTGATCGTACTGGTAGGTCGTCGTGTGCCCCGAGCAATCGATACGCGCCACAAGCTGGCCAGCGTCGTCCCATTGCATCTTCGTCACGTTGCCCAGTGCGTCCGTGCGAGCGACCGGCAAGCCGTTTTCGTATGCGTAACGCGTCACGTTGCCGAGCGGATCGGTTTCGCTCGTCAGGTGGCCTTGCGCGTCGTAGCCGCGCTGCCAGATTTGGCCTGCCGGATCGGTGATCTGTTCCGGCAGGTTCCGGTCGTTGTAGCTGATGCGCGTGACCTGGCCGGCCGGGTCGATGATCGACGTCGGATTGCCCCGCGCATCGTTCACCATCCGCGTCGTGCGGCCGAGCGCGTCCGTATGGCCCGCGATGCTCCCCGTCTCGTCGAAATGCGTCTGCTCGATGCTGCCGTCCGGATGCACGATCTTCTCGACCGCCCACAGACCGTTGTAGTGGTATTCGGTCGTGTGCCCCAATCCATCCGTTACCCGTGTCGCACGCAGCGACGGCAGGTAATCGAAACGCGTCTCGCGCGTGACGACCCGCTGCCCGTCGGCGTTTTCGGTATAGGCGTAGGTACGCAGGCAATACGCATTCGGCGTGTCGTCGCTCCACTCCGATACGTGCGTCGCGCCTGCCGGCGTACGGTAGGTCGTCAGCAGATGGGTGTCGTAGCCGTAGCGCCACGTCAGGTTCTCCCGATCGGTGGCCTCGATCAGATCGCCGTGCTCGTCGTAGACGTAGCTCGTCAGGTGCAGCGGCTGATTCCCGAAACCCTGGTCGAGCAACACGCTCGTGATCCGGCCGGCTTCGTCCAGTTCGCAGCGTACGGCATGCCGATTGTTGCGAACGGTTTCCAGCCAGCCCTGTGCCGTATAGCCGAGCGTCAGACTCTGCCCGTCGCGTGTCGTGATGCGCTGCAACTGCCAGCGCGTCTCGTCGACCGGGTGACGGCCATAATGCTCTTCGACGCCGTTGCCGAAGCACAGCACATAGGTACGGCCCGAGGCATCGTCCTCACCGCGCGCCAGTGTGATCTTCTCGATCGGATGGAAGTGTTCTTCACCGGGGTTCAGCGCCGGAAACTGCAACTGCCGCCCGTCCGCATCGAAGTAGACCAATCCCGCCGAACTCGTGCGCACCTCGGTCGCATACGGCAACTTCCACGCCACGCCCAGACTGCCCTGGCGCTGGTCCGCACTTCGGTAGCTTCGGCTCCAGTGAATCGATACGCGGCCCGGCAACGTAAAGTCCGTATGCGACAGCACCTTCTGTCCCGTCGCCAGGTCGACCGGGTTCGCGCTGACGGTCTTCTTCGCACATTCCGCGCAATCGGCTTCGGTCACCGGCGCGAGGCCGCCGGCATCGCCGTTCGTCATGCTGATCGTCGGCGCTTTCAGGTAAATCGCCGTGCCTTTCAGGTGAATGCCGGACTCGTCGATCGTCACCGTCCCGCCCGGGCCCGTCAGTTGTGCCTGTTTCGCGCCCGACAGGCTGCTTTCGCCCGTGTCCGCGATGCGCAGCTGGTTGGCGTTCGAGCTCGATACCGGCGCAGGCAGCTGCGGCGCGAAGTCGGGCGACGGCTCGATCGGGTTCGCCTGATCGGCGCTCACCGCGTCGCCCACTGCCTTGCCGCGCACGGTCACCGTGTAGGTGTGTCCGACATCGGCCGTCCAGTCCCGCACGACGCGGTCGGTCCGGCTCCGGCCCACGGTGCTTGCCATGTGCAGCCCGACGTTACGCAGGTACAGCCCGCCCACGTTGACGTTGTATGCCATCCCGACGTTGAGCATGGCCCCCATGCCCACGCTCTTCACCGACGCGAGCGTCACCGTCTCGAACTTGTAGCCGCCGGTCGACAGCTTCCAGTGACGTCCGATCTGGTCGGTTTCGTCATGGCCGACCCGCTTCGTGCGGTCATGTCCCACGGTGTGCGTCTCGTCGGCCTCGATCACCGCATCCAGATTGCGCTCGGCCTGGATCCAGACCTGCTCCGCGCCTTTCTTGTCCTCGAAACGGATCGCATTGGCGTTGCCGTATCCGCCGCCCTTGGTCGAGCGCGTCAGGATCCCGCTTTGCGTCGCGTGCGCCGGCAACGACCACGGGGGCATCGTCATCGCGTTATAGACGCGCCCTGTCACGATCGGTCGATCCGGATCGCCGTTTTCGAAATCGACGATGACCTCGGTGCCCACACGCGGAATATGAATGCCGCCGAAGTTGCTGCCGGCCCACGGATACGACACCCGCACCCAGCAGGATGAATTCTGGTCCCTCACGTCGGACCGGTCCCAATGGAACTTGAGCGTCACCTCGCCGTTCTTGTTGGTCCAGATCTCCGCGCCAGCCGGACCGGTCACGATCGCCGTCTGCGGGCCGCGCGTGCGGGGTTTCGCGATGGTGCGCGGCGGGCGGAACACGGTGTTCGATGGCTGCACGGTGAACGTGCTGCGAATCGCGTAGGCGGAGAATCCCGTCGTCTCCCCGGTCTCCTTCACGTCCAGTTCCGACGCGATCACCAGATATTCACGGTTGGCGCTCGCCATCGGATGGCCAGCCAGTACAAACGTCGTGCCGCACACCACGTTGCGCAGCTTGCCCTCGCCCGTCGCGCGCTCGCCCTGCGCGTGAATCTCCTCCATGCGCACCTGTGCGAATGCGTGGCCGTCCTCCGTTTCCGTATAGTCGCCCGGCCACTCGTATCGTTCGAACTGGTTGTGCGCCGTGTCACGCGGCAAGCTGTTCCGCGCGGTCAGCGTCGCACCCGGCTTCTCGAAATCGAAATCGTCGGTGGTCCAGACACCCGACCGCAGGCGCTCCGTCGCTTCGAAGCGATCCACGTGCTCCCGGTCGATCTTCTGGCCAGGCGGGTAGTAGGCGAGCGTCTGGTACGCGACGCTTTCCACGGTCCGATAGGCGCCTGGACCGTCGACCAGCACCAAGCGATGCACGCCTTGCGAATGTTCGAAGAACCACGTGATGCCGTGTTCCTCCATCAATCGCTGGGCAAACGCGAAATCCGACTCGCCGTACTGGACCTGATAGCGCAGCGGCTTGTAGGTGCGGCCAACGCGCGTCTCGAACGAGTACAAGTACGGACTGAACACCTCGCGCAGAATGTCCAGCACGCTCTTGCGCTGGAAGATGCGATAGTCGGTTCGCTCACGCGCCAGTGCGAACCAGGGCTCCAGCACGACCCGGTAACGTGACTGTCGATTCAGTTGATCCACGTAGCTGGCTGCCGTCACGACGCCGCTGATTTCTCGCGTGCCGGCCCCCAGATTGGCCGCCCCCGTCTGCCCTGCCATCCCGGCAACGAAACTGCCCATGCCGTCGAGCTGGATCGTGACGGTCAGTTCCTTGCCGAGCATCGCCTTGAGATCGAGGTTGGCCAGCAAGTCGCCTGGCAGCAGCGGATCGACTGGAGTCGTCAGCCAAAGTTCGTACGCGTACAGCGTGGAGAGCTGTTCGGTGCCCCGGATCGCGCTCAGGTGCAGCACCGATGCAATGCCTTCCAGCTCCGGCAATGCCGGGCCGCTGACCGAGAACGTCCGGTTTGTCTTGAAATTCAACATGCGTGTTGGCCCTCGTACGCTTGATTGTTGTTATGTGTCACCGACTGCATGAACCGCTTTCCTCCGTGCGTCAGACTGCGCTACGCGTCCCGGTTCGAACCGGCCAGCGCATCAACTCGCCGCGCTGCGGCGAGCGCAGCACGGTCTGCATAAAAGAATGTGTCGAAACGTGACGAGCTACGTAATGCTCCAGAATCACCCCGAACAGATACGGGCTCATGCCATCAAAGCCGGCCTCATCCACCGTGAGCACGCACTCGATACCCCGACCGAACTGCAACTGGCTCCGGGTGGGCCGTTTCCTCGTCACAGGATGCGCATCAACCTGGATCAGGCTGTCGATCTGGCGGCGGTAACGCACATCGTCGGCGGCCGCGAACAAAGCCAGAATGTCGCGCAGTCCGCTTCCATCCTGAGCCTCCAGGATGCCGTGACCGAGATTCAACTGGCCGATCAGTCGCCAGGCAGCGTCCCGCTGTGCAAGCGGCGCACGAGCGACGCTCGGCGTGCGAATCAATCCGGTGCTGCGTACCGGCGCACTGATACCGACAGTCAGGTCCGTCGCGCCATCAAGTGCCAACAAGCTCGGCAGGTCGCCATTCGTCAACCACGCGTCCACCGACAGATATTTCATGGCCGGTGCATAAGGCTCCTCGTCCTGATCGACCAACGAAACGAAAACATCGGTACCGATGTACGGGGCACGAGCGCCATAGCGGCGATATGACGCCACCGCCATGCGATGTTGGCGGCGAGTCGTGAAATAGCGCCCGTGATTGGTTTCGTCGTTCGTCAGTGCTCGATACAACGGCCGAAACTCGAGCGATGCGACGCCTCTGCTCACGAAACCATGCAACGCCTCCACCGCGAACACCTCGTAGTCCGAGCCGTTTTGCTTGTCGGGCTGCAACAAAATTTCACCGCCCATGCGTGGAATCTCGGCGGGATCGGTCTTGCGACGAAACAGGTTGATGACTGGCGTACAGAAGAGTGCAAAGCGTGATGCGTCGACGTGCTCGACCAGGGTACTGTCGAAGCGATCCAGCAACACCACGATTTCGGCTTCACGATCGGTCACGTGTCGCAATCCCGCATGCAGACCGGTCAGCGTGAAAAACCAGAAGCGCGCTGGACACGCCGCATATTCGTGCAACAGGTTATGGCCATGAAACTTCGATCCGGCCAGTGGCAGCAAGGCTTCGTCGGTAGCCAGTCCGGTGTATTCGATCGCCCGATCCGAGACGATCCCAATTGCCTGACTGGGATCGGCAAAGCGGTTCGGCACCCCCGTCACGGATGACACGGCGCCGGCGTGGATCAACTCGAACAGACGTGACGCCACGCGTTCGTCGCCTGCCAGATAAACGGGCAATCGATCCAGGCCGCGCAACTCATCGAAGCGCGCCTCGCCCGTTGTACGGAGCCTGAGACGCAGCGCACCGCGAATCGGCCGATGTGCGACGCCGTATCGCTCTATCGATGGAATGTCCGGTGGAATCCCCGTCAACCTCGCGGAAACAATCTCCAATGGATACAACATCACGTCCAGACCGCTACGAAACGTGCAGGACGTGCGTTCGCCGTCCGGCACACGGCTCGCGAACTCGGTGCCTCGAGGCACACAAAACCCCTCGAGCAAATTGCCTTCCCGCTCATCGGGATGGAGGCGAGCTACCGCAATCGAAGGTGTCGGGGCGACGTAATTCGGGTAGACAGTTTCCAGCAGCCGACCGGTAAGCAAGGGAAATTCAGCATCCAGTTTCAATTGCAGTCGAGCGGTTGTGAAACTCGCTGCCTGCACCAGCCGCTCGACAAAGGGGTCGGCGATCTCGCCGGCATGCATGCCCAGCCGCCGCGCAATTTTTGGATGCGCCTGGGCGAACTCCTCCATCAGCTCCTTGAAATAGAGCAATTCCCGATTGTAGGCATCAAGAAGATGAGGGTTCATGTTAAGAGAAAATTCCGGATCCCGTACTAGACATTCGACAGCTTCACTGTCAGCAATGCGCTAAATGCTAGCGTCAAAGACCATCTCAAAAAATACCAGACAGAATTGAGAGGCCAGATCTACATACCGTATCCGCAAGCTTGTTTTTGAGATATGTGTCGTTATCCTTATCATTGACAAAACGATCCACCACTGGCTGCGGTGTCATGACGGCGCTAATTGCCGGGAAGGCGCACGAATCTCATTCTCCATACCGTCGTGCCGCTTGTGTCGGTCGGGAATGGTCAAAAGCGCTGCATCATGCAGCGCTCTTTTTTTGCGCGTACGCGAAACGAAAAGGGAAGGGGGGGAGAAGCGGAAAGCGGCGAGCGCCGCTCAGACGATCCGCATCGCGCCGGCACGCTCGAATGCGTGCCGCGCCTGGATCAGCGTCGTGCGCGCCGCGCGCGCGTCGCCCGCAACCTGCAGCAGCGGGCCGAGCTGCGACGGCTGCTTCAGCAGTTCGCGCAGGATCGGCAAGATGGCCGTGCTGCCGTCGTCGCGCAGGCCGGCCGTCGCCGCGCGCGGCAACGTGCGCCACGCAGGGTCGACGATCGCGCGGCACACCGCGAACGGCACGCCGCGCGACGCCGCGAAGGCCGCGGCGATATGCGACTCCATGTCGACGGCGAGCGCGCCCTTCGTGCGATGCAGCGACGTCTTTTCCTGCTCGCTGACCACCGGCGCGCCGACCGCCGCCATCGTGCCGCGCGTGACGCGCGCCCACACCGGCGTGTCGTGCAGCGCGGCGACGAGCCGCGCGCTCCAGCCCGGATCGGTCTGCACGCGGCCGAACGGCCCGTCGATCGCGTCCGCGATCACGAGTGCGCCGGGCGCGAGATCGGGTGCGAGCCCGCCCGCCGTGCCGAAACTCACGATGCCCGCGCAACCGCGCGCGGTCGCCTCGGCCAGCGCGCGCTCGAGCCGGTCGGCCCGCGCGGCGAACACGGCCTCGACGCCTTGGCCGCGCGCGATGCGTGCCTCGAACGCCATCCCCGTGACGGCGATGACGGGCAACGTGCCGTTGTGCTGCGCCGGTGCCACGCGTTACATCCCGACCGTCACGCGCGTCGCATTGGCGCGCTTCAGGTTGCGATAGCGCGCGAGCGCCCACAGCGGGAAGAACTTGCGATAGCCGTGATATCGCAGGTAGAACACGCGCGGGAAGCCGGTCGCGGTGAAGCGCGTCTCGTCCCACAGGCCTTCTTCGTTCTGCTGCGCGATCAGGTAGTCGACGCCGCGTGCAACGGCCGGGTTGTTCACCTCGCCGGCCGCCATCAGGCCGAGCAGCGCCCACGCCGTCTGCGACGCGGTGCTCGGCGCCTGCTCGAAGCCGCGGTAATTCAGCTTGTAGCTGTCGCCGTCCTCGCCCCAGCCGCCGTCCTTGTTCTGGATCGACAGCAGCCACTGCGCGCCGCGCTTCACGCGCGGATCGTCCGGCGTCAGGCCGGCTGCGTTCAGCGAACACAGGGCCGTCCACGTGCCGTACACGTAGTTCATCCCCCAGCGGCCGTACCAGCTGCCGTCCGGTTCCTGCTCCTTCAGCATGTAGTCGAGCGCACGACGGGCCGGCTCGCTGTTCAGCGCACTCTCGCCAAGCTGCGACAGCATCGACAGGCAGCGGCCCGATACGTCCGAGGTCGGCGGATCGAGCAGCGCGCCGTGATCCGAGAACGGAATGTTGTTCAGGTAGTACTGCGTGTTTTCCGGTTCGAACGCGCCCCAGCCGCCGTCGCTGCTCTGCATGCCGACGACCCATTCGCGCGCGCGCGCCATCGATTCGCGATACGTATCCGTCTGCTTGAGCTTCTGCGCACGGTCCATTGCCATCACGACCACGGCAGTATCGTCGACGTCCGGATAGTGCGCGTTCGCATACTGGAACGCCCAGCCGCCCGGCCGCACGTTCGGGCGGCGCGAGATCCAGTCGCCGCGCACGTCGAGGATCTGCAGCGGGCGCAGCCAGTCGAGGCCGCGCAGCACCGCTTCCTCGGCACGCGCGTCACCGGTTTCGAGCAGCGCATGCGCGACAAGCGACGTGTCCCACACCGGCGACAGGCACGGCTGGCAATACGCTTCGTCCTCGTGCACGACGAGCAGCTTCTCGACCGACTTGCGCGCGATCGCGCGGTTCGGATGATCTTCCGCATAGCCGAGCACGTCGTACATCATCACCGCGTTGGCCATGGCCGGATAGATCGCGCCAAGGCCGTCCTCGCCGTTCAGGCGCTCGTCGACGAACGACACGGCCTGGCGGATCGCGCGTTCGCGCGTGTAGCTCGGGAACAGGCCGTCGACCGCGCGCAGCGCGTGGTCGACCACGCGGAAGAACGCGAACCAGCCGGGGCTCTGGTGGCCCTGGCGCGGCAGGAGACCGGCGTTGACGGGCGGGTCGATGAACAGCTCGTCGATACGCACGCCGCGCGGGTTCTTCGCGATCGGACGCTTCGCGTTCAGCACCAGCAGCGGCACGATCACGGTGCGCGCCCAATACGACACCTTCGACAGGTGGAACGGGAACCACTGCGGCAGCAGCATGATCTCGACCGGCATCATCGGCACCGCGCGCCACGGGATCGCACCGTACAGCGCGAGCTGGATCCGCGTGAACACGTTCGACATCTCGGCGCCGCCCATCGCGTGGATCGCGCGGCGCGCACGCTGCATGTGCTCGGCGTTCTCGTCGTCGCCGATCACCTTCAGCGCGAAATACGCCTTCACGCTCGCGCTGATGTTCGGCGCGCCGTCGGTGAACAGCGGCCAGCCGCCGTCGGCCTGCTGGATGCGACGCAGATAGCGGCCGATCTTCTGTTCGAGTTCGAGGTTCGGCGTCTCGCCGAGATAGTGGACGAGCAGCACGTATTCGGCGGGAATCGTCGAATCGGCTTCGAGTTCGTAGACCCAGTGTCCGTCCGCGTTCTGCGCGGCCAGCAGCGCGTCGGTCGCGCTGGCGACGGCCGCGTCGAGCCCGGCCGGCACGGTGCCGGCGGACAGGGTAGCCATATCGGTGAGATCGTTCATCGGTCCCTCTCTTATTGTGTCTGGAGCACGTCCGCGGCCAGCTGGCCGGAACGGATCGCGCCCTCGATCGTGGCGGGCAAGCCGGTGGCAATCCAGTCGCCCGCCAGCACGAGATTGGTCCAGCGCGTACGCACGGCCGGACGTTTCATTTCCTGCGACGGCACCGCCGCGAACCCCGCGCGCGGCTCGACGACGAGCTGCCACGCGGGAAGGGTTTCCGGGTTCGCGCCGGTCACGCGCGCGACGTCTTCCCAGATGCGCCGCGCGAGCGCATCGCGCGGCATGTCGAGCCAGCGGCCCGCGTCGCGGATCGTCGCCGCGAGCGGACCATCGCCGGTGCGCACCGCGTCGACGATGCCGTTGACGACGGCCGTCTGCAGCGGGCTGCCGGCCGGTGTATCGACCGCGAAATACGCGGTCACGACCGCGCTGAACGTGTCGGGCGCGGTGAGATCCGGAACGAGCGGCTGCGCGACCTCGGGCGGCACCGCCAGCACGACCGCGTCGCCCGGCGCGAGATCGACGCGCTCGCCGCCGATCGCGACCGCATCGACCGCGTTGCCGTGCGCGCCGAATTCGAACGCATCGAGCCGCGAATTCAGCTGGATCTGCGCGCCGCCGTGCTGCAGCATCCGCAGCGCCGGTTCGACGAATGCGCTGCCGAGCCCGTGGCGCGCGACGAGCGGGCGCCAGCCGGGGCCGCCCGCGGCAAACATCCCGCACAGTGCCGCGCGCGCGAGCTCGGCGCTCGCGTGGCGCGGTTCGACGTTCAGCACCCCGAGCCAATACGGCCGCAGCCAACGATCCCACAGCACGCCGTCGCATCGCATCGTCTGTGCGAGTGAACGGCCGGTGCGCGCGAACGCGAGCGACGCCAGCGCGAGGTAGTCGAGGGGCGTGGTGCCCGGCGCACGCGATGCCGCGTCGAACAGCCACGACGGCCAGCGCCCGTTGCCGAAGCGCAGCGTCCAGCGCTGCTGCGACGCGACGTCGACCACCGGATATTCAGGCAGCGCAGGGCCCGTCAGCTGATCGGCCGCGCCGATCGCACGCAGGTAGCGCTGCGTCGCGGACTGCCCCGCGAAGACCTGGTGCAGCCCGCTGTCGAGCGTCGTGTTCAGCGTCCCGTCGAACCACGAGCGGCAGCGGCCGCCCGCATGCGCATGCGCGTCGTGCAGCACGATGCGCCGCCCGCGGCGTTGCAGCTCGACGGCGGCCGACAGGCCCGCGAGTCCTGCACCGATCACGTGGACGGTTCTGGGCATCGGCTCAGAACAGCGCGTAGCGCGCGGCGATCATCAGCATGCGCGCCTTCGGCTTGCGCAGCGGCACGCGCGGGGCGGCGAAGCCACGCGCGATCGCGGCTTCCAGAATGCAGCGGTACGCGCCCGACATGATGCGCGGCGCCTTGACCTGCGCGCGCGTGCAGCGATCCATCACGGCGTCCGCCGCGCGGAAGTGTTCGAGCGCGCGCTCGACGAGCGTCGCGCACACGCGCGGCAGCGCCGGGTCGCGCACGATCGTCGCCGGATCGGTGATCGCGATGCCTTCGCGCGCGAGCAGCTCGCGCGGCAGGTAGCAGCGGTTGATCGCCGCGTCGTCGTCGATGTCCCGCAGGATGTTCGTCAGCTGCAGCGCGCGGCCGAGGTGGTGCGACAGCTCGATGCCTTCCGCCTCCGGGATCCCGAAAATCCTCACCGACAGACGGCCGGCCGCGCTCGCCACGCGATCGCAGAACAGGTCGAGCGTCGGTTCGTCCGGCGCGCAGATGTCCTCGGCGGCGTCCATCGCCATCCCGTCGATCATCGCGTGGAAGTCCTCGCGCTTCAGGTCGAATGCGCGGATCTCGCGCTCGAGCGCGACCAGATGGCGCGGCGGCTGGCCGGCGAAGCACGCGTCGATGTCCGCGCGCCAGCGATCGAGGCCCGCGTTGCGCTCGGCGCGCGGCAGGTCGCTGTCGGCGATGTCGTCGACCGCGCGGCAGAACGCGTAGACCTGGAACATCGCGTCGCGCTGCACTGCCGGCAGGATGCGCATCGCCAGATAGAAAGAACTGCCCGATGTGACGGCAGCGGCGTCGGTTTCTTGTTCGTCCACGACGAGATTGGAAACGGCCAAGACGAGCTCCACGGAGACACCCACGCGGGGCGATTGAAGAGGCCATGCCCGGCTGGGTTGGTCAGGGCGTCAAATGCGTGCGAGATATGCGAACGATCGACGCAGACAGGCACAAATTACCGGCCGGAAGCCGGAATTGGGCGAAAGTATAGCAATCTTTGAAGTTCGATGGCGGACACACGCCGCGCCCGGCGGGCCGCCTCGGGGCCCGGTGCCGGCGTGGCCGGCCGCGACGGGGAACGGCGTCGCGCCGCCCGTCAGCCGTAGACGATGTCGCGCTGCAGATCGAGCGCGATGAGCCCCATTTCGCGGGTCAGCTGCAGCATCGAGCGGCGCTCGAGGCGCGAGCCCATGAAGCTCGTCACGCGCCCGTCGGGCTCCGCCGTGAACTGGAACGACGGGCCGCCGGTGCCGAACCACGCGCCCGGCACGTCGGGCGATTCGTGCCAGTCGATCTGCTCGAACACGCGCGCGATCCCCGCGCGCACCACGTCGCTCGGACCGATCGGCGGCGCGATCTCGCCCAGATCGTCGAGCGAATAGGGGCCAGGCTTTTCCGGCCGCCGGTAGAAGAGGTAGTCGACGTTCATGGAGCGCAATCGGTAACAAAGCGTCAAATTAGCGCGCTTCGGCGCAAATTCAAATCAGATCTGGACGAAATGTGGCCTGAACGAGACAAAAGGGCCTGATCGCGACAGCCGATCCGGGCGCGCGCACGGTCGGGCCGCGCGTTCATGCTTGGACGCGCGCGGCTTCGTCTAAGATGAACATCTTTCTCGAAAAAAGACACGGACACCATGGAGACGAACGTAACCGCCGCCGCGCAATCCGACCATCCCGTTTTCGTGCTGGTGCACGGCGCGTGGCATGGTGCGTGGTGCTACGCGCACGTCGCGGCCGCGCTGGCCGCGCGCGGCTACCTGTCGATCGCGCGCGACCTGCCCGCGCACGGCATCAATGCCCGCTTTCCCGCGTCGTATCTCGAACGGCCGCTCGACGAGGACGCGTTCGGCGCCGAGCCGTCGCCGGTTGCGAACACCACGCTCGACGATTACGCGACGCAGGTGATGCAGGCGGTCGACGACGCATATGCGCTCGGCCGCGGCAAGGTCGTGCTCGTCGGCCACAGCATGGGCGGCCTCGCGATCACGGCCGCGGCGGAGCGCGCGCCGGAGAAGATCGCGAAGATCGTCTATCTCGCGGCGTTCATGCCCGCGTCGGGCGTGCCGGGCCTCGACTATGTGCGTGCGCCCGAAAACAAGGGTGAAATGCTGGGCCCGCTGATGCTCGCGAGCCCGCGCGTCGCGGGCGCGCTGCGGATCGATCCGCGCAGCGGCGATGCCGCGTATCGCGAGCTCGCGAAGCGCGCGCTGTACGACGACGTGCCGCAGGCCGACTTCGAGGCGGTGGCGAACCTGATGACCTGCGACGTGCCGGCCGCGCCGTTCGCGACCGCGATCCCGACGACCACCGCGCGCTGGGGCGCGATCGATCGTCACTACATCAAGTGCCTGGCGGATCGCGTGATTTTGCCTGCGCTGCAGCAGCGCTTCATCGACGAAGCCGACGCGTTCGTGCCCGGCAACCCGACGCACGTGCACCAGCTCGACAGCAGCCATTCGCCGTTCGTGTCGCAGCCGGCCGTGCTGGCCGGCGTGCTCGCGGATATCGCGAAAAGCTGAACGGTGCGCATCGCGCGCGGGAAGCGGCGGCGCGGCGGTTACGCGTAGGCGATCGACCGATCGCGCCCGAGCCGCTTCGCGCGATAGAGCGCGGTGTCGGCCTCGTTGACGAGCGCGTCGAACCCCGACGCGCCCGCCGTCGCGCACGCGCCGCCGACGCTCGCCGTCACCGGCACGCTGACGCCTTCCGCGTCGACCGGCGTGCTGCCGATCGCGTCGCGTACCTTGTCGGCAACCCGCATCGCCTCGTCGAGATTCGTGCACGGCAGCAGCAGCGCGAATTCCTCGCCGCCGAAGCGGCCGAACGTATCCTGCGCGCGCACGATGGACGCGACGCGGCGCGCCGTCTCGCGCAATACCGCATCGCCGGCCGCGTGTCCGAACCGGTCGTTGATCGTCTTGAAGTGGTCGAGGTCGAACAGCAACACCGACAGGTCGCCGCCGTAGCGCTGCCAGCGCGCGAATTCGTCGCCGAGCCGCGCCTCGAAGAAGCGTCGGTTCGCGATGCCGGTCAGGCCGTCGCGATTCGCATGCTCGCGCAGCTTCGCGACCGCCTCCTCGCGCTCGCGCTGCATCACGCTCACGTGCGTGACGTCCGAGATCGTCACACAGACGGCCTCGACTTCGCGGCCGCGCGTGAGCGGCATGAACGTGCAGTCCTGCTGCATGTAGTCGACGCCGCCGGTGATCGGCCGGTCGTGCTCGAAGCGAAACAGGTAAGGCCGCTGCTCCCACGAACTGAATGCGAAGCTGCCGAGCTGGAACACGCTCTCGAGCTTGCGTTCGAGCCATGCGCGCGGCAGTTCCGGAAAGCGGTCGAACAGGTTGCGGCCGATCACGTCGGCAGCCGGGATACCGCTGTGGTCCTGCATGAAGCGATTCCACATCAGCACGTTCATCGTGCGGTCGAGCACGAACAGGCCGAAGCCGACGCGCTCGATCACGAGGTCGCTCAGCGACGCGGCGGTGGTGGTCGGGGTAGCGGTCATAGCGCGGACAGCAATGCGTCGAGCGCGTCGCCCATCAGCCGGATCGAATCCTCGGCCATCAGCATCACGAAATGTGCGCGGAATGCGTGATCCTCGAGGCCGAAGTTCACTTCGAGCAGCAGCGCGACGCTCCATGCGAGCGCGTTCGGCTGGAACACGTCGTCGAACGACACGTTCGCGCCGAGCAGCCCCGGCGGGAAGAACACGGGCTTGCGGCCGAGCTCGTCGAGAATCGATGCGACGCACGCGCTCATCAGCACGTTCGCGACATCGAACACGAGTTCGTCCTGCGTGGCCATGCCGGCGTACACGCCGTCGCCGAACGTGCGGTCCATCAGCGACATGAGCCGCGCGACGCCCGCGCTGCGGCACAGCACGATCGCCTCGCCCTTGATGTCGGAACGGAATCCCTGGCGCACGGCCGTCACGTTGTCGTGGATGCCCGTCATCTCGCGCAGCGCGTCGCCCGCATCGGCGGCCTTCACGACGCGCACGCGCGGTACCGACAGCTCGATGAAATGCCCGAGCAGCAACGCGAGCCGTGAGGCGGCGCGGCCCATCGCGAGGTTGGCGATCTCCTGCAACGCGTCGCGTTGCTCCGCCGTGAACACCGATTCAGGCATACAACCCATACTCCTTGAGAATGGGCAGCAACGCCTCCGACGTCACGGGCTTGGCAACGAATGCGATCGCGCCCAGCTCGCGCACGCGTGCTTGCGCCTGCGGCTGAATATCGGCGGATACCACGATCACGAACGTGTTCAGATCTTCGTGGCGCAGTGTCTCGAGCACCTGATAGCCGCTCATGTCGGGCATCGTCAGGTCCAGAAACATCACGGAAGCTTTGCCGTCACGATAGAGCGCCAGAGCCTCGCGACCATTCGCCGCATACGCGACGTCGACGTCCCAGTCTCCCGGCAGCGCCTTTGTCAGAAGTTTGCGAGCGAGCAAGGAGTCGTCGGCGATCACGATCGGCAAAGGCATGGCGGCGAAGCGGTATACGGAATGGTCTCTCTCGCGTTAACGACCGCGCGGCGCGCTTCTTGAGGCGCCGTGCAATCAAGCGCGGGCGGCGCGGCGCGAGGCACGCGACACACCGCGCCGCGAACGCCGGCGGGCGCATATATCTGTCATAGGGAAAGCAAGGCGCGATTCTCTGAGTAAACCGAAGGCAGTGCAACTCGCCATTTTCACCATTTCGAACAAAATCGGTTCGATCGGCCGGCATTCCGAAAACAGGCGCGACCATTTTCAAGATAAGCACGCAAAATTTTTCTTTGTGTACGTTTGCGCTGCCGGATTCATAGCGTTTTCAAACTTTCACTTCGCCCTGTCGGAACCATCAGGTTGCACATCCGCGCGCGGGTACGGCGAGCAAGCGCAACTCGTTTATGATTGAACATCTCAGCTTGGCCCGCCTTCCTCGATGACGTCCGAACGTCCCGCCGACTCCCGTACACCCGTCTCCCCGCCCGCCGACGACTGGCAGGACGACGGCAGCTATGCGTCCGGCGCACCCGAGCACGATTTCGCGGTCCGGCGCGTGACGCTGATCGTGCTGCTGGTCGCGGCGATCGTGCTGCCGTGCATCTACGTGTCGGTCATGGCGTACAACGACCTGAAGGCACGCGAGGCCGCGGCGAGCGACGTGACGATGCGCACGGTGCGCGTCGCCGAGGAGCATGCGCTCAAGGTGTTCGACCTGAGCGAGACGCTCGACGCGCGCATCGTCGACCTCGTGCAGGACATGGACGACGCCACCGTGCGCCGCCACGAATCCGACATCCACGAAGCGCTGAACACGATCGGCGGCGGCTATCCGCAGGTGGCGGCGGTGTCGATCTTCGGTGCGAGCGGGATGCTGCTCGCGAACAGCCTCTACTATCCGGCGCCCTATGCGTCGATCGCGTATCGCGACGACTTCGCCGGCATCCGCGACGGCAAGGTCATCGAACACATCTCGAAGCTGATGATGGGGCCGCTCAAGCTCGAGAATATCCCCGTGTTCAACACGGGCGTCGCGCGACGCCACAGCGACGGTTCGTTCGCCGGAATGGTCTCGATCGCGCTGAAGTCTTCGTATTTCAATGCGTTCTACCGCGACCTGCTCGGCGGCGCAGCCACGCCGATGACGATGGCGCTCGCGCGCTCCGACGGCGCGGTGATCGCGTCGTATCCGCCGCCGCCGTCGCTCGCGCACACCGATCTCACGGCCACGTTCGGCAACGCGCGCAACGATCCGCGCGCGGGCGTCGTGCGCGTGCGCCACGACGGCGCCAGCAGCGAGATCGTCGCGTACCGCCAGGTCGGCAGCTACCCCGTGTACGTGACCTGCGCGTACCGCACCTCCGCGATCTGGCATGAATGGTACGAACACCTGAGCGTGCTGTTCATCTCGATGTTCGCGCCGTCGATCGCGCTGTGGTCGGTGATCTGGCTGTCGCTGAAGCGGCTGAAGGCGGAAGAGGAGGCGTGGGACCGCTGGCAGGCCGAAGCGTCGATGCGGCGCTCGATCGAATCGGCATACCGGCAGTCGCGCAAGATGCAGGCGCTCGGCAACCTGGTCGGCAGCGTCGCGCACGACTTCAACAACCTCCTGATGATCATCTCGAGCAACGTGCAGATCGCGCGGCGACGCGGCGTCCAGCATCTCGACAAGGAACTCGGCGCGATCGAACGCGCGCTGAAGAACGGCCAGTCGCTCACGCGCCAGTTGCTCGGCGTCGCGCGCAAGCAGCCGCTGCACAACGAGACGATCGACGTCGGCCAGTGGCTCGGCACGTGTCGCGAACTGCTGAAGACGTCGCTCGGTTCGAAGTCGTCGCTGGTCGTCGCGATCGAGCCCGGCATTTGGCCGATCCGGGTCGATGTCGCCGAGCTCGAGCTCGCGGTGATCAATCTCGCCGTCAACGCGCGCGATGCGATGACGGCGGGCGGCCGCTTCACGGTCGGTGCGCGCAACGTGACGCTGCGCCGCGAGGACGGCTTTCCGCTGATCGGCGACTTCGTTCAGATTTCGCTCGACGATACGGGCTCGGGCATGGCGCCCGACGTGCTCGCGCGCGCGTTCGAGCCGCTGTTCACGACGAAGGCGCAGGGGATGGGAACGGGGCTCGGGCTGCCGCAGGTGTTCGCGTTCTGCGAGCGCTCGGGCGGCCTCGCGACGATCGACAGCGCGGTCGGCGCCGGGACGTCGGTGCGCCTTTACCTGCCGCGCGCACGCGTCGAGGACATCGTCGCGCGCTCGCAGCCCGTCGCGCACGACACCGGCGCGCTCGCGGGCCTGCACGTGCTGCTGGTCGAAGACAACAGCGAAGTCGCGGCCGGCACCGAAGCGCTGCTGACGCTGCTCGGGCACCGCGTCACCTACGCCCCCACCGCCGACGACGCGTTGCGCCTGATCGAGGGCGCGGCCGCGAACGACGCCTTCGATCTGGTGATCTCGGATATCCACATGCCGGGCCGCCTGAACGGCATCGATCTCGCCGAAGCGATCGACAAGCGGCCGGGGAAGCTGCCCGTGATCCTGGTCACGGGATATGCGGAGGAACTCGACCGCACGCGTACCGTCAACGTGCGCGTGCTGTCGAAGCCGTTCGACATCGCGCTGCTCGACGAGATCCTGCTCGGTATCCGCGAAGCGCGCGATGCGCGGCATGCCGGCGCCTGACCCGCGGCATGCGGGCCGGTGCCGGCGGCGGGAAGGGGACGGCGCTCAGGCCGCCTTCAGCACGCGCACCCAGTCGACGTAGCGGTCGACGAAACCCTGCAGGAACTTGCGGGTGTCCTCGCTGACGATCTGCCCCTCGTCGTCGATGCGCGCCGGGTCATGCTTGATGAACATTTCCGGCTGCCCGAGCGTCTTCACGTCGAGATACGCGAGCACGTTGCGCAGGTGCTGCTGCGCGAGCGCGGTGCCGACCGCGCCCGGCGACGTGCCGAGCACGGCGCCCGGCTTGCCGGACCACGAGTTGTGACCCCACGGGCGCGAGCCCCAGTCGAGCGCGTTCTTCAGCACGCCCGGGATCGACCGGTTGTATTCGGGCGTGACGAACAGCAGTGCGTCGGCGGCTTCGATCGACTGCTTGAAGCGCTTCGCGACTTCCGGAAAATCCGCGTCGTAGTCCTGGCTGTACAGCGGCAGTTCGCCGATCTCGACGAATTCGAACGAGAAATCGGCGGGGGCGAGCGAAATCGCGGCATGCGCGAGCGCGCGGTTCCAGGAACCGCGACGCAGGCTGCCGACGACGACTGCAACACGATAGGACATGGCTTTCTCCTTCCGGTGGGTGAGGAATCGGATCGATTGATTCCGAACAGGCGACAAAGGTCTGTTTATAGGCAAGCCAGCCCACGAGCCGTCCCACGGGGCCGACCGGCCGACTTTCCACAAGGTTTTCCACAGAAATTGTGGATAACTTGGCCGCTATGATCTGATGTTACAGACCGCCCGCGTCGCGATTTCACGACGCGCGGTGCGGGGCTCCGGCAAGCATAGCGCAGCGCGCCGGCCGGCTTCGCGAATTCGTGACGGAACATCCGTTGCAGCGCGGCGTCTCGACCAGTAAGCTGCTCGCACCGCGATGCGCCCGCCCGACGGCGCGCCATGATCGCCTCTGCTCCGTAAGGCTCCCGACCCGCCATGCCGTCCGCATACGACGACCCCACCTATCTCGCGCAACTGCGCCGCGACCTGTTGCGCTTCGCGCGACTCCAACTGCGCGATGCCGATGCGGCCGAGGATGCCGTGCAGGAGGCGCTGACCGCTGCGTGGACGCATGCGGGCGAGTTCGCGGGACGGTCGGCCCACAAGACCTGGGTGTTCGGCATCCTGCGCAACAAGCTGATCGACATTCTGCGTGCACGGCAGCGGACGGTGAGTCTGTCCGCACTCGATGCGGAGCTCGACGGCGAATCCGTGCTCGATCGCGAGTTGTTCAAGGAAAACGGGCACTGGGCCGCGCACACGAAGCCGCGACCATGGGCACGCCCCGAAACGCTGCTGCAGCAACGGCAGTTCTGGACGCTGTTTCAGGTCTGCCTCGACCACCTGCCGGAACACATCGGACGCGTATTCATGATGCGCGAATTTCTCGACGTCGAGATTGCCGATATCTGCAGCGAACTGACATTGACGACGAATCATTGCAGCGTGCTGCTGTATCGGGCGCGCACGCGCCTGCGCACCTGCCTGAGCGAAAAAGGACTAACGACCGAAGATGCTGCCGGGGAAATGTAGAGACGTGACGCGACTGCTGTCGGATGCGCTCGATCGAGCGTTGACGCTCCATGAGCGCATGCAGGTGCACGTGCATCTGCCGGCTTGCAGCGGATGCCGCGCATATCGCGGGCAGATCGCGATGCTGCGGACGGCGGCGCATGCAGCGGCGGCGCATGCAGCGGCGGGGCGGGGGATGGTGGATGAGGCGAGGGGTGATCGGGACGAGCCGTCGGGCGACGCGCCGAAGGGCTAAGTTGCCGATGTCAGTCTGTGGTTGCGCGTCGCAGTTGGCGATGGCGTTGTTGACGTCGTAGGGGCGACGCTGGAGGCGGCTTGTGGGGCGAGCGCGCCGAGTACGGGCTGTCTGCTGCGTGGCGTCGGGGATCGGCTGGCGGTTGCGAATTCTGTCGGTCGATCCCGGCGCGCTCGCGCCGGGATCGATCCGATAAGAAAAATACGCCGAACTAAAATTATTCGAACAGCGCCCGCACCGACTCGGGCGGGCGGCCGATGGCGGCCTTACCTCGATACACGACGATCGGACGCTGCAGCAAAATCGGATGCGCCGCAATCGCTTCGTAGGCTTCCGCGTCCGTCAGGTTCGTACGGGCCAGATCCAGCGTCTTGTACGGCTCCTCGCCGTCGCGAAGCATGTCGCGCGCCGAGCGCCCGAGCTGACGATGCAGCGCTTCCAGTTCTTCGACCGTCAGCGTCGTCTTCAGGTATTCGACGACGTTCACCGGCGTGCCGGTGGTGTTCAGCGTCTCGACCAATGCGAGCGTCTCGCGGGACTTCGAGCAGCGGGGGTTGTGGTAGATCGTGATCATCGTTCGGGCCTGGATGAGAAAGGCCCGTATTGTAGCCAGTCTGGTTGCGGGTGTTTCGGCGGGGTGTCGGTACACGGGTGGAAGGGGATTGGAATCTCGGGGTGGCGTGCAGGGGCGAGTGAGTTGCGCCGACGAGTGCCTAGTCCGCTTGGTGCGTTTATGCGCATAAAGTGAGTGCGCTGCATGGGCAATCTTGCGACGCCATCTTCGGTGGAGAACAACTCAGGGGATCAGACTCATCGTCATGTCGTGTTGACGGCGCCGACGCAGAGCCACCACCTCATGTATCCGTCGGGGGGGTTATGCGCATAAAGCTATCGCGTCCCCTAATGGAAAGGACCGCGGATATCACGGTCGGCGCGGGCACTTCGATGCGCCGAACGATCATCAGCGCAATGCGAGATGGAGTCTGGGGCGTGTGACCTCCGAGAACGGCCGAGCCTCCCGGTGGTTTATGCGCATAAACACAGTGGGGACGGCCAGCGCGCTTCGTCACTGAACATGGCATGTATCGCGTCGCATCGGTCTGAGCCGCGCAGCGTTTGTCATCGGGGAGCACGCTCAAGCGAGAACTCAGAGTCGTCGGTGCTCTCCGGCACTGCCGAAGTTTATGCGCACAAACTCCGCGACACCACGGCAGCGCCCCCTTCAACGATGAATAGGGCAGTGCCGATCAGTGTGCCAAACGTGGAACCGAAGCCGCCCGTCGTCACGAGCATCACCATTCATCATCCACCGCAGCGACCTCGCTTCCTCCACCGGCACCAGCCATCCGACATCCCCAGCTCGTTTATGCGCATAAACCAATCGCCCGAATGGCTAACGCGTAGTTGGCGAACGACAATTTCATTGAAATATAAATATCGTCCTGTAGAATTCCAACGACCAAAAACAGGAGTGAAAATTGGCCGCGGAAATCATTGCAGTCACTCAACAAAAAGGTGGCGTCGGCAAAAGCACGATTGCCATGCACCTCGGCGCGGCATTCCATGAGAAAGGGAAGCGCGTCCTCGTCATCGACGCAGACGGTCAAAACACACTGGTTCACTGGTCGAGCGCATCCGGTGACAGCGACGCCGGGATCCCGTTCCCGGTCGTCAACCTCGCCGAAGCCGGCGGCCAGATCCATCGCGAAATCAAGAAGTTCATCAACGACTACGACATCATCGTCGTCGATTGCCCGCCGTCGATCACCGAGAAGGTCTCCGGCGTCGTGCTGCTGGCCGCATCGATCGCCGTGATCCCGACTTCGTCGTCGCCGGCCGATTATTGGTCGAGCGTCGGGCTGGTCAAGCTGATTCAGCAGGCGCAGGTGATGAACGAAGATCTCCGCGCCGTCTTCCTGCTGAACAAGACCGAAGAGAAGCGCATGCTGACCCGCGAGCTCAAGCGCGCGCTCGAGGAACTCGGCTTCCCGTTGCTGAAGACGCAAATCCCGACCCGGGAAGCGTACAAGCAGGCGATGGCGCTCGGTCAGACCGTGCTGCAGATGAACGATCGTGGCGCGAAGCTGGCCGCCGCGGAAATCCGCGCATGTGCCGACGAAATCGTCGCCATGCTGCCCTGACTTTATGCGCATAAAGGAGTCGCATGAAACCCTCCCAATTTGCAAAAGGATTCCAGGCGCGCCCGGATATCACGACGAGCGAGAAGCGCACGGCGCTTGATCGGCTGAATGCCATCGACGGCATCGTCAAGTCCGAGACGGCCACGCCGGCCCCGACGAAATCCGCCAAGAAGGACATCGCACCGCCACCGGCTCCGGACGTCCTGCTCGATCCGTCGACCGACGAGTCGCCGCAATATCGCGCGTGGCGCCTCGAGAACCGCTATGCGCCCGGCCAGGTGATCGAGCTGTCGCTGAAGGCGATCAAGCATAGCCCGTTCAACCCGCGGCACTTCTATCTGAAGTCGTCGATTGCCGAACTCGCGGTCAACCTCGCGAAGCAGGGGCAACAGCAGGCGATTCACGTGATTCCGGACTACGACAATCCGGGTTCGTATTTCGTCAGCGACGGCGGCCGTCGTGTGCGTGCGTTGAAGGAAGCGAACAAGGAGTCGGTGAAGGCGATCGTGATCGATGTGCCGATCGGAATCCAGAGCTACAAGCTCGGCTACGACCTGAACGTGCAACGCGATTCGCAGACGGTGTTCGACAACGCCGTCGTATGGCGCCGTTTCCTCGACGACAAACATTTCCAGAGTCAGAAGGAACTGTCCGAGCATCTCGGCCTCGACGAGTCGACGGTCGCGGTTGCGCTGTCGATCGGCAAGCTGCCGGAAAGCGTGATGCAGGAGATGGTCGCGCGCCCCGATCGCTTCGGGTCGAACATGGCGTATCAGGTCGGCCGTTATCACAATGCGCGCGGCACCGAGGCGACGCTGCGGCTGATCAACAAGATCGTGTCCGACGATCTCAGCACGCGCCAGGTGTCGGACATCGTGAAGGGCCGCGTCGCGGCGCAGGAAACGCCGAAACCGGCAGGTCGCCAGCGCTATGCGCAGCGTCTCGAGATCAAGCTCGGCGGCAAGTCGGTCGGCGACCTGAAGTCGTATGGCGAAGACCGCATCGAACTGCGCCTGCGCGGCCTCCCGAAGGACAAGCGCGACGCGATCCTCGAGCAGCTCGAGCGGATGCTGTTGTCGGAGTGATGGAAACGGCCGGCAGGGCCTGGTGAGGCGCCGGGCCCGCCCGATGGCGGGCGGCCGGCGACGGCCCCGTCAGAGGGGCCTGAACGGGCCTCAGGCGGCCCGAGATTGATTCAGGGTGAACGACAGCAGGTCGCCGTCGGTCGGCTCGCCCCAGGTCTTCTGGGCGAGCCAGTCGAAAAAGGCCGTCTCGGCCAGCTTCGAATCGAGACCGCGCTTGCGCCAGTCGTCGCGCAAGTGCGAGCCCATCGTCGGCAACACCTCCGACTCGAACGACTCGCGCGCCACTTCGCGCTCCGCGTCGCCCTGCTCCTCGTACAGCACCTTCGCTTCCTTGCGGCGGAACGCCGCGAATTCGCTCAACAGACGCGCCTTCAGATCGTCCGGCTGCGCCGAGACGGCCTTCGCGGCAGGCATGCCGGAAGGCAGCGCGTCGACGGACTCGACCGGCGGCGCATAACCCTTCTTCAGCGCGTCCTTGAACAACGCGGGCGCGCTGCGCACCGGCGGCAGCGTCGTGCTGCGCATCCGCTGCTCGGTCATCTGCAGCGCGGCGCGAATCCGGTTTTCTTCGCTGTCCGCGTAGAGCGTCTGCGCTTCCTTGAGCGGAATCCCGAGCTTCACCATCCGGTCGACCAGCGTGCTGTCGAACACGTTCGGATGCTCGTCGAGCGCGAGCATCGGCTGCTTGCGCTCGGTCACGCGGAACTGGATCTCCGCGACCCGCCGCCCTTCACGATGCTCGATCAGCTCGACGAAGATGTTGGTGACCGCGTTGACCTCGGCGATCGCCGGACGCAGGTAGTCCCGCTTGAAGTACTTGTACTCGCGCTTCGCCTCGTCGCCGGCTTCCGTATCGGGCGTGCCCGACAGGATCGGCCGCCACCATTCCCACGGCTCGCGCATCGTCAGGTGGCTCGGGTTCGTCAGGTAGCGCACGCAGATTTCGTAGAGTGCAAGACCAGCGCTGCTACGCAGCTGGCTCTGGAACTGCAGGCTCAGACGCGCGTACTGGACCGGGTCGAGCAGCTTCTTCTTGATCTTCGGTGCAAATGAAAATTCGACCCACACGCGGCGGGTGGCCGGATCCTCGAGAATTTCGGCATCGGCGATCAGCGTCGAAATCCCCCACTTGCGGCCCGGCTTCTGGCTCGACGTCCCCGTGCTCCATTCGACCTGGACCGACACCATACGGCGCAGGTGTTCCTTCACCAGAGCGGTGTCGTTCGAATCGAAGGCGGAGTTGGCGACGATGTCCGACAGCAGCGCGCGATAGGTATCGCCCGAGTCGTCGGCCTGCTGCGCGACGGCGAGCAGGACGTTGAACAGCTTGCGGGTCAGGAGCGTGATCTTGCCGCTCTTCGGCTGAATTGCGATCGCCTCGACGGCCTTACGCAATTCGGCTGAACTGGCACTCACCACATCCACATCGGTTTTCTTGGCGCGCTTCGTGGCCATGCGTCTGGTCGGAGGAGAAGTTTCACGGAAGGATAGCGCCTGTGGTGATGTGCGTCCAGAACGACATGCTCACCATAGCCGGTGAAGTGCGCGCGCAAAACGGCACTCACCCCAACCCTCTCCCGAAAACCCTCACCGGTCCGAATTTAAAGCGTTTCGGACTCGTCCAGACGTGTCGCGGGATGCGCGGATTCACAGATTTTTGCCTGTGCTCGATACGTGCGAAATTTGCTCCCGTATCGGCTCACCTTTCGATTTGTCGTAATTTTACGACTGCGCTTCCGGGTGCTCGTCACAGCGCCACCACTGGCCGTCGCGGCATCGAGCGGACAGGCCCGCAACGCCCTGTATGCATGTACAGGCGCGGCTGATGGGGCAATCGCGACCGCGCCCCGCATCCGGAAACCGGCACCGAAAAGCGTGTCCGCAACGTCGATCGAAACCGTTTCACTGGCCCGGACGCGCATTGTACAGCGCACAGAATCCGTTCGGTCCCGAAAATTCTCACCTTGTCGGCTCGAAATTCTGTGACCTCGATATCGATGAATCCCCGACCCACGCGGGATCAGCAGTTCAAGGCTCCCGAAAAACCTCACCTTGACGATAAAAACGACGTTCCAACGAACGCGGAAGCTGCTCCCGAAAAATCTCACCGTAACCGCCGCGGTATCAAAAATGTCAATGACATCCGATACTTATGTGCGCCAGGCGTTCCGCTGTGTCCGGCGATCATCCCCCGAAAAGCCTCACCTTTACGGCGGTCGGGCGGATGCGGCAGCTGTGTGCTGCCTCCTGAAAAATCTCACCTGTGCCAAAAAGTGGCACAGCGAAAATCAGATTTCCGCCAGTCCCGGTGGGCTTTTCAGCGAATTCGCTGCACTCCCGATCCCGGAAACCCTCACCTTTCGCCAATCTTCGAGCAAATGGCGCTCCTGAAAAACCTCACCTGTGAGGCGCCCGGCAGCCTGTGATCGATGCCCCGAAAAAGCTCACCTTATCGGGATCCGTGCAGGAAAACCCGGATTTTGCTCCCGAAAAGCCTCACCTTTCGGGCCTCACTGGCTTCACAGGGCACTTTTGCTGTGCAAAATGACGGTCGTTTCCCGGAAATCCTCACAGCAAATCCCTGTGGAGTCCCGTGAAACCTCACCTTTCCCGAAAACTGCCCAAAAGATGGGCAGAATAGGGGCGCGAATAAGGTCCCGCAAATTCTCACCTGTGTCTGCACAGGCAGAAAACTGTGCGCGTAGGCACCGCATGGGTTCTGTGGCTGTGTGGCCCCGAAAAACCTCACCTTTGGGGAATCTCATGTTTCACTGTGATCCCGAATCCGCTCACGACCTTTCCTGCATCGGCTCACGCAGATCCCCGAACCCCATCACTTCAGCTCCCGCAGAAGATCACCTTGGTTCCCGTAAAACTTCACCTTGTCGGCCGGAAAGCCTTGCTACATAAGGCTGTGCCGTGGCGTTAACGTTTTTAACTAAGGGTTCAAGGGTGTTTACTTCTAATACTCTCAAGACATCGGTCGTCGAGTTTTCCACAGAGACCCAACGCCTGAACACCGACCGGCTGCGATGACGTCGGTCATGTGAAACAAATGCACTTTTTCGGGGCCTACTCAAAAATGCTTTCGGGACAAGGACTTGCCTTGTTTTCTTCGCTTTGTTTCACGGAATCGAAGAGCTGGTTCGTCCGGATTGGCCCACAGCGCTGGTTTCTCTGAACGGCGACGTAAATTCACGACACTCCGCGAAAACAAGTATCAAAAAATACGTATTTCGTTATGATCGCAACATATCAATGTCTGTGAGTTCTCCCATGACGCTGGATGAAATGCGTGAAGTCATCCGAGAAGAACTGGAATCGCTTCGCGCGAGCGGCGCGCGCCGCCAGGAGTTGTCCCTACATGCGTGCAAGCGGTTGTTCTTCGATCTCGGTATCCGACCATCGGCCGCCAACGTTCGCGACCTGACCCAGACCGGCAGCGCCAGCGACATTCCAAAGGACATCGATCATTTCTGGGAACGAATCCGTTCCGCATCGAAAATCCGGCTCGACGGTGCGGCGATCCCGAAAGCGGTCGAAGAAAAGGCAGGCGCGTTGCTCGGCGCGCTATATGAAGAGGCCTTGAAAGCGGCCAGGGAAAGCCTCGATGTCGATCGCGAACAGGTTCGCGCCGGCCTGACCGATGCGGAACAACGGCTGCGCGATGCCACGGTTCGCCAAGAAACCCTCGAGGGCGCCCTGACGCGCAGTGAAACCCGCAACGAGCAGCTGCAGGCGCGTGTGACCGAACTCGAGGTGCAGCTGGCTTCGCAGTCGACGCACGGTTCGGCGAACGAGGCGACACTGCTCACCACAGTCGCTCGACTTGAAAAGGAACTGGCCGTCATGGCCGGCCGCGTCGACACCGAGCAGACGCAGAATGCGACGCTGCGCGACCGCATCGACACGCTGCAAGCCGAATTGCAGCAGCGCACCGAACACTACGCGCAGCAGATCAAGGATGCGGTGGCCGAAGCCGAGCGCCGTGTCAAACCGATGCTGGTCGAGCTGGACTCGCTGCGCAGCATGGCGTCGACCTACCAGAGCGGTCTGCGCGACGTGCAGCGCAAGGAATTCGATTTTCTTCAGCAACTGAGTTCGGCCAAGGCCCGCGCAGACCGGCTCGAGGAACAGTTGCGCACCCAGAGCGACGAACTGGACCGCGCGACACGCGACGTGAATACGCTGCGCGCGAGCCGCGGGATGAATCCGGAGATCTCCGCACTGATTCGCCGCCTGGCCGACGCAGGTCAGCTCGATGCGGATGCGTTTTCCGCAATCGGGACGTCACTGGACCACGAAATTCCGGTGCCGACCCAGTGCCCGCATTGCGACGGGGAACCGGAGTTGTCGCATGGCGATGACGGATTCGAAGTGTCGTGCCCCGAGTGCGAACATGCGTCGGGGCCGTGGCCTTCACGATTCGAAGCGATCGCGCGCTTTGCGCGCGACTGACGTGTCGCCCGACACAGGGATCGCACAGGTGAGACGATTCGGGACGCGTGAGGTGAGGCTTTCCGGGAGCTGTGAAATGGTGAGGCTACGCCGCACAAGGCTGCTCACGAGTCATGTCGTGTGAGCAGCCGGCTCGGCATCAGAGCGTTTCGTCTTGCTCAGACGCGTCACCATTCGCGAGATCATCGCGCCAGTTTTTCCATGCGCGGTGCAGACGGTTCGACGAAATCGGTCGCATGAAGCCGAGCCATTTGCCGACCCGCTCGGGCGGCACGTCATGTTCGAACAGTTCCGCTGCGTAAGTGTTGCGCAGCGTTTGCGGGCTCGCGCGTGCGGTGCGTGATGACGTGAGCCCCGCAGATTCGACGATCGCATTGATCGCGCGCAGCATCGTCGCCTTGTGCATCGGCCGCCCGGCGTGCGATGCCGGAAACACGAGCTCCCCCGGAATCTCCTGGCGCTTGCGCTCCACGAGCCATGCTTCGAGCAACGCGATCGCGAACGAGGCCAGATGGGTTTCGCGCGCGAAATCGGGATGCGTCGACGGGATCTGCAGCGACGTTCCACTCGTATTGATGCAACTAATTGTGAGCACGCGTGCTTCGCCGGTTTTCACGCCGGCCCCGAGAAATGCGGCGACGAGTGCGCGGTCGCGCCGCTCCTTCCAGTATGCGGAGCCGGATACACCAATCGGCGAAAACAGGTAGGCCAGCAACTTCGCGCGTTCGGCCGGTGTCAGGAAACCGGTCGGCTCATTGTCGCGTGCCTGGCGCCAGTTCGCTTCGCCATCCTGAGCAATGAAGCGGGCCGGGTTGGTGGACGCGAGCTCGGTGCGCCGGATGTGGTCGAGCACGCGTTCGATCAGCCTCAAATAGCGCATTCGCTGAGTTTTCCGGATAGGAAGCTCGCTGACGAAATTCGCGATCGTTGCGGTATCGACCGTGGCCAGATTTTTTTGATGTGCACGTAGCCATGCGAGAAAAGCGCCCCATTGTGCGCGGTAGACGTCGGCCGACGAACGGCGGTAGTCCTGCATGGCAAGCCAGGCGTCGAACGCGGCTTCGGGCGAGACGATCCAGTCGGACGCACCGCGGTCGAACAGATCCTTTTCTTCCGGGCGTGCGGGCGTGTCGGAGGATGTGGGAAGGGACATGTCGTTTATTCCGTTAGTTGCGTATATGGTAGCCCTATCCGCAACGTCGCGGGCAGCAGGATGCGGGAGCTGGCCGCCGTATCGAACGGCCGGAGCCGGGTGTCAGTCGCCCCACGCCTTGGACGGGCGATGATTGCGCTCGCGGGGTGCTGCTTCCTGCGATCTGGCTGCGGCTTCATACGCGAGGACCGCGAACGAGAAGACAGCGGGTAGTGCATTCGATCGTCCGAAGTCGATCGGATCATCCGTTTCGGGAAAGGTCATGTCCGACGGCCGTTCGAACAACTGGCGCATGCCGGCTTCGTGCCGGCTGGCAAAGCCGAGATCGGCGAGCGCTTCGGCTTCGATGGCGTGCAGCAGACGCCACGACAGCGGGACGCGCTGATGGATGTAGCGCCCGGCTATATGACGCACAATCAACTCGAGGTCGTGCGCGGCAGCCTTGAAGCTGAGCGCGGCCAAATCTTGTTCTTCTATCATCGCAGGCTCCTGTCGACCGGAGCAGGCGCCTCGGTGCGCCGGCCCGGCCAATGCATGGCGGAATGTCCGTATACTGTACAAACATACAGTATTTTCCGCAACTGGCCTTTCGGCCAGCTATTCGCATCGTCAGCGATGAATCACGATCAGTAGTGCGCGCGCTTCGGCCTTGCCGGGGTTGCGGATGGCGTGAGGTGTGTCGGCCGGGTAGCGCGCGGTGTCGCCGGCCTTCAGGCGCCGGCTCGCCGCCGCGGCTTCGATTTCCATCGCGCCCTGCAGCACGGTGAGGTGCTCGCGCGTGCCGGGTTCGTGCGCGTTCGACACGAGCGCACCGCCGCCCGGCAGCGTCAGCTCGTACCACTCGAACTTGCCGGCCAGGTCGATCGGGCCCCATACGCGCAATTGATAGCGGCCGTCGTGGCCGGCGAGCGTCGGGATGTCGTGCGGGCCGTCCACGCGGATCGTTTCCGGCGCTTTCGGCTGCGAGAACAGCTCGTCGAGCGTGATGCCGAGCGCATTCGTGAGCCGCCATGCGACCGCGATCGTCGGATTGGCTTTGTCACGCTCGATCTCGGAGAGCATCGACTTCGATACGCCGGCTGCGCGCGACAGGTCGTCGAGGGTCAGCTTGCGTTCGTTGCGCAGGCGCTGGATTTGCTCGCCGACGCGCGGCGGCGTCACGCCCGGCGGCTGCAGTGCGGCGCCGGCACGCGTGCGCCGCGACGCGGAGGAACTTGCCATTTGGTTTCCGTTCGCTTAGAGTTGTTCGGTATTTCGAATTCTAGTTCGGAATATCGGATAAATGCGGTCAACCGAACGACCGACTATAACAGTAGCAGGCCGTTGCGCTGCCGCCACGAGCGGCGCGCGGCGGATTGCGAACCCATGTCAGGAGCTTTGCGATGCGTGATGCCTTTCTCGCCCAGGTGCGCGGGACGCTCGACCAGATCCGCGCGGACGGTTTTTACAAGACCGAGCGCGAGATCGCGAGTCCCCAAGCGGCGGCCGTGCGGCTCGCCAGCGGTGCCGGCGTGCTGAATTTCTGCGCGAACAACTATCTCGGTCTGGCGAACGATCCGCGCCTGATCGCCGCGGCGCAGGCCGGTCTCGACCAGGATGGCTTCGGCATGGCGTCGGTGCGCTTCATCTGCGGCACGCAAACCGTGCACAAGCAGCTCGAAAGCGCGCTGGCGTCGTTTCTCGGCACGGAAGACAGCATCCTCTATTCGAGCTGTTTCGATGCGAACGGCGGCCTGTTCGAGACGCTGCTCGACGAGAACGACGCGGTGATCAGCGACGAGCTGAACCACGCGAGCATCATCGACGGCATCCGCCTCTGCAAGGCGAAGCGGTTCCGCTACAAGAACAACGACCTGTCCGATCTCGAGGCGAAGCTGAAGGAAGCCGACGCAGCGGGCGCGCGCCACAAGCTGATCGCGACCGACGGTGTGTTCTCGATGGACGGCATCATCGCCGATCTGAAAGGCATCTGTGACCTCGCCGATCGTTATGGCGCGCTCGTGATGGTCGACGATTCGCACGCGGTCGGCTTCATCGGCGCGCATGGCCGCGGCACGCCCGAGCACTGCGGCGTCGACGGTCGCGTCGACATCATCACCGGCACGCTCGGCAAGGCGCTGGGCGGTGCATCGGGCGGCTATGTCGCGGCCCGCCGCGAGGTCGTCGAATTGCTGCGCCAGCGTTCGCGCCCGTATCTGTTCTCGAACACGCTGACGCCGAGCATTGCCGCGGCGTCGCTGAAGGTGCTGGAACTGCTCGGCAGCGACGAAGGGGCGAAGCTGCGCGCACGCGTGCGCGAGAATGGCGCGCGTTTCCGCGAACAGATGACCGCTGCGGGTTTCACGCTCGTGCCGGGTGCGCATCCGATCATCCCGGTGATGCTCGGCGACGCGCAGCTCGCGACCAACATGGCCGACAAGTTGCTCGAAGAAGGCGTCTACGTGATCGGCTTCTCGTTCCCGGTCGTGCCGCGCGGTCGCGCACGGATCCGCACGCAGATGAGCGCCGCGCATACGCCTGAACAGATCGATCAGACGGTCGCCGCGTTCGTGCGCGTCGGCAAGTCGCTCGGCATCGTCTGAAGGAGGCGCGACCATGAAAGCACTGGCAAAGCTCGAGCGCGGCCCGGGTCTCACGCTCACGCGCGTGAAGCGCCCCGAAGTCGGACACAACGACGTGCTGATCAAGATTCGCCGCACGGCGATCTGCGGCACCGACATCCATATCTGGAAGTGGGACGACTGGGCGCAGAAGACGATTCCCGTACCGATGCACGTCGGCCACGAATACGTCGGCGAGATCGTCGAGATGGGGCAGGAAGTGCGCGGCTTCGCGATCGGCGACCGCGTGTCCGGCGAAGGCCACATCACGTGCGGCTTCTGTCGCAACTGTCGTGCCGGCCGCCGGCATCTGTGCCGAAATACCGTCGGCGTCGGCGTGAATCGCGAGGGCGCGTTCGCCGAGTATCTGGCGATTCCCGCGTTCAACGCGTTCAAGATTCCGCCCGAGATTTCAGACGATCTCGCATCGATCTTCGATCCGTTCGGCAACGCGACGCACACGGCGCTGTCGTTCAATCTCGTCGGCGAGGACGTGCTGATCACGGGCGCGGGCCCGATCGGCATCATGGCCGTCGCGATCGCGAAGCACGTCGGCGCGCGCAACGTCGTGATCACCGACATCAACGACTACCGGCTCGAACTCGCGCGCAAGATGGGTGCGACGCGCGCGGTCAACGTCGCACGCGAGTCGCTGCGCGACGTGATGGCCGACCTGCACATGACGGAAGGCTTCGATGTCGGCCTCGAGATGTCGGGCGTGCCGAGCGCGTTCACCAGCATGCTCGAGGCGATGAATCACGGCGGCAAGGTCGCGTTGCTCGGCATTCCGCCCGCGCAGACGGCGATCGACTGGAACCAGGTGATCTTCAAGGGGCTCGAGATCAAGGGCATCTACGGGCGCGAGATGTTCGAGACCTGGTACAAGATGGTCGCGATGCTGCAAAGCGGCCTCGATCTCTCGCCGATCATCACGCATCGTTTTGCGGCCGACGATTACGAACAAGGCTTCGCCGCGATGCTGTCCGGTGAAAGCGGCAAGGTGATCCTCGACTGGACGGTCTGAGTGCCGGCGGGGCGGCTCGGCGCGTTTGCCGACTGCCCCGTTCGTGTCGGCATGAGCGTTTGTCGAGGCAGGGCAGCTTCGACGAACGCGTGAGGTGAGATTATTCGGGAGCTGTGTTTGCGTGCCGAATGACGGTTCGATCGTGCATTCGCGAGGCGTGCAGGCAAGTAAGTCAATGGGCTGCTCGTCGTTTCTCGTTGGCGATATGAGCGCGATCGTGCTTCGATTCCTCAGCAAGCCACGCATCGGTGACATGCAATCGCGCGTGCACCTCACCTGTCAGCGTCGCTCTCCCGTCCGCGTCATCGCGTCGTTCGGCGCGTGTCATTCTTCCTGCCCTTCCGTTTCGTTTGCCGCGCCTCAATAGCGAGCCTCTGTCGCATTGCCCGCATGCCACGATGTGCTTCCGCGCCAGCACGTCATCACGCAACGCCGTCACGGTACCGCCTCGACGCGTGAGCCGATCAACCACATGCGAACTCACCTGTCAGCATGCCCGGCTGCATTGATCGGTGCGCTGCCCGCTATTTGATCCGCTCACCGTTCAACCATCGCGGTTCGAGTTGCAGACTCAACACGACGAGCCAGCGTTTCGGGCATTGCGGTGCGATCTCGATCAGTTCGCCATGCGCACCGGACACCGTCACGAACCCGTACTGCGCCGCATGCCGATACGCGCGGGATGCGTCCGCCTGAAGCCAGAAGCTGACGAGCGCGCACGTGACGAAACGGAACAGCAGCAACGTCGCGGCTTCCGGCGCGTAGCCGGCTGCGGCGAGCAGGGCGTCGAACACGAACGTCAGAATTTGCGTGACCGCGATCGTGATGACAGTCAGCTTCACCAGCCCGCGCATGCGCAGCGCTGCCCGCGTGCGGGCATGCGTCAGTGCGAGCCGCGCGCGGTCGTCGTCGGCTTCGTGTTTCATGACGCCGCTCCGGCGCGCCGCGCGACGTGGATCGACGTCATGTCGGATGCAGGTATCCGCCCATCGAACGAGCCAACGGCCTTGCACAGGATCGCGCTGTCGTAGCTGTGCCCTGCAAACCGCATCACGTCGATCAACTGAAATCCTTCGCGTCGATAGAAGTCGACGAGTCGGATAGCCGCATGCGGCGCATCGAGCGCGAGGTGCGTCGCGCCACGCGCAGCCGCTCGCTGTTGCGCGAACGCGAGCAGCGCACGGCCGATGCCGCGATCCTGCCACACCGGATCGACAGCCAACTGGCCGAGCGTCGCGACGCGTCGGCTGCGGTACGGATCGCACCGCGAATCGGGATCGTGCGGCTGCATCGTGATCGTCGCGACCAGATGCGCGTTCCCGAGCGCGACGAAACACTCGCCGGTGAGCATGCGCTCGCGCGTCGCCGACGCCGGCTGGTCGACACCCGGACAGTTGAAGCCCGCGGCGCCGAGAGGCGCGTACGCGCGATGCAGCAACGCGGTCAAAGACTCGTACGAATCGCTGCGCGGATCGAAACGCCGTACGACGACACGGCCATCGAGCCGCTTCGCATAAGCCGCGTAGGCACGCTCGGAGCGTGCGGATTCCGGTCGCTGCATGATGTCCTTTCGGCCAGACAGGTTGACCGAAGTGTAGTGAGCACCCTGCGCCAGCTTCAAGAAAAAATGTCGTAAACGCCGCCTGCAATGCGCTGCCCGCCATCGAAACCAGGCGGCGCTCGGCCCTTCGGACGACAGGGCCTTTTCACGTGGAAGTTGACGATGGAGAACGATCGTTCTACCGTAAACCCATGAACACACATGATGACTTCTCCGGCGAACCGGCCGTTCGCGACCGGCTGCTCGACGCGGCCGAAGCGCTGATCTACTCGGGCGGCATCCACGCCACGGGCGTCGATGCGATCGTGAAGCGATCCGGTGCCGCGCGAAAGAGCTTTTATTCGCATTTCGAATCGAAGGAGGCGCTGGTCGTCGCGGCGCTCGAGCGCCGCGACGAGCGCTGGATGCACTGGTTCGTCGACGCCACGCTGGCGTGCGGCAAGTCGCCGCGTGCGCACTTGCTCGGCATGTTCGACGTGCTGCGCGACTGGTTCTTGCAACCCGATTTTCACGGCTGCGCGTTTCTGAATGCGTCCGGCGAGATTGCCGACACCGACGATCCGGTACGCGTCGTCGCGCGTATGCACAAGGCGCGCTTGCTTGCGTTCGTGCGCGAGCGGCTCGACGCGTATGCCGACGACGCCGGCATCGAGCGCCGCGGCCTGGCCCGCCTCGCGCGCCAATGGCTGGTGTTGATCGACGGCGCGATCGGCGTCGCGCTCGTCAGCGGCGATGCGACCGCGGCGCGCGATGCGCGCGCAACCGCCGAACTCTTGCTCGATACGGTGTCTCGAGCGTCGAAGTAACGCATCCCAACCGGCTGCGTTCGTGCGCAGCCCCAACCTTGAACAGGAGCATCCCATGTCCGCGTCCCCGGAAGTTCGTCCGCCCGTTCCGCCCTTCACGCTCGATACGGCGCGCCAGAAAGTGCGTGCCGCGGAGGATGCGTGGAACACGCGCGACCCGCAGCGCGTCTCTCTTGCCTATACGCCGCAGAGCCGGTGGCGCAATCGCGCGGAGTTCGTGACGGGCCGCGACGAGATCGTCGGACTGCTGCAGCGGAAATGGACGCGCGAGCTCGACTACCGGCTGATCAAGGAGCTGTGGGCGTTCGGCGGCAATCGCATCGCGGTGCGATTCGCGTACGAATGGCATGACGACGCCGGCAACTGGTTCCGCTCATACGGGAACGAAAACTGGGAGTTCGACGAAAACGGCTTGATGGCGCATCGCCACGCGAGCATCAACGACCTGCCGATTCGCGAAGCGGATCGCCTGTACCACTGGCCGCTCGGTCGCCGTCCGGACGATCATCCCGGCCTGTCCGATCTCGGGCTGTGACGCATCACGATGGCGTCGCGCGAACGCGCTCGATCATGCATCGAGCGCGACGCCTGTGCTGAACGGTGAGGGAATACGGGAGCCGCAGGTTGAGGTGAGCGTTTTCGGGAGTGGAGGCATTTCGTGCGGGACGGTGTGATTCTTCACGCCCTGCATCTCACCGATCGATCTTCGCAGGAAACGGTGCGGTTGCACTGATCGAAGCGCGGCACGCGACATCGTCGGCGCACTTGCTGCATACATGCATGACGGTGAGTTTCAAGTTTCAATCGGTGTATATCGATGCGCGATGCAACTCACCGCTCGACTTCGACATGACGCTGGTCACCGCGATGAATCGACACGTAACCGGGCGTGCCGCCGAATCGCGTTGCTCACCGTTCGACATCGACACGCACGCCTCCAGGCGCGCGCGTCGGAATCGACGAAGGTGCGCGGCAGTCAGTCGTGCTGCTCACCATTGAGCACGACATCGATCGAACCCTTCCGAGCCGCGCGCCTTCGGATCGTTCCGTCAGCCGGCGATCCGCACCGCGATGGCCTCTCCCACTTCCTGCGTCCCCGCATGGCCGCCGAGATCGCGCGTGCGCGGCCCGGTGCGCAGCACGTCCTCGATCGCCGCGACGATCGCATCGTGCGCCTCGCGTTCGCGGCCCGCGCCGTTGCCGAGGAAGTCGAGCATCATCGCCGCCGACCAGATCATCGCGATCGGATTCGCGATGTACTGGCCCGCGATGTCCGGTGCGGAGCCGTGCACCGGTTCGAACAGCGATGGAAACGTGCGGTCCGGGTTCAGGTTCGCAGACGGCGCGATGCCGATCGTGCCCGTGCAGGCCGGCCCGAGGTCGGACAGGATGTCGCCGAACAGATTCGACGCGACGACGACGTCGAAGCGGTCGGGCTGCAGCACGAAGCGCGCGCACAGGATGTCGATGTGCTGCTTGTCGACGGCGATCTCGGGATAGCGTTCGCCCATCTCGGCCGCGCGCGCGTCCCACCACGGCATGCTGATCGCGATGCCGTTGCTCTTCGTCGCGACGGTCAGGCGCTTCGCGCGGCGCTGCGCGAGCTCGAATGCGAACTTCAGCACGCGCTCCGTGCCGTGACGCGTGAAGATCGACTGCTGCATCACCACTTCGCGGTCGGTGCCTTCGAACATCGTGCCGCCGACCGACGAATATTCGCCTTCGGTGTTCTCGCGCACGATCATGAAGTCGATGTCGCCCGCTTTGCGGCCGGCGAGCGGTGACGGCACGCCGTCGAACAGGCGCGCGGGCCGCAGGTTGATGTACTGGTCGAATTCGCGGCGGAATTTCAGCAGCGAACCCCACAGCGAAATGTGATCGGGCACCGTCGCGGGCCAGCCGACCGCGCCGAACAGGATCGCGTCCATGCCCGACAGCCGGGCCTTCCAGTCGTCCGGCATCATCTTGCCGTGCTGCGCGTAGTAGTCGCAGCTCGCCCAATCGATCTGCTCGAACTGGAAACGGATGCCGAAGCGCGCCGTCACGGCGTCGAGCGCGCGCAGGCCTTCGGGCATCACTTCACGGCCGATGCCGTCACCGGGGATGACGGCAATCTTGTACGTCTTGTCGCTCATGCAAGCCTCCTTGGCTGGTCGGGCCGCCGGCAGCGTGCGCAGCGGAACACGACGCCATTTTATTTATTTCCATTCAGATTAAAATCGTGCGAAAGGTTAATCGACTTTCCACGAATCGTGAATAAATCACCGAATCTCGACGACCTGCGCGTCTTCAGCCTGGTCGTCCGTCTGACGAGCTTCAGCGCGGCGGCCGAGCAGCTCGCGGTCTCGCCCGCCTATGTGAGCAAGCGCATCGCGCTGCTCGAGGCGCAGCTCGGCACGCGGCTGCTGCATCGCTCGACGCGCCGCGTGACGGTCACGGAGGCCGGCGAACGCGTGTTCGCGCGTGCCGAGAAGATTCTCGACGACGTCGATCATCTCGTCGAGGACGTGTCGACCACGCGCACGGTGCCGCGCGGCACGCTGCGCATCTCGAGCAGCTTCGGTTTCGGCCGTCATGTCGTCGCGCCGGCGTTGCTCGACTTCTCCGCGCGCTATCCGCAGCTGAACGTGCGGCTCGATCTGTTCGACCGGCTCGTCGACGTCGCGGGCGAAGGCTACGACCTCGACGTGCGCATCGGCGACGAGATCGCCGATCACCTGATCGCGCGCCGCCTTGCCGCGAACTATCGCGTGCTGTGCGCGTCGCCCGACTATCTCGCACGGCGCGGCACGCCGCGCACGCTCGCGGATCTCGCATCGCACGACTGCCTCGCGATCAAGGAGCGCGACCATCCGTTCGGCGTCTGGCGGCTGAACCTGCGCGGCGAAACGGCAACGGTGAAGGTCGGCGGCGCGCTGTCGACGAACCACGGCGAGGTGGCCGTGCAATGGGCGCTGGCCGGGCGCGGGATCGTGCTGCGCTCGATCTGGGAAGCGGGGCCGCTGATCGAACGCGGCGCGCTTCGTCGCGTGCTGCCGGACGTCATTCAGCCTGCGAACATCTGGGCGGTGTATCCGGAACGCGTCGCGGCTTCGGCGAAAGTGCGCGTGTGCGTCGATTTTCTCGCGGAGGCGCTTGCCGGGTTGAACGCCGCAGCGGGGGACGATGCGGCCTGAAATCGGCCAAAGGTGAGCTTTTACGGGGGCATGTGAAAGTGTTGGCGGACGCCCGTCGTTGGCTCGCAACCGCGTCGCGATCCGGTAGCGTGTCGCGCGCACCGGCGGCCGCGATGCGCCGGACCGGCCAATGATGACGCCCGCCCGCGGCTCACGCCGCCTTCGATGTGCTCGCCGCGCTCGCCGCACCGAGCATCAGGTCGAGATTCTGCACGGCCGCGCCGGATGCCCCTTTGCCGAGATTGTCGAATACGGCGGACAGCAGCACCTGACCGTGCTCGGCATTCACGAACACGCTGAGCCGCAGGTCGTTCGTACCGTTCAACGCTTGCGGATCGAGATGCGTGATCGTGCGCGTATCCGCGAGCGGAGTGACCTCGACGTGGCGCGCGCCGGCGTAATGGTGCGCGAGACACGCATGCAGCGACTCACCGGTCACGCCTGCCGGGAGCAGGCGCAACTCGATCGGCACGGTCAGCACGATGCCTTGCCGATAGGCGCCATAGGCCGGCACGAACAGCGGACGATGCGCGAGCCCGGCGTGCAGCTGGATTTCGGGCGCGTGCTTGTGCGCAAGCGCGAGGCCATAGACCTGCAGCGGTTTCGTGCGTGCGGCTCCGTTCGATTCGAATTCGTCGACGGCGGCCCGGCCGCCGCCCGAGTAACCGGACACGGCATGGATGCTCACCGGATAGTCGCGCGGAAGCAGGCCGGCTCGTTGCAGCGGCCCGAGCAGGCCGATCGCGCCCGTCGGATAGCAGCCCGGATTGGTGACGCGCCGCGCGTGCGCGATCGTCTGCGCATGTCCGTCGATCATCTCGGGAAAGCCGTAGACCCATTCCGGATCGGTGCGATGGGCCGAGCTCGCGTCGATCACGCGTACCGCCGGATTCCGGATGAAGCCGACCGCTTCGCGCGCGGCGGCGTCCGGCAGGCACAGAATCGCGATGTCGGATGCATTGATCGCCTCGGCGCGCCGCGCGGGGTTCTTGCGCTCGGCATCGGGCAGCGTGACGAGCCGCAGGTCGGTGCGATCCCGCAGGCGCTCGTGGATCTGCAGTCCGGTCGTACCTTGGTCGCCGTCGATGTAGACAGTGGAGAGGCTCATGATGGTCGCGTTCCTCGCTTCGGACGTCGGGAAAGCCATATCGTCCATCGAACGCCTAGAATAGGAAAAGTTGAATTTCCTGATTGCGAGATTCAGATTTCCTGAACGAGAGGTGGAAATGCGCGAGATCAGTCTGGATCGACTGCGTACGCTGGTCGCGATCGCCGACCAGGGATCCTTCGTGGCCGCCGCGCAACTGCTTCATCTCGCGCCGCCGACGGTCAGCCTGCATGTTGCCGAACTCGAAAGCCGCATCGGTGCGCCGTTGCTGTCGCGCACGCGCGGCAACGTGCAGCCGTCGACCATCGGTGCCGTGCTGGTGGAGCGGGCGCGCCGTCTGCTGGCCGAGGTCGAGTCGACCCTCGACGACGTGGAGCGACAAGTGCAGGGGCTGACCGGGCGGGTGCGTCTCGGCGCATCGACCGGCGCGATCGCTCATCTGTTGCCGCAGGCGGTGGCCCGGCTGCGCGAGCGGCATCCGGACATCGATGTCCAGATCGCGGTACTCACGTCGCACGACACGCTGGCGCGCATCGCGCAGGGCACGCTCGACGTCGGCCTGGTGGCGCTGCCGCAGCCGGCGGTCGCGGGGCTGTCGATCCGCGCGTGGCGGCGCGATCCGGTGCTCGCCTTTCTGCCCGCGGACTGGCGGCTGCCGGCGCGTGTGACGCCGGCCTATCTGGCCGCGCGTCCGCTGATTCTCAACGATGCGACCACCCGCCTGTCGCGGCTCACGACGGAATGGTTCGCGCTCGGTGGCCACCGCCCCGAGCCGCGCATCGAACTCAACTACAACGATGCGATCAAGAGTCTGGTCGCCGCGGGCTACGGCGCGACGCTGCTGCCGCACGAGGCGGGCGCCCCGTTGCCGGACGCACGCATCGTCATGCGGCCGCTGCGTCCGGCGTTGTGGCGCGAACTGGGCATCGCCCATCGGGCCGGCCCGGTCGAGCGGTCGACCCAGCACGTGCTCGACGCGTTATGGGCGCTCGGCGCGCGCTAGGAAGCGGCCAGCGGCATTCCGGTTCGTCGGGCGTCAGGCGTCGGCACGTGGCCGTGACACGTCACAGCCGGTTGTCCCGCGCGAGCATCAGCACGCGCGCCCAGCGCTGCGCATCGCGCTTGTCCATCATCGGCAGCTTCCATTCGCCGCGTACGGCGTCGCGCACGCGCACGACCAGATGCCAGCGGCCATCGATCGGCGCGGCTTCGCAGCCGTCGAGCTGCGACAACGTATAGCGGCCGTCCGCGCCGTCATGCGACAGCCACAGCAGCCCCTGCGTCGCGGACACGCGCACCTCGCCCCACGCGCGATGCACGATGTGGGTCCAGCCTTGTTCCTTCGTGTTCGGTGCGATGTCACGGCGACGCTTGATCCACCACGCGACCAGCGCGATCAGGATCGCGGCGGCGAGCACGGCGGCCGCGATCGCGACCGGCTGGCCGAACTGCGCGGCGATGACGTGAAACAGGTGAACCGCGCCCCATCCCAGGGCGATGAGCGCGAACAGCGCAATGAAAATCGGCATGTCGAATCGGAAAGGAGGACGGACCGACGCAGGCAGCGCGCCGGTCCGCCGCACGCGGCATTACCGGCGGCGGTGAATGTCGTGCGTGACGAAGCCCGCGTCGTTGGTGGGCAGCGCGAGGCCGTCCTTGACCGCGAGCGTCTTGCGGATGTCATCGAGCCCCGCGCTCCAGTGGTCGCGCATCGTCGACAGACCGAACTGATAGTCCTTGTAGTGGTGCTCGTACGCCTTCTGCTGATAGATCAGGTGCTGGATGTTGTACTTCTTCCCGCTCGACATCGCTTCGGCCTCGACGCACCACGGATCGTTCTTGCGCTGCTCTTCCGGCACCTGCTCGAGCACGTGGCGTAGCACGTTGCGGTAGCGCTGTTCGCGCTGCAGCGTGTCGGTGACGAAGCGCGTGCGGCTCGAATACTGCACGTCCTTCGTACGTTCCGCGACGTCGGCCATCGTGCGCGGCAGCGGCCCGCGTGCGCTCCACAGGTCGACCTGGAACGCGAGCGTGTCGCGCCGCGGACGCGCGCGCAGCACTTCCATCAGCGGCGTGTTCGACACGACGCCGCCGTCCCAGTAATACTCGCCGTCGATCTCGACGGGCGGGAACGCGGGCGGCAGCGCGCCGGACGCCATGAAGTGCTCGGGCTCGAGGCGGATGCGCGAGTTGTCGAAGTACACGAAGTTGCCGGTGCCGACGTTGACCGCACCGACCGATACGCGCGTCTCGCCCGAGTTGATCCGGTCGAAATCGCACAGCTTGAGCAGCGTCGCGCGCAGCTGCGACGTGTCGTACCAGCTGATCTTTTCCGGATGATCGGACACGCCCGGCAGCGGCGGCGGGAAGCGCGGCACGAAGAAGCCCTGCTGGCCCTGCATCATCGCGCTCGCGGCCTGCGACGCGGTGAAGAACGTGCGGATCTGATCGATGCTGTTGAACAGCGCGAACTCGAACGCGGCCGGAATCGCGGGAAAGAACGCCGGCTGGCAGATCGTTTCCCAGAATTCGCGCAGCCGCTCGACGCGATGTTCGGGCGCATTGCCGGCGATCAGCGCGGTGTTGAGCGCGCCGATCGAGATGCCGGCGATCCAGTCGAGCGGAATGCCCGCTTCGTGCAGGCCCTCGAACACGCCGGCCTGATACGCGCCGAGCGCGCCGCCGCCCTGCAGGACGAGCGCGATCGTTTCGTAAGGCAGCGACCGCGCAGCGGCCGGCGCGCCGGCTTCGTGATGCAGGTCCGCCGCATCGACGGCCTGCTTTTCTGTACGCGCGTGCGGTTTCATCAGTTGCTCCGAGAAATCCCGCCGTGGACGGCGGAGACGGATGGCGTGCCGTCGCTCGACGGTACGCCATCGTGAGTCGTGAGAATGGACGTGATGCGGGAATCGCCTCCCGTCAGGGAGGCGAGGACGTTACTGCATGAACCAGCCGTGGCTGACGATGAACGACTGGCCCGTGAGCGCGGCGCTCGGGAACGCCGACAGGAACAGCACCGTCTGCGCGACGTCCTGCACCGTCGTGA